>NZ_CADCTE010000102.1 GCF_902805515.1 uncultured Arthrobacter sp. | reverse complement strand
GGGCGAGCTCAGGACCAGGATCATCAAGGTCGCCGCGATCTTCATCCTGGCGGCCATCGTTACGTGGTTTTTTCGCGAGCGACTCTTCTACGCCCTGCTCGCGCCCGCCGGCGACACGTTCCAGGGCCAGAGGCTTTTCGTCACCTCCGTGGGGGAGCAGTTCGTCAGCGACATGAAGCTGGCCCTATGGGCGGCCTTCGTGCTGAGCATCCCGGTCCTGCTCTACCAGGCTTGGGCATTCGTGGCCCCGGCCGTCGGCGATATGGGCCGCGTGACGACCTACATCCTGATCACGCTCGCCTCCTCGCTCTTTCTCGCGGGGATAGCCTTCGGCTACTTTTTCGTTCTTCCGGCGGGGTTGAACTTCCTGCTCGACTGGGACACCGAACGCTACGAGACCATCATAACGCCGTCGTTCTACCTGGCCTTCACCACGCGGTTCCTGCTCGCGTGCGGGATAGTGTTCGAGCTGCCGGCTGCCACCTACGTGTGCGCGAAGCTCGGGCTCATCGACGCCAACCTGCTCAAGAAGTACCGCAAACACGCCGTCGTCGGCAACACCGTCCTCGCCGCGGCCATAACGCCCTCGCCAGACCCGTTCACGATGGTCATGCTCGCCGTGCCCCTGATCGTCATGTACGAGCTCTCCATCGTCATAGCCCGCTACGTCAACCCGACCACCGAGGTCACGGCCCACAACCTCGCCCGCACCGACGAGGAGGAAGAGGAAGAGTTCGAGCCGGAGCCCCACGAAGAGAACGGGAAAGAGCGCGACCTCTAGCGCGCCGCGCTCCGCCAGGTTCTCCTCTCGATCTCTCCCGAAGATGGGACCCTGCTACCACGACCCGCGGGTATCCCCCTGCTAGCATCCGGCTGATCCCCATCCGGAGGAGCGGTTTACCGGGTTGCGGGCTATGCAGGACTGTCGAGGAGGGGATGCGTGGCGAAGAGGATGACACCGGTGCTCCTGGCGGGAGCATTGCTCCTCTTGCTGGCGGCGGCGGGGCCCGCACAGGCGGCATTCCCCGGGACGAACGGCAGGATAGCCTACGAGTCTGCCGGGCGGTCTGATGCCGAGATCCGGAGCACAAACCCCGACGGCACCGGCGGGATCAACCTGACCAGGAACAGCGGCATCGACGACAGGCACGCCGCGTGGTCGTCCGACGGCGAGAAGGTCGCCTACGTCAGCGGGGGCGACGAGGGCTTCGGCAGCGATAGCCTCTCCGACCTCTACGTCATGAACGCCGACGGGAGCGGCAAGACCCGGTTGACCGAGAGCGCGGGTTTCAGTGAGTCCGAGCCGACCTGGTCGCCCGACGGCACGAGGATAGCCTTCACCAGGGTGGAGTATCACCGCGATGATATGGGGGACTACTTCTACTACTACGAGACCTACGACGTTTACGCCATCAACGCCGACGGCACGGGCGAGGTCCGACTCACCGACGACGCGAAGGGGGGCTATGGTCCCGCATGGTCGCCCGACGGGACGCGCCTCGCCTTCGCCTCTTCGCGGGGCACCACCCCGCGGACCACGGGGCCGGAGATCTACGTGATGGACCCCTCCCCCGAGGGCCCGTCCAACGAGCCCGTCCGCCTCACGGCCACCCGTTCGGCCAACACCTCTCCCAACTGGTCCCCTGACGGCACCAAAATAGTGTTCGAGAGCGGCCGGGACAGGCCGCGGAGCCACGATTTCACGCCCGAGATCTACACGATGAAGGCCGACGGCACGGAGCCTACCCGCCTGACCCGGAAGGGCTGGTACCGCGACCCCGTCTGGTCCCCCGACGGGAAGAGGCTGGCCTTCGCCAGGGACGGCATCTACACCATGAAGGCGGCCCCTCTGGACGACAGAAACCGTGCGCGGCTCGTCGTCCCGTCCGAGTACGGCTACGAAAACCCCGACTGGCAGGCGATCCCGTAGCGAGATGCTAGGGGCGATTCGGAAGAGCGCGGACACGCGCGACAAGCATGTAGTCTGCGCAGGAGAGACGGGAACGACCGACCGAAATGAGGGGTAGAGGGATGGCTAGAAGGACCTTATCGGTGATGATGGTGGCGACGTTGCTGCTCGTGCTGGCGAGCGGGGCGGTGCTCGCGAAGACCATAAACGGCACCGCGAAGAAGGACAGCATCGAGGGCACCCCGCACGCCGACAGGATTTCGGGCAGGGCCGGCGACGACTACGTCAAGGGCCTGGCCGGCCCCGACGAGCTGATCGGCGGGAAGGGCAGAGATTGGCTGAACGGTGACGCCGGCGACGACACGGCCTTCGGCCTCGCGGGCGACGACACGCTCTGGGGCGGGCGCGGCTACGACCGGGTCGTGGGCGGCGACGGCGACGACGTGCTCGCCGCGAACGAGATGGTCGGCGGCCCCGGCGAAGATGGTATCGGCTTCGGCTTGGGCGGTACCGTCACGGCCTCCGGCGGGGACGGCAACGACAGGATCGGCCTCAACGACCACCACTTCGAGTCGGGAACCACCCCAGATACGGCCGAGTGCGGACCCGGCACGGATAGGGTGACGGCCAACCCCGACGACACGGTGGCCGAGGACTGCGAGATCGTGGAGATCGTCGAGCAGGATATCTAGGTTATAGAGAACGCCCACCAAGCCGCCTGGCACCCAGGCCGACGATGCTCCGGCGCGCAAGGTCCGCGAAGGCGGGAGAGGAGCCCCCGGCTGGCAAGCAGTCCTTCGGGACGTTCAAGACAAAAGTACCGGAGATGAGCGGCGGCGCGAGGACCGCGGTGGTGTCGGAGACCGGCGGGTCGTCGGACGGGGATAGGTCGGGGCGGTGGCTCGCGAGCAGGAGAGACCGAGGCCACCGGCGATCTACCTGAGCCTCTCCTCGAAGCGCCGGATGGAGCGCCGGAGCAGGTCTTCCGTGAGGCCGCGGAAGAATGGGCGGTGGGCGATCCTGTTAAGCCACGCCGGCTGGACCGCGTAATCCGTGGCGAGCGACATCTCGACGGTGCTCGG
>NZ_CADCTE010000101.1 GCF_902805515.1 uncultured Arthrobacter sp. | reverse complement strand
AAATGGAACCGCATTAGCTGCGAACTTCTCGAAAATGAACCGCTCGACTCGACAGACTCAACCGTGCCCTTAGAGAACTTATTCCCCGCGTCCGTCATGCCGGTAAAAATCACCCTATTGCGATCTGCAGACGGGTGAAGGTGCACACAGCAGCCGATTAACTGTTCGAAAGCCGATCTCCCCGGAAAAGCAGGCTTCCATGCCGCTGCAGCCGCCCGCGCCGGCGCTGCCCGCAGGGGTTGATCAAAAACATGCGAAGGCCCGTCCGCGCCCGGGTTCCCGCGCGACGTGCGGAACTCCTCCGACCCCCACGCCACCGACGAAAAGCCCTTCCCGCGGGGATACGGAAAAGATTAATCTTAAACTGTTTGCCCGTTGGAAAACTCCAAGAATCCTTAATTTCCGCAGAAAAATTAACTCATCGACCCCGCTGGAAAACCCTGTCGAACACCGCGCCCCGGCCAGATATTGACCAATTAGACAATGTCTGCGGGCGAGAAGTGCTGGACGGGAGGCCGGCGCGCTGCGTCAGGGACCGGAACCGGGCAGCGACGCCCCTGAGAATCGGCATCCGCCGCCCACGGGGTCATCCCCGAGCATTGGAATCACTCTTTCACTTCGCCGATAACCGACGTTATGTCAACTTGTGTTGACATGGCTGCAGGCGGCGCTGTCAGGGCGCTGCCGCGGTTGGTCCACGGGTCAGGTGGCATCATGTTCGGGCGTGATTGACAGGGGCACGGAGTTCCCGGGCGGATCACCCGGTGGGTCTGGCCGGCCTGGGCCCCGGCAATGACCCGGCTTGCCTCGTCCATGGCGTGGATCCGAAATCCGGCCCCGTGTCGGGCATGCCCGCGCAATCAGCCGTGGGGCTCTTGCCTGAGTTGGGGCCCATCCGGCGGCGCTGGTGGCACCCTCACCGCAGAAACAGAACCGTCATGGAAGGCGTACTGTACTGCCTCCATCCGATTCTGACGGCGCTTAGGGAAGATTCTCCTTCAGCAGCGCCCGATGTCTAATGGCCGCCTGGTCATGAAGCGCCTGGCCTGCGCCGGTGAGCTGCAAATAGAGAGAACGCCGGTCATCCTCGCACGAACGGCGGGAGATCAGTCCGGCCCGGTCCAGCCGGTCCACCACCTTCGACAGCGCACTCTGTGTGAGGGGCGTGCGTTCACCGAGCTGCTTCATCCTGCACGCGTTGTCCGGATGCTCCGCCACCAGGTCCAGAATCTCGAACTCCGTCAGCCCGATCCCGAACTGCGCCTCGAGCGCCCGGTCGAGAGCAGCAGCGGTGCGGAAGTAAGTGCCCTGGATGCTGCGCCACTGCTCGACCAGCTGGCTGTCCTGCGGGGTTGCCATAGGGCAACTGTAACGGAAAGAAACAATTGAGTCCACGTCATAAGATTCCTAGGAATCATATGACGCATCATGTAACCTCGGGTGATGACGACGCTCTCCACCCCAAACCGACCGACTGATCAGCGCAGTCCTTCCGTTCCCTGGAACCGCGCCCAATGGATGCTGCTGATGGTCTTGTGCACAGCCCTGGCCCTGGACGCCCTGGACGTCTCGATGGTCGGCGTGGCACTGCCCTCGATCGGAGCGGAACTGGGGCTCGGGACCGAATCCCTGCAGTGGATCGTTTCCGCCTACGTGCTCGGATACGGCAGCCTGCTTCTGCTCGGCGGGCGGATGGCCGACCTGCTGGGCCGCCGCCGGATCTTCCTCATCGCCCTGAGCGTCTTCGCGGCCGCTTCCCTACTCGGCGGTCTGGTCGATGACCCGGCTCTGCTTATCGCCACCCGGTTCATCAAGGGACTGGCCGCAGCATTCACGGCTCCGGCGGCCTTCTCGATCATCACGACCAACTTCGCCGAGGGCCGGGAGAGGAACCGCGCCGTGTCGATCTTCACCACCTTCGGCGCCAGCGGGTTCTCACTCGGGCTGGTCGTTGGAGGCCTCATGACCTCCCTCAGCTGGCGCTTCACCTTCCTCGTGTCCGTTCCCGTCGCGGTCGCCATTGTCCTCCTGGGCCTGAAATATGTTCCCCGGGACACTGCCGAGAGCAGGGACCAGGAAAGCGGCCACGACCTCTGGGGTGCTCTCACCCTCGCAGCCGGCATGCTCGGGCTGGTGTACACCCTCGTCGCGGCACCGGGAGCGGGATGGGGGTCAGCGGCGACCATCATCGGGTTCGCGGCCTCCGCGGCAGTGCTGATCACCTTCGCACTGATCGAAAAGCGCGTCCCACACCCCCTGATCAGGTTCGGCATCCTCAAAGAAGGTGCGGTCGCCCGTGCCAACCTCAGCGCCGTCGGACTGTTCGGCTCATACCTGAGCTTTCAGTTCATCCTGACGCTCTACCTCCAGTCGGTGCTGGGATGGACTCCGTTGAACATGGCGCTGGCCCTGCTCCCCACAGGCCTGCTGGTGGCATCCAGCGCTCCCTTCGCAGACCGGTTGATCAATAAATTCGGAACCCAGCGCCTGATCCTGACAGGCCTGGCCTCCCTGACGCTCGGCTACCTCCTGTTCCTGCGCGTAGGCACCACCCCGAATTACGTCACCGACATCCTGCCATCAGTCCTCCTGCTCGGAGTCGGTTTCGCCCTTGCCTTCCCCTCCATCAATGTGCAGGCCACAGCGGGCATCCGGAATACGGAACAAGGCCTGGCCGCCGGGCTCATCCAGACAAGCACACAGGTGGGGGCCGCTTTGGTGCTGGCCGTCGCCACGGCCCTGGTCAGCAGTCACAGCGGCCCGCCGGCCGGAGCCGCCGACGCCCAGGCCATGCTCGAACAGTACCGGCCCGGGATGATCCTCAGCGCGGGCGTGGCCATGGCGGCCCTGCTTGTTGCCGGTGCGCCGGCCCGCCGCAAGAATCCCGTGCCGGCAAGCTGAGCCAGGCGGTTTACGGCGCGGCAACGGGTATTCCCGTTCCAGGCCACCGCGCGCGCTCCCCAAGGTCGCTGCAGCACCGCAGCGTCCTCCTGGCGCAGAACGGTGACCGAGGGTGACATGCGCCTGCTGGCCCAAGGCCGCGGGGTTTTTGGGCCGGCGGCAGCCCGTCTCAGGTCGCCTGCATTCCGGGCACACTGCTGAATGCACCCACGTCGAGGTTCACCGGCCGGCGGCTACCGGTCCACGGCTTGCTGAAGATGCGATGCGTCGGATGTCAGCCGGTATCCCCGACCCTGGCCTTTGCCTATGGCCCACCGGTACGCCTTCTGCGCACCGTTGGTTTTCATCGGGCCTGAGGGATCTTTTCGCGAAACGCGCCGTGTCGGAAATCCTGTCGGTGGATCGAATGGGCCGCTCCGACGAGGGCGCGCAGGGCCCGACGGGGCGGCTGCTCAAGTCAGCGGCTTGACCGTGTCCTGCGCGTTCCAGCTTGCGAGGAACGGGATCTTCTGCGCCGTTTCCGACCCGGGCTGAACCGTGTAGACGATAAGGCGCTGGTCCGGGTCGAGCGGAGGAGTGACCATTTCAAGGTCGAAGGACAGTTCACCGGCCAGCGGATGCCTGATCTGCTTGGCGACCGAGGCATAGTCCTGCACCGTGTGGTCATCCCACCAACGGGCGGCGTCCTCGTCCTTGCTGCGCAGTTCATCGATGAGGGCTTTCAGCCGCGTGTCGTGTGGCCGGCGTCCGGATTCGCGCCGCAGCGCCGCAATGGACGCGGCAGCGAAATGTTCCCAATTAATGATCCGCTGGCGTGCGAGCGGATCAAGGAACAGGAATCTCCCGAAGGAGGAGAACGGCTCCAGATCGCGCACCACGATGGTGAACAGCCTGTTCGTTGCCAGTACATCGGAACGCTGGCCCAAAATCAGCGCCGGAAGGTGATCGAGGGAGCCCATCAGGCGCAGCAGCCCCGGATCGGCCTGCTGCACCGACGCGGGCGACCTTCCCGGCCGGTCCGGCGGGCCCGCCAGGTCGAAAAGATGGTCCCGTTCCGTATCCGTCAGGCGCAGGGCCCGGGCAAGGGCCTCCAGCACCGAACGCGAAATATTGGCCTGCCGTCCCTGTTCCAGCCGGCCATAGTAGTCAGGGCTCACCCCTGCCAGGACCGCCAGCTCCTCCTTCCGCAGCCCCGGCACGCGCCGGGGACCTGGGAAGGCCTGCATGCCCGCCTGGCCGGGCGTCAACTGGTCGCGCCGGGAACGCAGGAACGCCCCGAGCTGGCTTCTGTCTGCGGTCATGTCCCCCATGGTAGAAGGTCGGCTCCGCCCGAGGCTGGTCCTGCCGTGCCCCGGCTGGGCAGGGCCCTTGTTGGCGCAGCCATGGCCCCGTAAAACTGAACCATGACCCCTTCTGCTCCGCCCGCTGTGTCCACCCTGTCCCCATCCCGCGCATCGCTTGGCCGTCTTGAAGGCAAGCGCGCCGTCGTCACCGGTTCCACCAGCGGAATCGGTGAGGCCATCGCCCGGGCGCTTGCAGCAGAAGGGGCGCACGTCCTGGTCAGCGGCAGGGACACGGCCCGGGGAGACACCGTGGTCCGCTTGATCCGGGACGCCGGCGGACGCTCGGACTTCCTGGCCGTTGATCTGGCCGGAAGCTACGACCAGATCCGCCGGTTCGCCGCAGACGCCGAGGCCCTCCTCGAGGACCGCGTGGACATTCTTGTCAATAATGCGGGCATCTACCCAGCCACCAGCACGGCAGGACTCGAGGATGCCGACCTCGACGCGATGCTCGCGGTGAACGTGCGCGCACCGCACGTGCTGGCCGGTTCGATCCTGCCCGGCATGGCCGCCCGCGGCGGTGGGTCGGTCATCAACGTCGGCTCCTGGATGGCAGGGGTCGGCACCCCCTATGCCGGAATGTACACCGCGACCAAGGCCGCCCTGGAGCAGCTCACGAGGGCCTGGGCAGCCGAATTCGGCCCCAGCGGTGTGCGGGTCAACACTCTGGCACCGGGTGCCACCCTCACCCCGGGCAATGAGGCGTCACGGGAGATTCTCGACGCCATCACGGCAGGCACCCCTGCCGGCGCCGTGGTCCGCCCCGACGACATCGCCTACGGCGCCGTTTTCCTCGCCTCGGACGAGGCGGGCATGATGCACGGAAGCACCCTGAGCATCGACGGTGGAATCTCCTTCACCAGGCTGGGCTGATCCCCGTGAGACTTCACGACCCGGCCTTCACTGCGCGAAGCACCGCCCTTGACGTCGTCCGGGATGTCGACCTGACGGGCACCACCGCGGTGGTGACCGGAGCGTCATCGGGCATCGGCGTGGAAACGGCCCGCGCCCTGGCCCACGCCGGGGCCGCTGTCACCCTGGCCGTGCGCAACCCCGGCGCCGGGCACCTCACCGCGCAGGCGATTATCGACAGCACCGGAAACACCCGGGCGCGGGCCGCCGCGCTGGATCTTGCGGACCCGACCTCGGTGGACCGGTTTGCCGCCGCATGGAACGGGCCATTGCACCTGTTGGTCAACAATGCGGGCATCATGATGACTCCCGAGACCTATACGGAGCAGGGGTGGGAACTGCAGTTCGCCACCAACCATCTTGGCCACTTCGCCCTCGCCGTGGGCCTGCGTCCCGCACTTGCCGCAGCACGGACAGCGCGCATCGTCTCGGTCAGTTCGAGTGGGCACGGGAATTCCGAGGTGGTCTTCGACGATCTCTTCTTCAAACGGCGGCCGTATGATCCGGGGCAGGCCTACGGGCAGTCCAAGACCGCCAATGTGCTCTTTGCCGTCGAAGCCTCCCGGCGCTGGGCCGCAGACGGCATCACCGTCAACGCCGTCATGCCAGGAGGTATCTGGACCAACCTGCAACGGCACTGGGCGCCCGGGGCCAAAGCCGCGGCGCAGGCCGCCGCCGCAGCGTCGGGTCTGCTGGTCAAGACTCCGGCACAGGGCGCGGCCACGTCCGTTTTCGCCGCAACGTCATCCCTGCTGGATGGGATCGGCGGGCGGTACTTTGAAGACTGCCGTGAAGCGGACGTCGTTCCGCAGATCATCAACGGTGTGCACGGGGTGAGGGACTACGCGCTGGACCCGGCAGCAGCCGAACGCCTGTGGGAAATATCCCTGGACCTGATCAACAAGGTGCACCCGGCCTAAACGTATTCCTCCGGCGCGGGCCCCGGTACTGCGGCGGCCGGGCTCGGCGCTCGGGAGCCAGGGAGGAAACGTCCCGCCGATACGAATCTCCGCTGACCCGGCAGTCCAAGGCGCTGTAATTCGGGCATGAAGCCGGCCCCGCACTGTTCGTTCCCGCCGCCCGCTCCCCCGCCGGGGCGCGGCCCGGTGCATGCCACCGCCTCCGGCGAGCTCTGCCCGGTGCATGCCACCGCCTCCGCAGCGCCCTTCCAGGGCACCTGGTGACGCCCGCGCCGATCCAACGGGCAGAGCTCGCCCAGTACCGTCGGGCCCAACGCCGCTCCCCCGCCCCACCGGCTCGTAGCACCGGTTGCCACCGGCCGGATGGGTCCAGGTTCAGCGTCGTCCGTGCTGACCCGGTCGGCTCCTTGGGGTGGCCGATACCCGCTCCGCCTGGGGGACGGCACCATGGCCAGCGGGGGCGGTGTTACTGTTTGTAGCCCTGGACCTGCCCTGCGGGACGAACCTGCGCCTCCTTCGGGTTCTGGCCGAATTCGCGCCGTGCACGCCGCTGTCGAAGAAGGTCCCAGCACCGGTCAAGGTCCTGCTCAATACGCTTCAACTTAGAGGCTGTGTCCGATCTAGCTGATGGCCCGATATCGTCAGCGCCCGACCTCAGATCATGCTCTTCTTCGACCAATTTTCCAATTTCAGTGAAAACGTTCGAGTCGTCCATGACTTCCCTTTCGCTAGCTGAGTTAGCGACAGCTTACGCGCCGGGAAAACGCTAAACCATAAGCCGGACGATACGGGTTGAACTAAGTCTGCGTGCCCGTCCGAGCGCGTCCAGCGTTGATCGCGGCCTACCCGATCGAGGCCTTTTTGCGGGGGAACCGTCCTGGTTGAGCACGCTCCCCCGAGGATGCAGATCACCGGGTGCAACGTGCAGGACCGGTCATCGGCCGGTAAGACCCCCGGGCCGGTCCGCGCGCCGTATTCGGCTCAAGGTCCCACGCCGGTTCCTGTCCGCAACCGGCAGCACACGACGGGCCCTGTCCTCCCAATAAAACACCCCTGGCGCACAATGCCCCGGCCCGGTCCGGTCAGCGGGTGATCCGATGTCCGGTGGCGAAAACGTCGGGGTTGGCGCAGTATTTGAGAGGCTCTCCCCGCAGATGGCGCCCGATCTCACCGGCGATAATGGACGCGGCGTTGTGGGCCGTCTCCCTGCTCGACCCGGCGAGGTGCGGGGTCATCACCACTCCGGGCGTGGTGAGCAGCCGCGAATCCGACGGAATCGGCTCCTCGGGAAAGACATCGAACGCCGCTCCGAAAAGCCGGCCCGATTCCAGCCCGTCCAACGCCGCCTCATAGTCGAGCAGGGCACCCCGTGCGCAGTTCACGAGGATCGACCCCCGTGGCATGGCTGCTATCTCCTCCGCCCCGATCATGCCGGTGGTTTCTGCAGTAACCCTGGCGTGCAGGGACACAATGCGTGAGCTGCCAAGCAGTTCCGGCAACCCGACCAACCGCGCCGAGTCACCAAGGACCTCCTGGGTGACGTACGGGTCGTGCACGAGGACCCGCGCGCCGAAACCGGTGAGGATCCGGGCGACCTTGCGTCCGATGGCACCGTATCCCACCAGTCCGACGGTGCTGCCGTCCAGTTCGGGTCCGACGCTGTCGTACATGTAGTAATCGCCCCGCCACTGGCCTCCGAGCAGGTCGGAGTGGGTCGCCGGGATGCGCCGGGCCGCGGCGAGCATCATCGCCACAGTGTGCTCGGCGGTGGCGGTCGAATTCCGTCCCGGAGCATAGGTCACCGCGACGCCGTGCCTGGTTGCCGCCTCGACATTGGCATTGACGGGCCCTCCACGTCCAATGCTGAACAGCAACAGGTCAGGGCACTGCGACAGGACGGTTTCGGTGAGCGGAGCCATCTGCGTTGCGCAGACCGCAACGCCCTGGAGGGCCTCGATAAGCTCTTCCTCGGTGCCGGAGGCCTCGTCCACCTCGGCGACCCTGCCGAAGGGGGTCACGGGCCAGGGCAGTGTCAGTTCGGAGAAGGACGCCGCGCCCGGGTTCTGGCGTTCGATGGCGTCGATCAGCAGGGAGTTCTGGACGAAGTGGTCGCCGGCGGCGAGGATGCGGATTGTCATTGCGTGTTCCTTCGGAAGATGGAGGGGGACGGCCGGAGCGGACTTTCCCTACGACGCCGGGAGCGCCGGCGCGTTGTATCGGAGGAGGGCCGCGCCGTCGCCGCCGGTCCGCAGCTCGGTCAACGAGCAGTTGCCAAGGACGGGGAACACGCGGCGGTAGGCGGCCAGGGGCAGACTTAGGTAGCTGCAGAGGACCAGCCGGATCATCGTTGAGTGAGCGACGAGGAGGACCCGCCCGTCGGGGTCCTCCTCGCTGATCGCCTGCAGCACCTGGTGGTAGCGCTGGATGGCGAGCACCGGGTCCTCGCCTCCGGGGAGATGAGAGGCCACCGGATCCTCGCGGAAGGCTGCAAGCGCGTCGGGGAACTGCCGGTGCATCTCGGCGGCGGTGAGGCCCTCACCCTGGCCGAAGTCGAGCTCAACCAGACGCGGGTCCAGGTGCAGCTCCAGGCCGGTCGCCTCCGCGGACCCCCGCGCGGTCTGGGCCGCCCGTCCCAGGGTCGAGGACCAGATGCCGGTAAGGCCTGCGCCGGCCGCCCACCGGGCCAGGCCCGCGCCCTGCTGCTCGCCCTTGGGGGTGAGGGGGATATCGCTGCGGCCGGCATACCGGTTCTCGGCGTGCCAGATCGTTTCGCCGTGGCGGGTCAGGATAAAGGTGGTCATAGGTTACTCCGTGCGTAGGCGGCGGTGTGTGGATTGAGCCATCCGCGCTCTTCGAGCCCGCTCACGAACATCAGGTACCCGGGGCCGAAACGGTCTGCATACTCGGGCCGCGGGCTGATCGTGTCCCGGATCCGCACCATCCCTGCGGCGGCCTCCGCGGCCGACCTGCCGGAGACGGCGGCGGCGGCGAGGACGGCCATGCCGAGCGCCGGTTCGGAATTGCCCGGCAGCTCGACCGCCCGGCCCAGGACGTCGGCCCTCAGCTGGGACCAGTAGCGGCTTTTGGTGGCGCCGCCGGTGAAGGTCAGCCTTCCGGAGGTGGAGGCTCCAAGGGAAGCGAGGTAGTCAAAGCAGAGCCTCTCGATATACGCCAGGCCCTGCAGGATGGCGGCGTACCGTTCGGCGTCGCTTCCGGGCACGCCGAGGGTGAACTCCCGGGCGTCGGGCGCCGCGAAGGGAAAGCGTTCGCCCGGCGAGACCAGCGGGTAGGTGACCACGGAGCCGGGGCTGACCGTGCGGGCAGCCTCTTCGAGGGCCGCGAGGTCCCTCCCCGCGAGATCCCTGGCAATGAGCCCGGCACCGGAACTGGAGGCTCCGCCCGGCAGCCACCGTCCGTCGGGGCCCTTGTGGGAGTACACGACCCCCAGCGGGTCCTGCAGGAGCGTATCGGAGACGCCCTTCAGTATCAGCGTCGTACCGACCACCGAGTTCCAGTCCCCGGTGCTCAGGGCACCGGCGCCGATCTGGGCGGCGCACCCGTCCGTGGCACCTGAGATGACGGGTGTGCCCGCGGGAATCCCTGCCTGCACCGCCGCGTCGCCGCCGACGCCGGCGATGACCGTACCGGAGCGGACCAGGGGCGGAAGGACGGACTGTGGAACGCCGAGGGTATCCAACAGCCCCTCGGGCCACGATTCCTCCATGAGGTGGACGCCGGTTTTCAACGCGTTGCTGAGGTCGGTCGGAATGTTGTGGCCGGCCAGCCGCCGGTTGATGAAGTCGGCCTGGTGCATGAGCTGCGTGCCGGGCGCCTTCACCAGGGCCGCGTGGTGGGCCTGCAGCCAGACGAGCTTGGGCAGCGCCCAGGAGGGCTGCATCCGCTGATACCCGAGCGCTGCCCAGGTCGGCCCGCCGGTGTCGTTGACCCGGTCCGCTTCCAGGTGGGCGCGGCCGTCGTCGTACATCAGCCCCGGCGTCAGCGGGTTTCCGTGCCCGTCCGCAAGGAGGATCGTTCCCGAGGTTCCGTCCACGGCCACGCCGCGGACCGGGACGCCCGGGACCCCGGCGAGGGCTTCACGCGAGGCGGCGACGACGGCGCCCCACCACTGTTCGGGGTCCTGTTCGTGCCGGTTTCCCTTCCGGATGCTCGTCAGGGGCGCTGTGGCCGAGCCCAGCGTGGTGCCGGAGTCATCGACAAGAAGGACGCGGACGCTTTGCGTGCCGAGGTCGATTCCCATCCATGCGGCCGCGCCCTCCCCGGGGTTCACAGCGATACCCGGCTGTCGGCCCGCAGGCGGGCCAGCACCGGCCAGGACCGGCGTGCGTCCTCGCGCAGGGTGAGGAAGTCGGTGTACAGGCGGTCGTAGAAACCGCTGTCGGCCGCGGACGGTTCGTGGCTGGCATCGATGCGCACATGGGCTGCAACGGCCTCCTCCACGGAGGCGGCTCCGCCCGTCGCTGCAAGTCCGACAAGGAACGCTCCGCGCGCCCCCACCTCGGCGTCGGCGAGCCTTCGGACCGGAATGCCGGTCATGGTGGCGATCAGGCCGAGCCACATGGCGTTATCGGCTCCCCCGCCGCACACCCGCAGTTCCGTCGGCGCCGGCCCCGCGGCCTCAAGGCAGTCGCGGATGACGAAGGTAAGTCCCTCGAGGACAGCCCGGGCGAGTTCGGCGCGCCCGTGCGCGAGGGAGAGGCCAAGGAAGCTGCCCCGCGCCTGCGGGTCGAGGAAGGGCGCACGTTCTCCTGCGGGTGAAAGGTACGGAAGGAAGATCAGTCCCTCGGCGCCCGGGGCGCTGCGGGCGGCGAGTTCGGTGAATTCGGCGGGCGTGGCGCAGTTCAGCATGGCGCAGGCCCACTGAATGACCTCACCGCCGGCCAGAGTCGGCAGGGCGCGCAGGTAGCGTCCGTCGATGCCCAGGGCGACTGTCAACCCGGCGGGGGCGCCGGTGGTGTCGATCCGGTCGATGACGACCTCGGTGCACAGGGTGGTCCCGAGGATGCTGCAGGCCTGACCTGGAAGGACTGCTCCGGCACCGATGGAGGTGGAGGCGATGTCATAGGAGGACATGACCACCGGCGTTCCGGCCGGCAGGCCAACCTCGCTCGCGGCGGCCGGAGCCAACGGGCGCGTCCGGTCGGAATCGGCGAGGACATCGGGCATCAGATCCCGCGCCCAGGCCAGGTCGTATGCGGCGAACAGTCCGGGAGCGTATTCCTTGCTTCGAATGTCCAGGAACGGCGCGGCGCCGTCGGAACCGTCGACCGCCGCCACCCCGGTGAGCTTTAGGAACAGGTAGCCGTCGCAGGTGAGCGAGGCCGCCGAGGACCTGAGCCGCTGCGGATCGTGCTGTGAGAACCACGCCAGAATGGCATTGGGAAGTCCGGCGAAGGTCAGCGATCCATTGGTGGCGAAGGTTTCATCGAGGATGCCCTCGCCGCGCCACTGCTCCACAATCGCGCCGGCCCGCCCATCATTCCACAGGACCGCGGGCCCGGTGGGGTTGCCGTCGGAGTCCACGAGCCAGCTGCCGTCGCCCTGGCCGGTGATGGCCAGGAAGTCGATCGTCCCCTCCAGCTGTGTTGCGACGCTGCGGATGCCTGCGGCGACGGCGTTCCAGACCGAATCCATGTCCTGCTCGGCCCACCCCGGGTGGGGGTGGCCCACGGCTGTGGGAAGCCGGACGACGACCGTTTCGATTCCGGCGTCGTCGTAGCCGACGGCCTTGATCATGGTTGTTCCGGCGTCTACTGCGATGGCTGCCATGGGAATCTCCTCGTTGAGCTGGCGGTACGGGGGTGCGCCACGGTCCTACGCCCTGCCATGGGAGGAACGCGAACGGCGCGACACTGAGTCCAGTGTGACGGCCAGGAGCAGGACCGCCCCGGTGACCATGAAGCGGAAGGATGAATCAAGGCTCAGCAGTGTCAGTCCGCTGGAGATGGACTGGATGACGATGATGCCCAGGAGCGCGGCGAAGGCACTCCCCCGGCCGCCGAAGAGGCTGGTGCCGCCGATCACGGCGGCGGCGATGGCATTGAGGTTCACGTCTCCGCCTCCGCTGCCCTGGTTCGCTGCGGCCAGCCGGGAGGCCGCGAGGATGCCGCCGACGGCGGCAAGGGTGGTGCAGGCGACGAACGCCGAGGTGTAGACCGCCCTGACATTGATGCCGGCCCGGCGGGCCGCTTCCGCGTTGCCTCCGACGGCGAACATTGAACGGCCCCACTTGGTCCGGGTGAGTGCGTAGTTCAGGGCCAGAACGAGCGCGAGGAAGAAGACGAACATCCAGCCCACGCCGCGGGCCTGGTTCAGGTACCAGACAATGGCGCCGGCGGCGAGCAGGAGGCCGGCAGTCCGCAGCGCCATTGACGGGAGGGGCCGGCTGGAGAGTCCCGCCGTCCGGCGTGCCCGGGCATGGCGGAGGTCGGTGAGGAACAAGGCGGCGGCGGCCAGCACCACGAGGATGTAGGAGAGCCATGCGGGGACGAAGGCCAACTGCGCGAAATACACCAGCGGCGAATCGAAGGGGATGTTGATGGACCCGATGGGGCCGAGGACGTAGAGCTGCAGCCCGAGGAAGCCGAGCAGCCCGGCGAGTGTGATGACAAAGGCCGGGACGCCGAACCGGTTGAAGACCTGCCCGTAGAACCAGCCGATCACCACCCCCATCAGGACGGCGCCGCCCACCGCAAGCCACACGGGCCAGCCCTGGTTGACGAAAGTGACCGTCACGACGGCCGCCGAGAGGCCGCTGACGGACCCCACGGAAAGGTCGATCTGGCCTAGAAGGAGCACACAGACGATGCCGAGGGCTATCACGCCCACGGCGGCGCATTCCATGGCGAGGTTGACAAGGTTGGAGCTGGAGAGGAACTTCGGATTCAGGATCTGCAGGACCGTCCAGATGATCGCAAGGCCCGCGATCACGGGAAGGACGCCCAGGTCTCCGGAGCGCACCCGGTCAAGGAAGGAATCGACGGCTCCCCTGATTCCCGAACTGGTGCGGAGCCGCTCATCCTGCCGGTCGATCGTCAGCACCGGCGCGCTGGGGGCTTGTGTGGTTTTCATGAGGCGGATTCCTGGGTCGGTGGTGCCGGAAGGCGGGAGGCGGAACGCCTGGACACGACGTTGTCGCTGGCGCCGGTGATGGCGGCGATTACTTCTTCGGTGGTGACATCGGCGACCCGGAAGGTGCCGTTGTTCTTTCCGAGCCGGAGCACCGCGACCCGGTCCGCTACCGCCTGGACGTCAGCCATGTTGTGGCTGATCATGATGACGCCGAGCCCGCGTTCCCGGAGCCTCTCCACAAGGTTGAGGACTTCGGCTGTCTGGGCGACTCCGAGCGCGGCCGTGGGTTCGTCAAGGATGATCACCTTGGGATTGCCCAGGAGCGATCGGGCAATGGCGACCGTCTGCCGCTGCCCGCCGGAGAGGGAGGCGATGGGGGTATGCAGCGAGGGGATTTTGGCGGAGAGCTGCTTCAGGAGCTCCCAGGACCGGGTCTCCATCTCCACTTCGTTGAGGCGGTACCTGGACAGTTCCCGCCCCAGGAAAAGGTTGTTGATGACATTGAGGTTGTCGCACAGGGCGAGGTCCTGGAACACCGTGGCGATGCCCAGGTTCAAAGCCGCCATGGGTGTCGGAATGGTTTCGGGCCTGCTCTCGAACGTGATGCTGCCGGCGTCCGGGGAGTGGACTCCGGAGAGGACCTTCACCAGGGTTGACTTCCCCGCGCCGTTGTCACCGACGACGGCGACGACTTCACCGGGCGCCACCTCCAGGTCAATGTCCTTGAGCGCGGCGACGGCTCCGAATGACTTGCTGATCCCTGTCAGGGACAGGATGGCTTCCTTCGTTGGAGCCATCGTTGTGTGGGATGACATGTTTCCTCGTTTAGAAAGGGGTGGGCGGTACGGACAGGTTCCGGTCGAGGGGCCTAGCTGATGCCGGCGGAGGCACAGGCCTCCGCGTAGGCCGGGGTGCACAGTTCCTCGACCGTGGCGACGCCTCCGTCGATGATGACTTCCTTGAAGTTTTCGAGGGTGACCACGGTGGGCTCGAAGAGTTCCGAGGGCGTGTCGAAAAGCGTTGCCTTACCCTCGGGCGTCTCCCCGTTGGCAAACTTGTAGGCGGTCTCGGCTGCGGCCTCGGCAACGGTCTTAATGGGTTTGGAGATGGTGTTGTACTGATCCCCTGAGAGGACGCGCTGGAGTGCCGCGAGTTCCGCGTCGTTTCCGGTGACCGGAGGCACTTCGGCTCCTGCTGCCTTGAAGGCAGCGATGGAGCCGCCCCCCGTCCCGTCGTTGGCTGCCACGACCCCGGCGATGTCGTCCCCGAAGCGCGTGATCTGGCCGCTGACCCAGTTCTGGGCTTCCGTGGGGTCCCATCCCGGGGTGTCGAACTCGGCGAGCAGCTCGAAGTCTCCCTCATCGATGGAGGTGTGGACGCCCTTTTTGATCAGCCCCGCTGCGGCATCGGTGGGTGATCCGTTGACCTGGAGGAGCCCGCCTTCGGCCCCGGTCTCGGTCAGGTGGTCCACCAATGACTGGCCGATGAGCGCTCCGATGGCTTCATTGTCGAATGAAACGTAGTAATCGGCGGGAACGTCCGGGATGGGACGGTCATAGGCGATGACCGGGATCTCCTGGGCCTGGGCGGAGTTCACGATGGTCGCTGCCGCCGCCGAATCGACGGGGTCGATGACGATGGCGTCCACGCCCTGCGCGATGGCCGAGTTGGCCTGCTCCTGCTGCTTGGAGGCGCTGGAGTCGGCGTTGGAGTAGATCACCTCGCAGTCGGCGCACAGCTCGCTCATTTTCGCCTCGAACAGGGGCCGGTCAAACAGTTCGTAGCGGGTGGAGGCGTTATCGGGCATCAGGAACGCGATGGTTCGGGCCTCCCCGTCCCCTCCCGCATCGGAGGATCCACCCCCTCCACAGGCAGTGAGGGCGAGGGAGGCGGAGGCGAGGAGCACAAGGGGAACCCGGGTCAAGAACTTCTTCATTGGAATTCTCTTTCATGTCTGGCTGCTTCGGAGGCGCCATCTTCGAACGCTTCCGAGAACCGTAACATTAAAAGTGTGAGATTTATCATGAAGCGTGTTAATTATTTCAACGGCTCTAAGATGACTGGTGAGAGCCTCGAATCGCAGTAAGGCGGCACACCAGTGGGCACAGACGAGCTATCCAAGAAACCACGCATTGAGAGACAGCGCCGGCTCGTGGGGCATGTTCTCGACGCGGGATTCGCCAGCGCGGCCGAACTGGCCTCGCTGACCGGCGTGAGCGTCATGACAATCCACCGCGACATCGATGACCTGGCCCGCCGGGGCATCCTGCGGAAAGTTTCCGGCGGTGTCTCCGCCCTTCCCTCGACCGTCTTCGAGGCGAGCTCCGAGATCCGGATGCAGCTCGAGCCCGGAGCGAAACAGGCCCTCGCCCGGGTTGCCGCCACGTTCGTCGAAGCGGGCATGTCCGTCCTGCTCGATGACTCGACGACCGTGCTCGCCCTCGCCCGGCTCCTCAATGACAAGGGCCCGCTGACCGTCCTGACCAACTACCGCCAGGCCCTGGAGGTATTCCGCGAGAACGACGACGTGCGACTGATTGTGATCGGGGGCCAATACAGCCGGACCCACGATTCCTTCATCGGGTTGCCAAGCGATTCGTCAGTGACGTCCTACTCCGTCGACGTGGTCTTTCAATCCACCTCCACCATGGGCCCGCACATGACCTACCACCAGGAGCAGGACGTTGTGCACATGAAGCGGGCCATGCTCAAAGCCGGAGCGCGCCGGGTCCTCATGATGGACGGATCGAAAGTTGGCCGGACATCGCTGCACCACTACGTTCCGGTCAGCGATTTCACCGACGTCGTCCTCACCGATGACGTACCCGCCGAAGTGATCGCCCAACTCCGGGAACACTGCCGGGTCCATCTCGCTCCCCGCTAACGCGCCACCGGACACACCACCCAGCGTCCAACAGGACAACGCCGCTCCCGGGACGACCTACCGATGTCGTACGCTCGTCTGGGCGGGTCACTCTGATGTCGAAGAAAGCCTTCCCACGCACCGCTGCGGGACCGGCGGCCACCTCGTCAATCCCCCAAGGGCACTCCCGCGGACAGCTCACTTCGCCGGCGCCCTGGTGATGCGTGGGCGGCGTGGTTGAAACCTGTGCAACAGCCGTCTCCGGCCGGGGCCGCTCATCGAAGCGCTGCACCGGCGGTTTCCGCAGAGGTGCGCCCGACGCAACGCAGCAGCGAAAACCCCAGGCACGCCCGGGGCGTAGGCCGACCCCGAACGGCTTACGGAAGTCTCCTCAAAACCAACGTCGGCTAGGAGTAGCGTCCGGTGAAGGTCGATCCCCCGTTAGCCTCAATGAACTCAAGGCCGACGGCTTTCCCATCCTCGACGAGCCACCTCAGCTCATAACATGCGCGGTAGCTCGGCGGCCAAAAGGAACAGAACCGCCCCTCGTCATCGACGTACCACTCACCGTACGTCGGCGTCCCCTGGTCGATGTAGGTCGTTGCCCCGCTCTGATCAAAGGTCTGCGTCGCCCCGTCGTCGTAAAGGAAACCCCCTGCCGTGACCGCCGCAGCGATCTCATCCGCCCGCACTGGTTCACGATCACTGACCGGCTGCTTCTCAGTGAAGTTCGACACCGAAATCTCCCTAATATCAAGCCGCAGGGCCTGGAAGTTTTGCTCTCCTCACCCGGCCGGACCCGGGTCGATCACTGCCCGGCGGGCAGGACCCGTAGCCAAGTTTCCGCCTGCAGCCGGGGTTCGGCAAGTGCCAGGCGGCAGCGCCCAGCCGCTGCCACCATCGACAAAGCACGAGGCTGCACCAGTGTCCACGGCCCATGGAGAACGCGTCCTCCATGTACCACGGTCCTACTGCGGGCGGTCGTGCCGCAGACGTCACGGGTTCGCGGCCGAATCGTCATATCGCCGTCACATGCCCTCGTGTGGTCCCCATGCAGCGCGACAGCAATAACAAGTTCACTCGTGAGGAACAAAGGTCAACGCCCGCAGTAGTCGGACCACTATCACCAGGCTTGGGGGTGTCTCATTGCCATCCCCAGCGGCGGTTTGTCGGGCGGGTCCAACGTGATGGCGGCAGCCATCCTCAATCGAACACAGAAGGCTGCTCAGGCGGTGCGCACGGACAGGTGCACGTGTACAACGTCTCCGAGTCCCTTGCCGAGGGTCTTTCGCAAGGCCGCCCGGATGGGCATCATGTGGGTGCCACCGCAAACGGGCAACATGGAGGCCAACGGGCAACATGGAGGTGGCGTAGTCGTGGCCGTCGACAATCCCTTCGACTTTGACGGCTTCGCCGGTGCCGAATGCCTCGGCCGAGCCCGGCATCTAGACGCACAGCCATCCGCTGTTGGTGTCGGCAATGAGCGGCGCGGAGAAGGTTATGTCGAGGGCCGGGAAGTTGGGGGTCTCTGTCATGCTCGGGCTCCTGGCGGAAGGCGGTACGAGGCGAGGTCGCTGCTCACTGAGGCGCTTGTTCTAGCTTTCGAGAGAATGCTGCGGCACCTTCACCTGAGAAATCTTTCGTATCGACGGGGCGGCCCGAGATGGCCATGAAAAGTGCCAACGAGCTTCCTGTGACCTCGGAGCCAGAGCTGTGCTCGAACCCTATATCGGAAGCCCGCAGGCAAAATCCAGCAGCGCGTCCCCTCCACCGCCGATAGAAATGCCGGTCTTGAGTTGAAAGGGCAATGCCGCGTCGATCGACGCACCCGGTAGGAGCGTGAGAGCTCCAGGGGCCGCCGAATGTTCTCACCATGCACGATCATTTCGACGAGTCGCGTTGCTGGAGCCGCGGGCGGCGTCGAGGTCGTCGAACGCGGCACAGACCACTTCCCGAACCTTACGAGGTCAAACTGATCGGTAGGGGCCACGAGAGCTTAAAATGTGATGCAACGTCACGATGAAGCTTCGTTTAGCGGCTGCATGAGGTTATAGCAGCGGACCGCCACCATTGGATGGCGGTCGGCTGATGGTCCGTCGTCAGGAGTTTCTCGTGCGCTGGGTGCGCAAGATGAATGCGCCGGCAGCTAGCGCGGTGCATGCCGGCACTACAAGGTCTGCTGCATCCACGGGACCATTCCCTGCACCCAAGTAGAGGATAATCGCCCAAAGGGCGGCCACCGTCAGAGTCACGCCAATCGCCGTGACCTTAATGCTCCAACGGCCTTGTCGAGCGAGCAGATAACCAATCGCTGCTGCTAGCCCGCCGACGATCACCCCGAGCACTGCTCCACCAATCACACTTGACACCGCAATGCCGGTCTTCACCGCCGATGAGTCGGATCCAGAGTAGAAGATGAGGTACTGAAGCGGGCCAATGACGGCACCCGTGAGGACTGCAGTCGGAAGCAACCACAACGCTCGGCGTGCACGTCTTTCAACTGGTGGGGACGCGGCCATGCTCAACGGTAGCGCCTTGTATTCAGAACGAGGTTCGTGGCGAACCTGGTCCATTGCGTTTTTGCCACATATGCATTGGCATTGTTCCGAATCGTCCCGTTATCTTTGATGATTGTTGCCGCAATCGCGATTCGAACAGGCCATCCAGCTGGCTTGTAGAAGGTGAAGCTGATGGCGGATCCTGCTCCATCGAAGTGGCCGGGCAGTGCCCTGAAGTAGAAATTCGTCGCGCCGGCGCTCCTCACCATCTCAACCGGAGCTGGAACGTTGTAGAAAGTGAAAGGGCTGGCGTTCAGGTTGATACGGGTTCCTCCCAATGGGAATCTGCTAGGGCACCCGAGATTGGGAAAGAGCAATTAAAACATCTATTGAGTTCCCGGCTCGCTCGGGCCACACTCTCGCTTCCCGAGATCCACGCCCCGTTTCCGGTCACGGCGATGGCGGTGTGTGAGTACGTCCAGTATGGATCTGCGAGAATCGGATACTGATAATCGCCGCTGGAATGGTCAACGTACTGCGTCAACTTGCCGTCTTCGAATTCGATGTGTGTTGGAACAGCAACACCGGCCGCATCAGTAGCCCACGGGACCTGGATCACACCCAAACCATTCGACTCGCTGTCCTCCACAACAAAGCTTCCGTCTTCAATTGGGTAGACCACGGCACCCTCGGGCAGGTTGACGCTGTACTCTGCGGCTACCGGGGACTGCGCATCTCCGATGACCCTAAGTGTCTGGACACCATCTTCCTTTGCTTGGACTGCAGCAAAGTCACTTGACCCTTCGATGTCCGCAACCCGGAGGCCCTCGGAATTGACCATGGGTTGTGTCGATAGTCCATCGATGCCGATCGAGATTTCATTCGCATCTGCGGGAAGTGAAGCGCCGGACGTGTCGCCGCTCACCACAATCGTTGGTAAAGCCAGGGCTCCCTCGCTGTCTGACACGCTCCCTGGCGTCTGTTCCGGGTCAGCCGTGGTCTTCGGCACCAGCTCGGGATCGACCTGCAGAAGCACATCCGGGCTTGAGGTGAGCGCCTCCACTTCTCGCAACTCCTGGTCAACATTCACCGCAACGGCCGAGAACTCGCTGGCAATCCAAGCACCCGCATCCGCGGGCGAATCGAGCTGGACCGTTGAATCCGGTGCTTGGGTGCTATCGAAAGCTACTGCTGGAGTGCTTCCGATTCCTATGGCCGTCAGCGACAGAACTATCCCAACGCGCACACTTCTTATGTTCAATTTTCCCCCATTTATTTCGTGCCGACTATAGTGTTGAGGGCCGGTGAAGCGAATATACACGCACCAAGCCGGAATTGAGCTGACCCATATACCGCCGGCAAGCACGCTTCACTTGCTTAGGAATCACCGGACGATCTGAGCTGCCGCGGCTGCTTGCGCTGTCATTCATAGGCGCACGAAGTAGGCGTCACGCCGACGTATCCATCTACTCGGCACAATATGGTCGGTCATGCTACACGCGGAGATGGAATAGATTTTGACGACGCTTACCGTGGGCGTGCGGCGATGCTCTGGGGGTATCGCCCCGTGCTAATTCCCGATGCCCGAGCCGATCTGGTCAAAGGCGGCGGTTAGCTCGTCGGCAGCCGGCAGGGCGCGTTGCTCCGCCGGCGGCAGGCTCTCGTAAGTGTAGGTCGATACCGCCATCGGTGAATCGGATCGGCCGAGTGCGTAGCGGACGGTGTGGTCGTTCTTGCTGCCACAAATCAGGATCCCAACGGTATCGTTGTGGGTTGTCCGCCGAAGTTTGTCATCGACCAAGGCGACATAAAAGTTCAGCTTGCCGGCGTATTCGGGCTGGAACTTGCCGGTCTTGAGCTCAATGACGAAATAGCGCAGCTGCTCGACGTGGAAGAACAGCAGGTCGACGTAGAAGTCGTCCCCCTCGACCTCGAAATGCACCTGCCGGCCCACGAAGGCAAAGCCAGGGCCAAGCTCGCGGAGGGTGTCCACAATCCGGTCCATGAGAGCCTGCTCAAGGTCACGCTCAGCCACCTCGCCGGATAAGCCGAGGAACTCGAATGCGTAGGGATCCTTGGCCGTCTGCTGGACAAGCTCAGAATCCGCGGACGGCAGGCTGCGGTTGAAGTTCGACGGCGCAGTCCCCGTACGTTCCATGGACTTGTTCATGATCATGTTCGCCAAAACGTTGCGTGACCATCCGTACTCGACCGCAGCCATGGCATACCAGTCACGGGATGCGCGGTCATCAAGCTTGTCCAGAAGCGTGATGACGTGCCCCCACGGCAGTTGTCCAACAGCCTGTTGGACAACTGACTCTTCGTCCCACGCAGCCGCGAAAGTCCGCATGTACTGCAGGTTGCTCCGCGACAGACCCGTCATATCAGGGAACTCAGCGCGCAGATCGTCCGCAAGCTGACGGATCACCCCAGTCCCCCACCCCTGAAGCTCACGCTGGACGAGGATTTCGTGCCCCAGGTGCCAATACAGCTGGATCAACTGCGTATTCACAGTTCTGTGAACCGCAACCCGAGCCTGACGTACACGGTCTTTCAAGATTTCTAAGGTCGCACCGTACTCGTAGGGCAGGATGGCATCGGACGGTGTCATCCTGCCATTGTTGCAGTGATTGGTCGGCCCTTTGAGCGACCGATGGCCCACCTTATGTCAACTTAAAATACTGGGCCGACGCCTGACCGTCACCGCCGCCAGCGACCTGGACCCGGACGCCGCGGCCGCCCTGGGCTCCTGCGCCCCCGGCGTCCCGGCCATCTCCGCCGCCGGGGAACCCACCCTACAGATAGACCCGGCCAACGGGTTCGGGGCCATTGCCACCGTGCCCACCGATATCGGCATCTACACCGTGCAGCTGCTGCGCCGGGACCAGGGAAGCCCCTGGAAGGTCAACCGGCTGCACCCGCCCACCGACACCACCCCGGCCCCGCCCCATCCCTGATACGCGCAGCCAAAGGCAAGGAGAACCGCGCATGAGCACCGAGACCGACGACATTCCGGCCTTCCCCAAAGTCACCGCCATCGTGCGGGAGAACGGCACCGGCGAACTGATCATCGCCGGAAACTCCCACCCCCTGAACCCGGCCGACGGGACCACCGGAGGTGGCACCAAAACACTCACCGACCGGGCCATCAAACTGGCCGCCGAACAGGCCGGCCTGCTCGGCCGGCCGCTGCGGGTACACACCGAAGACCCCGACGGCACCGGAGAGCTCATCATCCACCCCGACGGCACGGTGCACCCGGTGAGCTTCGTCCCCCGCACCCGCCACCGGCCCGCACGCATGCACCCGCCGGCCACCCCGGCCGGCGGGCCGGAGCGCGCACCGTACGGCACCGCCACCGATGCCGCGCCCACCGGCGATGCCGCTCGACCCCCCGGCGCCGGGACCACCGGCCATCCAGTGACCGCGGGTCCGCGGGCAGTGGAGCCGCCGCAGACGGACACCCCGGCCGGTAGAGGCGGGCCGGCCGGCACCGGGGGCCGGGATCATCAGCCACCCGTTGAGCCGGAATCCGCGGCCACCACCGGGGCGGACTCCGTGCCGCCGGCACCACCGGATCCGTCCGAGCCACCAACAGATTCCGCGACACCGCCCAGCGAACCCCCGCGGGGCGTGCTGAAGGGCACCTCCTTCCTCGCCAGCCGGCCCGCGGCCCGTCCGGCCACCCGGGGCCTGCGCGGCATGCTCACCCGCCTGGGGATCTCCATGGCCCCCTCAACCGCGGAGCTCGCCGAACGGGAAGACATCGAGGCGGTCAGCCGGCACTGGCCAGGGCCGCGCACCATCGCCGTGGTCAACCGCAAGGGCGGAGCCAACAAAACCCCCACCGTGGCAGCCCTGTCCGCCGTCTTCGCCCGCCACGGCGGAGGCGGGATCCTGGCCTGGGACAACAACGAAAACCAGGGCACCCTGGGCTGGCGCACCGAACAGGGACCACACGCCGCCAGCGTGCTGGACCTGCTCAGCGACAAGGACCAACTCCTCGCTCCCATGGCCCACCAGGCGCTCATGGCGCGCTATGTGCACCACCAGTCCGGGGACAAGTACGATGTGCTGCGCTCGGATGAGAATCACGAGGGAGACCACGAAATCCAGGCGCACGAGGTGGACGCCGTGCACTTCACGGCCGCCGAGTACTACCGGATGATCATCATGGACTCCGGGAACACCGCCCGGGCCGCAAACTGGCGGGCCATGATCGGCCACACCGACCAGCTGGTCATCGCCACCACCACCATGGAAGACCGGGCCGAGGCCGGCAGGCTCACCCTGCAGACCCTCGCCGCCCGGGATGAGCGCTCAGCCCGGCTGGCCCGCGATGCGGTGGTCATCATCTCCCAGTGGAAACCCGAAGACATCCGGGAAGCCAAGCGCATCGCGGAAGGATTCGAGCCCCTGGTCCGCCGGGTCGTCACCGTCCCCTACGATCCGGCCCTGAAAGCCGGACCAATCCGCTACACCGACCTGAAACCGGCCACGCGGCGCGCCTGGCTCACCGCGGCCGCCGCCGTGGCACACGGACTGCAGGACACCACGACATCGCAACACACCCCATGAGGGCCACTCCAGCCTTCGCCCCCGCCAAGTCCATCCACCATGCGAGCAACCACGTCTCGAGCCGTCGCCCACATCTCCCCGGACACGGTGGCTGTCCTCGAAGCGACGTCCCATGTTGTGGACCCAGGCCGCACCCGTCCGGTCACCCGAACCGGCCTGAACCGCGCTTCTTCCATCCTGTGACCGCGGATGCGCGGTCCACTGCTGAACCCCGGCACCTGGGTCTTCGTCACACCACCAAAGGCACCGCGCCACCGAAAACAGGACACTGCCCGCAGAAACACGCGCGACACGCCCAAGCGGTGAATATTTTTTTCCTCCCTCAACCGGCCGCCCGCCCTGCAGCCGCAGGAAGAGCCCACAGTACGAAACGCCCGGCAACCCCGGCGGGCCTGCAGTCGGAAGAAAAACCACCCTGCAAAAAGGTTCCAATACTTCCGTTGGTGTCCCTTCAGGGCCCACGCCAGATTCCGCGGATCCGGGCCCCACCGCGGCGGGCCCGGATCCGCGGGCCGACGATTGGTTCCATTACTGGCAATATCCCCATTACTTCCGTGGTCCAGTCGCTCGTGGCGGGCATGCCATGATTCCTACCGAGAGCCGCGTCGCCGGGCTGAGCCGCAGCCGCGCAACACAACCTGAAAAAGTTACACCTTCCCGAAGATGGCGCCGTTGCGGTGCTAAATTCGTCACAGCTGGAAAAAGTTAAAGGCAACCCCCACGCCTGAGGCTCCACACACTGTGGTCCGGCATTTGTTTCACGACATCACGGCGCCAGTTCGTCCGAAGAATCCGGTCCGCCGGAAGACCTGGGAACCGGCACATGAATCGAAGGACAGTGAAGAAGATGGCTGCGACAGGTAACCGCGGAGGCGGTCAACGAAGCAAGGGCCCCCGTAGTTTTGTGGGCACCCGGGTTCCAGTAGATGAAGCCCAGCTGCTGCCCCATGTTGCCAAGCTGAACGGGCTCACCGTCAGCGAGTTCGTAGCAGCCATCATCCACGAAAAACTGGCCCAAGCAGATCTCAGCTCACTCGAGTGGCAAGAGGCACTTCCCCTCGAGGTCCAGGAAAGGGTGCCTATGCGTCGTCTAGCCTCCTAGACAAAAAGAAAGGCCCGCACAAGGCGGGCCCTTCTGAAAAGTCCTAGCTCATCACCATACTGCTTGCCGGCTACAGGTGAAGAGCCATTCAAAGATCCCCGCGAGGGTCTCTTTGTCATTCCTACGAGAGGAACACTCCCATCGTACATCAGCGCCATGAGGTGCTGCCAGAAAATAGGGTGATCGGCGCGCCGCGAGTCGCCGACCCCTCATCGGACCCCGCAACCGTCTGGGCAGCACTGGCTCCGCTTCTGGCTGGACAACCCCGCATGCGGGTCTCCCGCGACGGCGGCAAGAGCTACCCGCTGCGCCTGGAACGGGAACTCACCGCCGAGCTCCCCACCCTTCCTGCTGCCCCGCGCATATTCGGCAAGGATGGCACCTGCCGGGCACTGTTCTTTGACTTCGACTCCTCCATCGACGGCATCGACAGGGTGGACGCCGACGTGCGCCGGCTCACCAGCTGGCTCTACTCCCACGGGGCCCGCTGGATCGTTGACCGCTCCCCCAACGGGGGCTGCCACGTCTATGTACCCCTGGCCGAGCGCGTCCCCTTCCACGAAGCGCGCGAAGTGGTCGAGGCCCTTGGAACCAGGTACCGGAGCCTGGACAAAACACCGCATCAGAACATCACCGGCGGCTGCATGAGAACCCCGGGAAGCCCCCACAAGCGCGGCGGCCACCAACGGCTCGAAATGAGCCTGTCCATGGCCTACGACATCGCGCGCCGGCCCAACAGCGCCACGATCTGGCTCAAGCTCCGTGACGACCTGCGCGACGAGATCGCCGCGGTCAGGTCGCTGCGGCTGGAGCAGGACTTTGCCTCGGGCACGGAACCGGGCCGATCCGAAGCTACCGCCCCCATACGGGGCATGTCCCGTGCCATGGTCAACGCCGCCACAACCGGAGACTACGACTCCTCCCGCTACAACTCTCCCTCCGAAGCCCGGCAAGCGGTGCTGCTCTCGGCGGCCGCGGCAGGACTGTCCCTGACAGATGTGGAGCGGCGCATGAAGCAAGGCACGTGGCCTGGACTGGCACAGTTCTACGCCCGCTACCGCGCCCCGCACCGCTACAGGGCACTCCGGCGGGACTGGCGCCGGGCCGAATCGTATTTGGCCAGCCGTCCGGCCAGGAAAAACCATGACCGTATATCCCCCACTAGCGGGCCAACTACACAGCGGGGGGTACTCCAGGGGCAAAACCTGCGCGGTGCTCAGAACGAACATCGGTTCATCCGGACATGGCGCAACGCCCTTGTCCTGGCCGAAGGCAGGTACCGCACCAGGGAGGGAATGGCACGGCGGATGATCCTGCGCGCGCTTGGGGCGGCCTCGCACATGACCGGAAGCAGATACGTCGAATTCGGAGTCCGATCCCTGGCCATCGCCTCGGGGATAGACCACACAACGGTTGCAAGTCACCTGAAGTCACTGCGGACAGAGCCCGACCCCCTGATCGTCTTGGTGGAGTCGGGCCGGGGCACTCACGGGGATCTCTATACGCTCTCGATCCCGGAATCCCTGACCGAGGCAGCCGCCGAGGTGTCGTGGCGCAGAGGCAAGCTCCATGCGCTTCGCCCGGTCTTTCGCGAACTCGGGCTGCCGGCTGCCTTCGTGTACGAAGCCCTTGAACACTCCCCTACCGTGCTATCGACAACCCAGCTGGTGAGCGCGACCGGCATGAGCCGGACAGCTGTCTCCGAGGCGCTCCAGATCCTGGCCTCGTGGAATCTCGTGGCACGCGGATCCCAGGGAGCCTGGAGCATCGCCCGATCCACCAGTCTGTCCCTCCTGGCCGAACAATTCGGCGTTCTGGACTCCGTAGCGGCACAGGTCCTGAAGTACAGGGCTGAGCGGGAAGCGTGGCGGCAGTGGCTCGCAGGCCACCTCGTGAGCGCCCAGCAGCAGCTGCTGGCTCCCGGAGAAGACTACCCGTGGGAAAGTTTCGCCGAAACACTCGATGAGTGGGCCCTCGCGGACGCCGCTTTCGCGATGCGAAGACCCTAGCCCTCAACCGGTGCCTCCGCCGCGCCGACAGAACATCGCGCGGGATCGGAGGTAATGGTACCCATACTTCCAATCCAGGAGGGTGTGAAGGCTCCTCCCCGCCACAGCACGCTCCCCTGTTCGTCCGCACGGGCCGGCATATAGTCCCTGCGCCCACCCGACCTGCGTGGCGCTCCTCAAGGCGGTCTGGAACACCATCGACGGGAGGGCCTGCTCCAAGCCGTCTCCCGTCCGCGGCCCCCTCCCCTCGCCCACCCCTGGCAGCTGTCAGGGGTGGAAATGACCGCAGCCGATACCTCCGATCGACGCATTCGCCCCATAGCGTGAGCACTGCACTCCCCCGCTGCCGGGAAAGTGTTCCTGCCGGGTAGCAGACCATTGGAAGTATTAGATGTTTTGGAACCATTAGTGCCAATACTTCCAAGGCAATTGGTCGGACAGCATCGCCACAACGTGCGGTGAGCAAAGGAAGTAATGGAACCATTGGCGAGCTCCCCTGAAGGGTGACCGGCCTGGACGTGCTCGAGGCGGCCCGGTGGGCAGAACCTCCGGCCGCGGCTCCTTCCGCAGCAGCCCGCGGATCGATCGGCTGCTGCGGCTACGTCCTCTTTCCGGGCATATCGGTACCATTACTTCCAAACCTTCATACGGCACTGCTCGAAGTAATGGAAGTAATAGCATTATTGGTTCCAAGGTAAGTATTGGAAGTTACCAGCACAGTAACTTCCAATACTTCCAAAAGCGCTCCGGCAGGGCGCACGGGGCGGAGTAAAAATGGTACCAATCCGTGCACGCAACGGAAGTATTGGTACCACTGGCCCGGACCCCGGCGGGTGAAGCCTCCTGCGGGGTGCGGCACCGCTGCCCTGTGGCTTCGCTGGATCTGCCCTGGGGGGCCCTCCGGAAACATCGGTACCAATATGTCCAGGTGGGAGCCGCCCGCCTGTGGAGGTATTGGAAGCTTTAGGCGCTTTAGAAGTTGCGGTAGTAAAAGAACCATTACTACCAATACGCCCGGAGCCGTATTGGCCGGTGGCGGGCTGCTCCGGGTTCGGTACCATTCGGGCCGGCGGTAACGGAAGCATTGGTACCAATAGTTTTGTTTTCCTGTGCGGCTGGTCTGTAAATGCCCGAAGCCGGTCCGCTGCACGCCCGCAGGAGGCCCGCCCGATCATGTGCCGCCCCTGAATTGCTGCCGGCCCTGTTGGCTGCGAACTCCTGGGCGGACCCCGCCGGGGCAGGACCGGTTGCTGGTGGCGTTTCCATCTGGTTCCAAAGGTTCCGATACTTCCTTTGCCTGCGGAAGGTGGGGGAGTGGGTCCTGGAAGCTTCGGTAGTAAAGGTTCCATTGTTACCGTGCTGCGGCGTGCCGCCGGTCCTCACACATATCGGGACGATAGGGTTAGGTGGAAATCGGACCTGCCGGCACCGAGATCACATCCTTACCCAGGGGAGTGGACCCTGCCGTGCAGCTGTCCGCGCGTCGAGGGAAGGTACTGGCTGATGCCGGCGAGAATCATTGCGGTCTGCAATCAGAAGGGCGGAGTGGGCAAAACCACGGTCGTCACTGGTCTGGCGGAGGCTTTCTCCCAGAAACTGGGCAAGACGGTGCTGGTCATCGATGCGGATCCGCAGCGCAACACCACCTCGGCGCTGGGTGTCGAAGCTGAATTCACCCTCAATGACGTGCTGTACGGCGACGGTGACAACAACCAAAAGATCGTCCCCGGATACGCGGCGTCCGTGGTCGTCCCGGCAGGGGAGGCCTGGGCGCCCCGCGGCGACAAGGGCGAATCCTTCCCGCCCATCAGCGTCATCGCCGCGGAACGGAACCTCGCCTCACGGGAACGCGACGCCATGATGGCCCGGGAACACCGGCTGCGCATCGCCCTCAAGGGCGTCGCCGATGAATACGACATCGTCCTGATCGACTGCCCTCCCTCACTTGGCCTGCTCACCGTCAACGCCCTCACCGCCGCCACACACGCACTGCTGGTGACCGAGCCCCGGGTCTCCTCCGTCGAGGGCCTGGCGGAAATCGTCACAACCATTGCCGAGGTGCAGGAAAACCTCAACGAGGACATCGGCGTCGTCGGAGTCATCATCAACAAGGAACGCAAGGGCCGCTCGGACCAGACCTACTGGATCGACAAGGTCCGCGAAGAGTTCGGCGACCTTGTTCTGGACCCTGCCCTGCCGGACCGCGAGCTGTTCGCAAAGTCCCAGGCCGCATCCCAACCGCTGCGCGCGTTCGGATCGGTGGCCACCGCCCTGCGGGCCGACCTTGAGCTGCTCGCCGGGCAGATCTGGAAAGGCAGCGAAGAATGAGCACCGTTCCCGCGAGCGGGCGCGGGGGGCCCGGGAACTCCCTCAACAAGCTCAAACCAAAGGGCATGAAGAAGGCCCCCTCCCGCAGCGTCATCGAGGAGATGGTGGCCCCACCGACGCACCCGGAACCCGAACCGGCCGGAACGAGGGACCACCCTGCACCGGAGACCCGGGCCACCGTCCCCGCCCCGATCCCGATCCAGAACGGTCCGGCGGACGAACTCACCGCCCGGGCGCCGGCCCGGCCCGCCCCGGAGGTCGTGACAGAAAGTCCGGCCCCCCTGCCGCCGGTGCGGCAGGGGGTCTCCGTGCCGGCCGCGGTCAATTCCGCCAAGGCCGAATCGACCGTCAAGAAGACCGGCTACTGGGAGCCGATCGATCTGGGCATCAGGATGCGGGCGGCATACATCAACACCCGCCACTTCACCGGACACCAAACCCTGTCCGACTTCATCTGCTCCCTTATCGAGGCCGAATGTGAGCGCCTCGAAAAGGAGTACAACAACGGCGAGCAGTTTCCCAGCCTGCCGAACGGGGTGCCGCGCGGCCGTCCGGTCCGCTAACGCCCGCAGGCCCCGAGCACCGTCCCCTCCCCGGTGGCCTCTGCCGGTTCCTGCCGGCCCGGGCCCAGCGAATCCGACCGGCGCCACCGCACCTCGGTGCGTCCGCGGCCGGCTGACCGGGCAGGACCTGCGGCCGTCCAATACCGACAAAGCTGAGCCGGGAAGCCCCGTCAGGCCGCGATGTCCCCCGCCGCACTCCGCCGGTGGGGGAGTGGAGCGGGTGAGAAAAGCCTCCTTGGCCGGAATGTGGTGAGACGGAGCGTGCCGTTGCGGCCTGCCCGCCGTCGATCAGGTGCGGGAACCTGCCCTGGACGGCGCCGAGGAAAACCCGACCACAGCCGAGGGATCAGGCCGGCCCGGCCTAGGCGGCAGCGCTGGATCACCCATCCCGGGCCTCCTCGGGAGGCCCGGTTGCGGTAGTGAGTCCTCCACCACGGGATCACGGAGCATCCCGGGGAAGGACATCCGGCGCTGGGCCGGCCCTGTCCGCGCAGGCGGGCAGGGCCAGGAACCCCGCGCAAAGCGGCTGAAACCCTGCGCGCCTGCGGGCAGAGCTTCTGCAGCCACAGCGCCCAGGTCCTCGGGTTTCCGGGTCAGGAGGGGGTGGAGCGTCGTTGCAGGAAGTACGCATCAAGGAGCTCAAGCCAGACCTCGCTCAAGGTAGGGAAGCTGGGTACGACGTGGCGCATCCGCTCCAGCGGTACACGGGCGACAACGGCCATGGTGGCGGCATGCACCATGTCAGCGACATCCTGGCCGACGAACGTGGCCCCCACCAGCGTCTGGGAATCCTCATCAATAACCAGGGCTGCCCGGCCGGCATAACCCAGGGCGTGCAGCCCCGCGCCGGCCACCGCACCAAGATCAGCCTCCACAACGCTCACCCGCCATCCCCGCGCCGTAGCATCCCGGCTGCTCAGACCGACGCTGGCAACCTCGGGGTCCGTAAAGAGCACCTGGGGCACGGCAGCCGCGTCAGCGTCGGCGGTGAAGGAAGGCTCCTCGCCCCTGCGGCGGGCCAGAATTGCATCAGCGGCGACCCGGGCCTGGTACTTTCCCTGGTGGGTCAGCAGGGCATGGCCGTTGACATCACCAATGGCGTAAACCCCCGGGGCGCCAACGACCTGCAGGGTCGGATCCACCTCGAGCCAGCGGCCGGGTGCAGCGCCGATCGTCTCAATCCCCAGGTCGCCGGTCGGGGGGCGGCGCCCGGCGGCCACCAGCAGTTCATCAGCGGCCACCACCGACCCGTCACTGAGGTGAACCAGCACTTCACCCCCGGCCGCCGGACGCAGCACGCGCTGGACTTCGACGCCGAAACGCACCTCGACACCGGCCGCCTGAAGGCCGGCCAGCACCAGGTCGCCGACGAACGGCTCGTGGTTCGGCAGCAGGTGGGGGCCGCGGTTCAACACCACGACCTGGCCGCTGCCCAGCCAGCTCCACGCCTGGGCCATCTCCAGGCCCACCGCCCCACCGCCAAGGACCACCAGGCGGCGGGGGGCAACGACAGCGGACGTGGCCTCCCGGTTCGTCCACGGCAACGCCTCGGCCAGCCCGGGCACCGGCGGAAGGACCGGCAGCGATCCGGTGGCAAGGACGACCGCCTGCCCGGCGCTGAGCTCGATCTGCGGGCCCGGGCCGGCATCAACGACGACGCTCCGCGGCCCGGCGAGACGGCCCCGGCCCCGGATGACCTCCATCCCGCGTGCTTTCATCCCTGCAGCGATCCTCGTGTCGTCGAGGTGATCGACGGCATCGTCACGGCGGGCCAACACCGCCGACGGGTCAAGCCGGCCGGTCACCGACTCCCGTGCCCCCGGAGACCGCAGGGCGGCCAGCCTCGCCTGGGCGGGGCGCAGCATCGCCTTGCTGGGAATGCACGCCCAGTAGTGGCACTCACCACCGACCAGTTCGGCCTCAACGAGGGCGACCGACATCCCGCCGCGCACCAGCCGCTGCGCCGCCGCACCGCCGACCGGACCCCCACCGATGACGACGACATCGTAGGTCCCCGGCTCAGGGCGGTCCTGGGCGGTATTCATCATCTGCCTCATGCTGCTCCTTCAGATTGGGGCTGCCTCCCCGAGCCGAGCATCGGCGGTCACACCGGCTGGGACCGCTCCACGGGTTCCAAGGCCTTCATCCCGAGTTCCGCCGGACTGTCCGCCACCGTAATGGGCTGCTCCACGGGTTTCTTCGGCCTGCCGTGCGCGCTGATGTCGACACGGTCACCATGGACGATCGACCGGATCACCTCCAACGGTAGTTTCGGCCGGCGGTCTTCCCCCGCCAGGCCATTGGCCTCCTGCAGCGTATCGGTGAGCTGTGTGTAGCAGAATCCGGCCAGCACCGGGCTGGCCTGGAGTGCCTCGAACTGCTCGCGCAGGGCGCGCTCATATTCCGATGCCCCGGAGACCGTCACATAGCCCCAACTGGTTTCCGGGGACGACGCCGCAAAACTTACCCCTCCGAACTCCGACACAACGATGGGTTTGCCCTGGTCGGCTGTGTCGATCAGTTTCATACGCCGGCCCAACGGTCCCACTCCCTCCATCAATGACTGCACCGAGTGCTCGTCCTTATAGAAAGCCTCAAGCTCCGGCCCCGTGGTGGAGTAATCATGAATTGTCAGGAAGTCCGACTCGGCATGTTCCCACCCATCATTACTGATGACCGGGCGGCCCGGATCCAACGCCTTTGTGAGGTGGTACAGCGATCGGGTGTAGTCAAGCTGCGCCGGATCGTGTGCAAGGTGCTGAACCCCCCAGCTCTCATTCAAAGGCACCCAGGCCACGATGGACGGGTGGGAGCGGTCCCGGTGGATCGTTTCGGTCCATTCCCTCATCAGACGGGAAACCGCCGTGGCCGAGAACTCGAAGGCGCTGGCATTCTCCCCCCACACCATCAGGCCCAGGCGGTCCGCCCAGTAGAGGAAGCGCGGATCTTCAATCTTCTGGTGCAACCGGACGGTGTTGAATCCCATGTCGCGGGCGAGTTCCACCTCGGCACGCAGCGCGTCAGCGCTGGGAGCCGCCAGATGGGACTGTGCCCAGTACCCCTGCGCCAGCACGGCCCGGATGTAGCAGGGACGGTCATTGAGCAAGAAGTGCCCGCCGGCCCAGGATGTGCTGCGCAACCCGAAATAGGAGGCAACGGCATCATCGCTGCCATCACTGAACTCCACCCTGACCTCGGCATCGATGAGCCTTGGTGCGTCCGGGGACCACAGCAGCGCCTCATACCCCTGGCCATTCACCTGCCCGGGCAGGGTGATCCGCGTAGTGCTGCGGGGATCGGTCTGGGCAAAACTCAGTTCGGCCAGCGTTTCATCCCCAAAGCGGAGGTGAACACTCACCACCGCTTTCCCGGCCGGCCTGCGGTTCAATCCCAGCTCCAGTTCCACCGTTCCGGCCGGAACGTCAGCCGACCAGCCAAGGGAGGCAATGCGCGTCGCCGGGGCGGCCTCAAGCCACACCGGCTGCCAGATTCCGGACGTACGGTGGTACCAGATCCCATGCGGGACAACCTGCCAGTCCTGCTTGCCCCGCGGTTGGGAAACATCCAGGGGATCATCCTCGGCCCGCACCACCACGACCATGGGATCGGAACTGTCCACCCGGGCCGGAAGGGTGAAGGAAAACGGAGTATGCCCTCCCTGATGGCTGCCCAGATACTGCCCATCCACCCACACCTGGGCGCGGTAATCCACGGCGCCGAAATGCAGGATGACCTGCCGTCCCACCGGGCCCAGCGACGCAATCTCGCCCGGCGTGATCGTCCGCCGGTACCAGACCACCGGGTGAAAGCCGGTGGCACCAATGCCCGACAGCTCGGCCTCGGGAGGGAAGGGAACGGTGATGGTCCGCTCAAAAGCATGTGCCTGCGCGAACCACAGTTCGTCGATTCCCCGGTCCTCATCATCGTGCTGGAACTCCCAGGAGCCACTGAGATCGACCCAACCCTGCCGCATCAGCTGCGGACGCGGATACGTCCCGTCCTGTGATGATGCTGCAGGCAGGATCCGGGAATCGCCAATACTAGTCATGGTCCATATGATGCGCGATCGACCCTCGCTTTGCAACGTGGCAATTGAAGTGTTGACAATGAGCTATATCACAATCAAACTTGCGGTTATTGATGGTTTGCCACGAGGAAAAGGGAGTCGACGTTGACTACGAACCAGATCAAACCGACCGGGTCTCCTCCTGGCATTCCAGGTTCCGCTGATGCCTCCGGCCGAGCGCACGAAGTGCGCACGTCCCAACGCAGGCCCGGTTCCCGTCGGCGCCGGCGCGCGTCGATGGACGCAGCCCTCTTCCTGGCCCCCTTCCTGGCGGTGTATGCCATTTTCCTCCTGGCACCGGTGGGCCAGGCACTTTATATGAGCGGTTTTAATTGGGATCTGCTCAGCCCCATCCGCCAGTTCGTGGGAGCGGACAACTACCTGCGCATGCTGTGGGGGACCGGCATTGTCTGGAACATCAGCCACGCGTGGCTGCCCCGGCTGCTGGTCCTGGCCGTGACAGCCCTGATTATCCGCTCCCTGCTGCGGCAGGGCCCCTCCAAAACGGCGGCGGTGGTCACCGGAGCCGCAGGCGTCATCATTGCGGTTCTGCTGGGGTTCCATCCGGGGCCGGGCGGGGCCTGGAATGACTCGGGATTCTGGAACTCCCTGCAGAACACCCTGGTCTTCACCCTGGTGTCCACGCCGATCCTCATCGCGCTGGGACTGGCCATGGCGTTGCTGCTCAACAACGCCCGCCGGGGGCGCAGCGCCTACCGCGCCGTGTTCTTCCTCCCCTATGTGCTGCCGATCTCCGCCGTCACCCTGATCTGGAGCTACCTGCTGAACCCCGACCGGGGGCTGATCGCCGGTGCGCTGGGCTGGTTCGGCGTCGACGGCATCGCGTTTCTCTCCGAACCGGCCCTGGCCATGCCTGCCATCATCGCGACCAGCGTGTGGTGGAGCGTCGGTTTCAACATGGTCCTGTTCGCCGCGGGCCTGCAGGACATCGAGCCGGCCTACTACGAAGCCGCCTCCCTGGACGGGGCAGGGTACTGGCAGCGTTTCCGCCACATCACCGTCCCGGGCCTGTCCCACGTCACGGTTCTGGTCACCATCACCCAGCTCATCGCCTCATTCCAGATCTTCGGGCAGGTCTACATCATGACCCGGGGCGGACCGGGCACGGCGACGGAAGTCCTGATCCAGCACGTCTATGAAGCCGGCTTCAAGAACTACCAACTCGGGTACGCGGCGGCCCTGTCCGTCTTCCTCTTCGTGGTCATGGCGGCCGTGGCCGCCGTCCAATTCCGCCTGATCTCCAAGGACGCCTGATGGCCCACACCACAGCCCCACAGACCCGCATCCGCACCAAGGCGCCGGCGGGCACGCCCCGCACCCAGCCCCAAAGCCCGGCCGCCCGCCGGCGCACCGTGACCTACCACGGCCTCATGATCGTCGCCGCCTTCACCTGGTTCATCCCCGTGCTGTGGATGATTTCCATGGCGCTGACCCCGAACGACTCCCTGCAGCGGTCCTCCTCGAGCCTGCTGCCCTCCTCGCTGACCCTGGAAAACTTCGTCACCGCCCTCGGCGCCGGAGAACTGGCCCGGTGGTTCCTCAACAGCGCCGTGGTCAGCATCACCACCACCGTCGTCACAGTGATTTTCTGCGCCATGGCCGGCTACGCCTTCTCCCGGATCCACTTCCCGGGACGCAGGCTGCTGTTCATCGTCGTCCTCGCCGGGCTCATGGTGCCCAAGGAGGCCATGTTCGTCCCGTTGTTCCTCATGATCTCCAGCGCCGACCTGCAGAACAGCTACCCGGCCCTGATCCTGCCGCGGCTCGCAGCACCCCTGGGGGTGTTCCTGATGGCCCAGTTCTTCAGCAAGGTTCCTGTGGAACTTGAGGAAGCCGCCCGCATCGACGGAGCCGGACGGTGGCGGATTTTCTTCGCCATCATGCTGCCCCTTGCCCGCCCGGCCATGGCATCACTGGCCATCTTCACGTTCGTGCTGACCTGGAACGACTACCTGTGGCCACTGGTCGCCTCGACGCGTTCGGAATGGTTCACCGTCACCACCGGGCTCGCGTCCCTTCAGTCCAACTTCGCCGCCGCAACGGACCTGGGAACCCTCATGGCCCGCGGACTGGTGGGCAGCCTGCCACTGATCATCGTGTTCCTCCTCTTCCAGCGCCAACTCATCCGCGGCATCACGCTCGGAAGCGGGGAAAAGTGACGCCGGAACCACCACCTGGACCGCACCCTCGGATCCGCGGCACCACCCCACGGCGGCCCCGCCCCATCCGCTGGCGCGCATCCAGTTCCTTCCACCCGACCGCAGGCGGGCCGCGCGGCCCCGTCAGCCCGTTAGCCGCATCAAAGAGCCCAAGGAGCACCCCATGCACGTAATCCACCAACGGTTGCCGAAGACCGTCCTCCTGCCCGTGATCGCTTCGGCCCTTCTCCTGAGCGGCTGCAGCGGCGGAACCACCACCGGTGCCGCCGACAGCGGCCAGTCCATCGCCGATGTGGCCGAGGAAGACCTGCAGGGAACCACCATCGAGTTCTCCCACTTCTTCGGAGAATGCTCCGACGAGGTCGGAGACAGCACCGACATCACCGCCGTGGTGGGGGAGTGCCCCACCATCACCACCCTGACCAACAAATTCAACGCCGAGAACGAGCACGGAATCACCGTCAACCGCCTCGGTGGAGCGGCCTGGGACAACTATTACGACCAGCTGAACACCGCCATCGCCGGATCCACCCCGCCCGATGTCGCAGCAATGCACGGGGCGAGCCTGGTCGACTACGCCCAACGATCCCTCCTGGTGCCCCTGGATGAGGCCGTCGCAGCGACCGACACCGATCTTGAGGACGCGCTTCCCGTGGAGCAGGACGCCATCCGGTACGAGGACAAGGTCTATGCGGTCCCCTTCGATGTGCACGCCGCCCTGGCCCACGTCAATGTCGACCTGTTCCGTCAGGCCGGGCTGGTCGATGACACCGGCGCCCCCGTGCTGCCCACCTCCACCGAGGAATTCATCACCGCGGCCAAAACCATGAAAGACAAGACCGGCAAGAACCTCATCGCCATTCCCCGCGTCGGAGACAACCTGGGATGGCACCTGGTCCACAGCCTGATCATGCAGCAAGGCAGCAGCGTGCTCAGTGAGGACCTGACCGAGGCCAACCTCGATACCCCCGAAGCGCGCAAGGCCGTCGACTTCGTCAGCTCCCTGTTCACCAGCGGCTACGCCGACGGGGACCAGACCTATGATGCGGCCGGTCAAAGCTTCCTCAACGGGGAAGCCGCCATGCTCTACAACGGCACCTGGGTCGTCGACAGCTACAACGCCGAGGCGTCCTTCGAATACCAGGCCACCAACTTCCCCACGCTGTTCAAGGAGCCCGCCGTCTGGTCCAACCAGCACCTGTGGGCCATCCCGGCCCAGAAGGACGCCGACCCAGTCAAGTACCGGGCCGCACTGGAATTCGTCAACTTCCTCTACGAAAACGACGCGACCTGGGCACTGGGAACAGGGCACATCTCCTCCAGGACCTCCATCGTGGAAAGCCCCGAATACGAGGCCGCACCGCAGCGGCAGAACTATGCGGAAACGGGCCTGACCAACGCCGGACTGCTGCCCCACATCTCCAACTGGCCCGCCGTCGAGAAAATCTGCGTCCAGGCCGTGGAGTCCATCTGGTTCCAGGACGCCCCCGTCGAGGATGCCCTGCGCGAAGCCGACGCCAACATCAACTCGGCCCTCGCCGGCGGCTGAAGCGGCCCCGCCCGCCGGCCACCACGGCCGCTGCACCTTCGGTGAATCCGAGGATCAGCCCGGGTGCCGGTGGGTGCGGGCACCGGGGCTTTCCCCGCCGGCTGGGAAAGCCCCGGGATGATGGAAGTTCTCCCGGCTGACAGGCCACCCTGTTCAGCCGGGAGGACTTTCACCCCAAAATCGGGGATGATAACGAAGCAATGAGACAGCAGAGAAACTGGGGGATAACGATGCCGGCAAGTATGAGGGACGTGGCGGCGCTGGCCGGTGTCTCTCCCCGCACCGTGTCCAATGTGGTGAACGACTACGTGCACGTCGCCCCGGAGACCCGGGCCCGGGTCCAGCGTGCCATCGACAAACTCGACTACCGGCCCAGCGCCGCGGCACGGCACCTCCGCGGAAGCCGCACCGGACTCTTTGCCCTGGCGCTGCCGGAAATCTCGGCCCCCTACTTCGCCGAACTGGCCGATCTCATCGAACGACGGGCCAGCGAACGGGGTCTGACCGTCCTCATCGATCAGACCGGCGGAACACGGGAGCGCGAACTGCTGGTGCTGGACGGGTACCACTCCAAAGTGATCGACGGACTGATCTTCAACCCCCTGTCCGTCACCGCGCACGACCTGGAAGCACGCAAACTCGGCTTCCCCACGGTCCTCCTCGGCGAAAGCGTCACCGCCAGCGACATCATCCACGTATCAATCGACAATGTCGCCGGCGCGCTGACCGCAACCCAACACCTCCTCGGCACCGGGCGGACAAAAATCGCCGCCATCGGCGCCCTGCCGCAGGCCCGGATTGCAGGACCCGCCCAGCGCCGCACGGAAGGCTACCGAGAAGCGCTTCTCCGGGCAGGGCTCGGGTACGAACACCAGCTCGTCCTTCCCACCGCGCGCTGGTCGCTGGCCGAGGGCTACCGGGTCGCCCAGCAGCTTCTGGACGGGCCAGCCGACATCGACGCCCTCTTCTGCTTCAATGACTCACTGGCGCTCGGCGCCATGAAAGCGGTGACCGACAGGGGCCTGCGGATCCCCGAGGACATCGCCGTCGTCGGCTGGGACAACATCGAGGACGCCGCGTACTCCACACCCACTCTGACAACCATTGCCCCGAACAAAACAGCCATCGCCCATGCCGCGGTGGATCTGCTGCTCGACCAGCTGGCCGGCGAACACACAGCGACAACGGAGATCCTGCTCGATTACCACCTCGCCGTGCGCCAGAGCGCCTGACGCCCCGTCCGCCTTTTTCGACCCCTCGCCCTTTCAACCCCTGAGCAACATCGCGCCCTGCTCCAGGCCTTCCCGAGAACCGGGACCCCGCTGCACCTAAGGCCGGACCCGGTCAGGACAAGCGCCCTTCAGCAATGCCCGCTGCCCGAAGGGTACCCGAACCGGATCCCAATCCCTTGCCCGCCTTCGCCAGCACCGCGTCCACCCTGCGGATTCATGGGTGCTCCACCTTCAATCCACGCCGGCGGTATGTCCTGCTGCCGGCCGTGAATCCCTCCTCAGGGGCGGCGTTCCCTCTCTGCCGTGCGGATCCCGCGTTGGCCGGGCCCACCGCCCGCACCGTCCCACCGGCAGACGCTCCAGGCCCCGGCACGGCGGCGGCAGCCACAGGCAAGGGGCTCACAGGCCGTAATGGTGATTTCTCAGCTCGAGAAACTGTTCGTGGACCGTGCCGGCCCATGCCGGGGCATCGGTCTGCCGGTAGACGGCATCCATTTCCCGCTCCCACTGGGGCGGCTCCTGGGTGCCGGCCACGGTCCACGCTGCCTGCCGGGCCGCACCCAAGGCCACATACTCGCGTGGTGCAGGCACCACCACCTCCGCATCGAGCATATCCGGGGCGGCCCGGCGAAGGCTTTCACTTCGAGCCCCTCCACCGATCAGGAGCACGCGGTGGACCGGGATTCCCTGGCCGCGGAAAGCATTGAGGGCCTCGGCAAGACCGTTCAGCACCCCGAGCACGGCGGCCCGGGCGAGGTTCTCCGGCGTCAGGCTCCGGCGGGTCACTCCGGCAAGGCTTCCAGAGGCGAACGGCAGGTTCGGGGTGCGTTCGCCGTCGAGATACGGCACAAAGATGAGCCCGTCGGCATCGCGAGCGGCCGAAGACGCCAGATGATCCAGCCGGGCCAGGTCCACCCCGAGCAGGTCCGCGGTGGTGGACACCACCCGGGCCCCGTTCAGCGTCGCCAACAGGGGCAGGCTGGCCCCCTGGGCATCGGCGAATCCGGCGATCGCCCCCGTGGGGTCGATGACAGGACGCGGCGCCGAGGTGAAGACGGTGCAACTGGTGCCGATGGACACCACAACCTCGCCCGGGCGCAGCCCAAGACCCAGGGCCGCCCCCGCATTATCCCCACACCCGGGCGCCATGAGGGTGCCCCGGGCGGTGGTGCCCGCCGCCTCCGCCGGCCCGAGTACCCGCGGCAGTTCGGGCACGCGGCCGAAGGCATGTGCCAGCTCGGCGGTCCGGTACCGGTTCTCCGGAACCGAAAAGTAACCGGTGCCCGAGGCATCACTGCGGTCCGTGACGGGATCTCCGAGCATTCCGCGCAGCTTCCAGCTGAGCCAATCGTGCGGAAGTATGACCCGTTCGACCCGCGCGGCGAGCTCGGGGTGGTTCTCCGCCAGCCACGCCAGTTTAGTCACCGTGAAGGAGGCAACCGGGACCACGCCCATGCCGCGGGCCCAGTGCTCCGGCCCGAACCGTGCGCGCAGCCGGTCGGCCTGCGGGGCACTGCGGGTATCGTTCCACAACAGAGCGTCATGCACCGGCCGGTTGTCCGCGTCCAGGGCAACCATCCCGTGCTGCTGGGCCGCGACCGCCAGGGCCTGGGTGCGCATCAGGTCCGGGCCGGCCGCCGACTCCAGCGCCTTCCACCAGTGCTCGGGATCCACGGCCGTACCCTCAGGATGGGGAGCGTGGCCCTGGTGGGCGATCCGGCCCGTCTCCGCGTCCACGGTGAGGACCTTGCAGCTCTGGGTGGAGGAATCGACTCCGGTGACAAGAGTGGTCATCGCGTCCGGCACCCCGGGCGGCGGTCCCGCGGTGGACACCGGTGTCCCGGGGCGGTCCGGCAGCTCCCCATCACAGGGCCCCGTGCGCAAGGGTGTCGGTCGCGGTCAGCCGTTCCACCAGCGACCGCGCGCCCTGCCCGTGGAGGGTCTCCAGGGCGAGCACATAGGCTTTGGTGAACCGCGGGCTGTCGGCGAGGTCTCCGAAGAGGGCCCGTTGGTGCAGAAAGGACAGCGGGTCCCGCTGATTGTGCGCCGCCGCAGCCATCACGGAATCCTTCAACCGGTCGACCACGACAATCGGGGCGCCCTGCTCATCGGTTCCCTCCGCATAGCGGGCCCACCCCGCAACGACCGCTGCCGAGCGTTCGATGCCTCCACCGGCCGCAAGATTCTCCCGGATCACCGGCACGAGCCATTTCGGAATGCGGTCCGAGCTTTCCGCGCACAGCCGCGCCAGGGTGTCCCGGACGTGTTCATTGGCGAACCGGGCCAGCAACGTGTGTTTATACGCCTCCAGATCGATGCCGGGCACCGGCTGAAGGGTCGGAGAGGCCTCCATGTCCATATAGTCCAGCAGGAAACGGGCAAACAGCGGGTCCTGGCACACCTCATGCGCATACCGGTAGCCCGACAGGTACCCCAGATAGCAGAGGGCCTGATGGCTTGCATTAAGCAGCCGAAGCTTCATCAACTCGTAGGGTTCGACGTCGGCCACCAGCTGGACGCCGGCTTCCTCCAGCGGCGGGCGCCCCAGCGGGAAGGCATCCTCGAGCACCCACTGTTCATAATCCTCACTCACCACCGGCCATCGATCCGCCACACCGAACCGGTCCTGGACCAGGGCGCGGTCCGCATCAGTGGTCGCAGGAGTGATACGGTCCACCATCGAATTGGGGAAGGACACGGTGTCGGCGATCCAGGCCCCAAGGTCGGGATCAACAAGATCGGCGAAGGCGGTGAACACGGTCCTTGCCACATTGCCGTTGCCCTGGATGTTGTCACACGACATCACGGTGAACGGAGGAATCCCCCGCTCCCGCCGGCGGCGCAGGGCCTCCACAATGAGGCCAAAAGTCGTGGCCGGGACGGCACCCGGGAGGAGGTCTGCGAGCACTGCCGGATTCGACGCATCAAAATCACCGGTGACCTGATGGAAGTTGTAGCCTCCTTCCGTGATGGTCAAGGAGACCACCCTTGTCGTCTCGGAAGCCATCTGCTCAATCACCGACTCGGGATCCTCCGGCGCGAAGAGATACTTAATGATCGAGCCAATAACCCGGCCTTCGGTACTTCCGTCCGGGTTCTTGACCACCAGGGTGTACAGGCAGTCCTGCGCATCCATGACCTGCTTCATGAGCGCATCCGAGGGCAGCACCCCGACGCCGCACACCGCCCACTCCAGGGCGCGACCGGAGTTCATCAACCGGTCGAGGTACATGGCCTGGTGCGACCGGTGGAACCCGCCCACCCCGAAATGAACAATTCCAGCCGTCAGTGCCGCCCGGTCATAGGAAGGGACCGAGAGCTGTTCCGGCAGATGGTGAAGGGTGCCATTGCTGAGCTGGTGCATGTTTACTCCCACAGATCATGTGCGCATGGAGGGACGGGAAGCCGGCGGGAGTCACCTGCTGAGAATCGCCGGCCGGTTACGCGACGCGCCCCGCAACCGGCGGCTGCGCTGCTGCCGGATCCGCAAGCTTCGTCATGGTCATATAGTGCGGGATTCCACTCAGATTTGCAACGTAGCAAACTAAACTTTTTCCGGCGGCCGCTTGTTCTATTGACTGCTGTGTCTGTCAATTTTGCTACGCAGCAATACCTCCGGCAATTCCGCCTCATCCAACGGCATTCAGCCCGGGGCTGGGGCAAAGGGCGCCGCTTTGACCCCTCGGGCTCGGGTGGGCCCGAAACGGCGGAAGAGCGCGCTCACCGGGTGATTCCGGCCGAACACGCTCTGCCATCGTTCACGCTTTCCCAAGCCCTGGGCGGCTGGTTGCCGGCGCCGGCGGCTGTCCGGGCCGGCGGTGCCAACGCCCACCGGATGTGGCCGGTAGCACCACCGCACCGGACCGGATTATGGCTGCCGGGCTGCCTGCTTCCGGTGGTGGCCGGCCGAGGCCTTGATATCTGCAAGCCGGTTATGGACCCGGGAACCGAGCACCGCGTAGACGGTCGCGGCCGTCAGGCCTCCGGCAAGCCAGGACAGATCCAGGCCGCCCATGGCCCTGGCGATGGGTCCTTGAGTCGCCGGAAGCAGACCATACATGAACAGCCAGGTGGCCACGAGCCCGGAGGCCAGGGCGATCATCCCGGCCCAGTTGATGGCGGGGACCTTCGTGCCCCCCGCGGGGTCGAACAGGCGGTCCGTGCCCAGCGGCCTGCGGCGCTCCAGATAGTAATAGTGGACCAGCATGATGGCACCCCACGAGGCGATCCACGCCACCAGGCCGATCAGCCAGGCATCGATCACGGCGGCGAAATCGGTCTGGAAGATGAAGAAGATCACGACGATGAAAGCCAGTACCCCAACAAGGTAGTTGAGGGTGCGCCGGGGCGTCTTAATGTCGCACGCCTGAGCGGAGACGGTGAAGGTGTAGATGTTCAGGATGTTGGTGGCAACCGGACCATGGAGGACCATGAAGAGCACTGGAATGGCGAGGGCCCCGTAATTGTCGACGATGAGCTTGCCGGGGTCGACGCTCCCACTCTTGGTCGCCAGGCTGGCACCAAGGATGCCCAGCCACACCACCGGAATGAACTGACCCAGAACGGAGACCAGGTAAAGGCGCCGCGGCTTCACTTCCCGGCTGACAAAACGCGAGTAGTCCGCCGCGTAGGTGAACCAGGTGATGCCCCAGCCGATGCCGATCGCGGTCATCACGGCACTCATGGCCGTGATCCTCTCCGTCCCGGTCAGGATGTCACCGGCAGGGCCCTGATACCCCCAGTCGATGTCCATGCCGAACCAGGCGACCGCCGACATGGCGACCAAAACCAGAATCGTCGGCGGCACGGTCCAGCGTTCAAAGGCCGCAATGGCCTTGTACCCGAAGTACGCGATCAGCACCTGCACGCCCATGATCGCTCCGGCCACAAGGATCTTCGCCAGGTGGTTCGGAGCGTCGGGATCCACCCATCCCAACGTCCCGAACAGGGCCATGACAAGGTCGAGCACGATCCACGTGTTCACGGCGCACCAGCCAATGCCCAGGACGGCCTGGGTCATGGCGGGCAGATAATTGCCCGTCCGGCCGAAGGCCGCCCGGCCCAGCACCATGCCCGTCGCCCCCGTCCGCTGGCCCAGCAGGACGAAGAACCCGAACAGGGCCATACCGATCAGGTTTCCGGCCACCAGAACGATGACCGTGTCCCGGAAGCCCAAACCAAGGTGGATTCCCAGCGCCCCCAGCACCCAGTTAATAGGGGCGAGGTTGGCGCCGGCCCAAATCCAGAACTGCCCCGAAACCTTCTTGGTTCGGCCGGATTCGGGAACGGGCTGCAGGTTTTCCTCCAGCTGGGAAACCGCACCGGCGGATTCCAGGTGGCCTGCGTTCGCTGCGGCCGGTAATTGCGGTGATTGCGGTGATGGCGGTGAGACCTGAGGCGCCGGCCGGGAGTGTAGGTTCATGATCGTGTCTCTCCTTTGAGAGATCAGGGCCCTGGTGGATTTTTGGGGGTCGGGCTGCGCTGGCTGTGATGAAGCTCATACAACAGGCCCCGGCAGCCTGCGGCCAATGGAGGATCGTCCACACTTGGCGCCGGAAAGAGATCGGAACCGGACGGGCGTCCGCGTCTGTCGATCCGGATTCCCCGCCGGCCCGGGCGCGCCACAACGCAGCGCGCTCCGGGCCGTCCGGGGCAGGACGTTTATCAGCCGGCCGCCACTGTCTGACGGCGCTCAGGGGAGCCTGGGGCCGCCGGGCCGTTCGCCATCAACCCCACGAGGGAATCGATCTCGGCGAGGGCGTCGGCTAGAGAATCCTCCACCCGGGTGTCGGAGAATTCGTCATACTCGACCGCGATGGTCGTAATCTCTGTCACCCCGGTATAGGTGAGCGCCGTTGCCAGCGCCTTATCAACGTGGTTCATGTGCTCAAGGCGGCCTTCGGGTCCGTAGCCGTAATCACCGCGGGAGGTGAGGATCACCAGGTGCTTTCCCGGCTGCAGCATGGGCCAATAAGGGTCACCCTTCCGGTTCCGGTCGAAGCCGAAGGTCACCCCCACCCGCACAATATTGTCGACCCAGGCCTTCAGGGTCGATGGGATCCCGAAGTTGTACATGGGCGCACCGATCACGATGACGTCGGCTTCGATGAGTTCCTTCACGAGAACATCGCTCTCCTGCAGAACAGCGGACATCTCCGGGGAGCGGTCCTCCGGGGCGGTGAACGCCCCCGCGATCCAGTCCGCAGTCACCGGGGTGGGCGGCTCCAGGGCGACGTCGCGGTGGATGACGGCATCACCAGGAGCCGCCTCCTGCCAGCGGTTCATGAAATGGGCCGCCAGGCGGCGGGTATGTGAACCCCTTGCGTCGGTGTCGGGCCGTGATGCCCGGGCGCTGGAGTCGATGTAGAGGAGGGTCTTCATAGCTGCTTCCATTACTCTGTTGATTCGCCCGGCACGCCGCATGAACGGTCGGGTCGTGGAATGCCGGCGGGCTGCCGTGGGGCTGTCCATAGGGAACGCCGTCACCGGGTGGCCAGCATATTCGCCTCGGAACGTCCGACCCCGTGTGGCTTCGTCCACACATCGCATCGGCCCGGTGTGGGTTGCTCTATTGCTCCGCGAGGAGGCGCGGCACTTGGATGGGGGTATGACGGCAGACGAGATCACCCAGGACATTTCGGCCAGCCAGACCCTTCTGGTTCCCGCCCGGCATGGGCGGGCTATCCGGGTGAAGCAGGGCCAGGAGGTGACCATCACCGACGTTTTCGGCGGACAGGTCGGCGATGTCTTCGCCTTCGCCGAGGACGACATGGACGAATACCACAGTGCATCGCATACGCGCACGGGAGTCAGCCGCCTGTTCCCGCACATCGGCGAGCAGTTCCTGACCACCAAGCGGCGCCCGATCCTCTCCCTGGTGGCCGACACCTCACCGTCGGGAACCCACGACATGCTCATCGCCGCCTGTGATCCGCAACGGTATGCGGAGCTGGGGCACCCTGATCACCGGTCCTGCGCCTCCAACCTCCGGGAAGCCCTCTTCGATGCCGGCCTTGAATCCTCCGTGGTTCCCCAGCCCATCAATATCTTCATGCGGATTCCCCCAGGCGGCGCGGGGGACCTCCGCTGGCTGCCGGCGAACACCAACGCCGGGGACCACATAGTTTTCAAAGCCCTCATGGACTGCGTGATCGTGGTGTCCGCCTGCCCCCAGGACATCACCGCCATCAATAACGGCACACCCACCGACCTGCGCCTGAGCGTCGGCCAGGGACAGTGAAAGCCGACATGATGGGACCCGAAAGCAACAGGACACCATCCGCCGCGGCGGGCACCGCGGGAGCGTCCGACTGGCGCCAAGGTGCTGCGGCCGTCTTCAATCTCACCTTCGACGTTGACGCCGAGACTCCGATCCTGGCGCACGGGAAGTCCCACGCCGACAACCTCATGGTCATGTCCCACCAGTCCTACGGGCCGGATGTCGGAGTTCCACGGATCCTAGACATGCTCGATGAACTGCAGATCCGGGCCACCTTCTTCGTCCCCGGATGGGTGGCCGAGCAAAGGGCGGGCCTGGCCCCGACGATCCTGGAGCGCGGACACGAGGTGGCCCATCATTCCTACAGCCATCAGGCTCCGACCGCCATGACGTCCCTGGAAGAACGCGCCGATTTCGAGCGGGCGCTGGCCGTCTTCGACTCCCAGGACATTGCCGTGACCGGCTACCGTGCCGCAAACTGGTGCGCCACCTGGCGCACCCCCTCCCTCGTCGCCGAGTACGGGCTGACCTACGACTCGTCGCTGATGGGCGATGACCGGCCCTACACCATCTCCACCCCCGCCGGCAGGGTGGTCGAACTGCCCGTCCACTGGTCCCTTGACGACTGGGAGCAGTATGCATTCCTGCCGGCCCCCGACATCGGATCCATCATCCAGCCGCCCGGCAGGGCCGTTGAAGTATGGAGGGCCGAGCTCGATGGAATGCGGCATTTCGGCGGGCTTTTCAACCTCTGCGCGCACCCGTTTCTTTCCGGCAGGCCGGGCCGGCTGCTGGCACTGCGCGGCCTTATTGAATACGCCCAGCAATGCGGCGATGTCACCTTCGCCACCTGCGCCGCGACGGCAGAGCGCGTCGGCGAAGACGGGCGCACCGTCGATCGGACCCTCACCAAGCCCACCCGGGACGCCCTGGAGAGCTTCCCCGATTGACCCGGTTCAGCCCGCGGCGTGTGCGTTCAGCTCATGGCGTCTGCCTCCAGGGCGAGGAACAGGTCGACACGGTCGGCGAAACTGCTCATGTCCCTGCCGGTCAGCGAACCGATCCGGTCCAGGCGGTTGCGCAGCGTATTCACGTGCAGGAAGAGTGCCTCGGCCGTGGCAACCCAATGGCCGTTGCGGTTGAGAAATTCCCGCAGCGTGGCCTCCAGCTCGGTCCCGCGCAGCAGGTCGTGCTGCCTGATGGCGGCAAGCTCGTCAGCGGCAAACCGGCGCAGGGTCGCATCGCGCTGCAGGGCGAGCAGCATGGCATGGGTTCCCAGACTGGCCACGGTGGCAGTCAGGTGGCCGGCCCTCCTGCGCTTCAGAACATTCGCTGCGGCGCGCGCACGGACCAGTTGTTCCTTCAGCGAGCACGCTCCCTCCCCGGGCTCGCCCACTCCGACGACCAGTTTCCTGCGCGGGTAGGCCTCGGCAACTTCGGCCCGCACGGTCTCGGCGAAGTCCACCAGTGATTCCTGCCCGCGGTTCCAGGAAGCGATGACCACTATGTCCTGGCTTCCACCGACGACCACAGGCAGCAGCCTGCTGTTTCGGATCCGCGTCTCAATATCCGCTTCAAGATCCGCCGGCACCGGGGTGTCGGCGAGGGTGAACACCAGCAGGGCCAGCGGGCCCTCCGGGTCAATGCCGAAGGCGCGCAGCCGGTCCGGGACCTCCGCCGCGCGTGCAGAACCCGAGAGGATCATCTCCAGCAGTTCTCCGGAAAAGCGTGATTCTGCGGCGCGCATGGCCTGTCGTTGAGCGACTTCGAGGTTGAGGAACCGCGTTCCCTGATTCAGCGCCACCTGCTCCTCGACGGTGAGCAGCTGATGCGGGCGAAGGCAGAACAGTCCCGCTTCGACCTCCCCGACGGCGTCGATGATGAGAAACAGGGACGCCGGGTCCGGCCATATTCCGTTCGCCTCCAACGGGGGCGGTCTTTTCGCCAGTACTTTCGCGGCGGCATCCAGCTTCTCCCGCGGCAGCGCCTCCCCGCCGCCGGCAAGCTGGTTTCCCCGCCGGTCGATGATGACCAGGGGAAACCCGAACTCCCGTGTCAGGACGTCCAGCACGCCTGACGCGCCTCCACCCTGGGACATGACCGAGGTGAGGGCGTCCCCGCGGCGAAGGGCCTTGAGCAGGGATTCCTGCTGAATCTCTCCCTGGATACGGGCCGCGGCCTGGGTGAGGGCGGCAAACGGGACATCAAGGGGCGCGGTCAGGAGGGGCAGCCGGGCCAGCTCGCACGCCCGGATCAGTTCGGCAGGAACCGCCCGGGTCAGAACTGTCAGGCCGAAAACAATCCCCGCTGCACGCGCACCGGCCACGGCGCGGACGAAGTCCTCGGGCGATGCCTGCTCCTGCCACAAGCCATTGGTGAGAATGAGCTCGGTAGGCCGGATATATCGGGAGGGATCGGGCAGTTCCGTCACGTGCAGCCAGGCAATCTCTGCAGCCAGATCGTCCCCGTTTCCCAGGAGCACGTCGAGACGGAGCGCTGCATCTTCACACAAGCTGGCAATGGACAGGTTGCGTGGGGGATTTCCGGTGCGTGAATTGCTGTGCAATGGTTCCACCTTCCGGTGAGTGATGCGTGTCAGTTGCGAATCGTAAAGAGGGCAGGTGCCCCATGGTCGTACCTGAAGAACCGAGGGGCCGGGACAAGCGAAACTGCAGCACGCTCCGGCGGCCAGTGTTCGGGTCCGACACTCCGGCGCAGCTCCTGTGCCCCGGTCGGGCGTTCCCCGGTCCACCTTCCATGACGCCGGTCCCGGAGCCCGGGCCCGCTGCCCGCCAGGAGCACATGAACCGGCGGCTCACCTCCGGCGGCCGGCGGATAGATGCGGCGGACTACGGACATTTAGTGCCTCCTCCGCCCATTCTGCTAATTCCAGCAGCGACTCATCCGAGTATTCCGGCATGGACAGAAGCAGCCCCGTGGAGGCCGTACCCGATTCCGATGCCAAAGGAAGGCTAATGCCGCAGGTTCCCAGATAGCTCAGCAACATTGTATTGCGGAGGGTTTTCGCGTTAGTGGCGTCATACAGCGAAGGATTGTCCGCCAGCGCGGCAACCGCTGGAGGCAGGTGCCTGACCGTGGGGCAAACCAGCACGGCGCCGGCCAGTTCCCGGGAGAACTGCGCCCGGAGAGGACCCATCTGCCGGTACACCACCGACACCGTGTCCCGGGCGGCTGCACTGCGCGCCAGTCTCCGCCTGGTGGCGGACTCGATCGCCCCGGATTCGAGATCCGATTCATGCATGAGGTAAGCCTCGGCGCCGACAATCGTCCCGTGCCGGTCCATCAGATCCTGCGCCATCCGCATCGAAGCAAGGGGCCGCGTTTCAATGCTCATTCCGCAGCGCTCGAGCTCCCGGACGGCTTCGGTGAAGAGCCCATAAACCTCCGGTGAGCAGTCATCAATCCACTCTCCCTCGGGAATGACCGCCCGCAGGGCCGGCGGCCTGGACGTGAGGTGGTGCGGGCCCGAGGCAAGCAGCGCATCGAGGGCCCTGACGTCCTTCGTGGCGCGGGCGATAATGCCGATGCTGTCCAATGTCCTGGACAGCGGCAGAAAGTCGGCGGGACCGTACCGTGTGCTGCTGGCTTTGAAGCCCACCAGCCCGCAGAAGGCGGCCGGAATACGAACGGAACCGGAGGTGTCGGTGCCCACGGCCAGGGGTGCGACTCCGGCGGCGACGGCCGCCGCCGCACCCGAGGAAGACCCTCCGGGCACAAGGGCTTCGGTGCCGCTGTTGGGGTTTCTGGGCGTCCCGAAGTACTGATTGATGCCGAGTCCGGAAAAAGCGAACTCGCTGAGGTGGGTTTTGCCCACGGTCACCAGGCCACAGCTTTGCGCCTGCCGCACCACCCAGCTATCAACGGCCGCCGGCGGAGCCGACGTACGGCTCTGTGAACCGGCCCTCGTCACCTCGCCCTCAACATCGAAGACGTCCTTCCAGGTAATGGGAACGCCGTCCAAAGGACTCAGCGGCGCTCCTTTGGTCCGCCTGGAATCGCTGAGGACTGCATCTGCCACAGCGCGTTCTGCGGTAAGTACTGCAAGGGCAGCCCGGGCCGCCTCCGATCCTGCCCGTGCAATCGATTCGTCGACCATCCGTCGTGAGGTGACGGCGCCGGATTGCAGTGCGGCGGACATCTCCATTGCTGACAGCGGCAGGGTCCGACTCACAGCTCCGCCTCCCTGCCGCTGCCTGCAAATGACGGCCGCACGGCGGAACGGCCGGTTCCGGAGGTTTCGGCGAGGGATCTGCCCCTGGTTTCCTCACCGAGTACAAGAGTCACGACGAGTCCGACAACATTGACCGCCGCCAGGAGGTACATCACGCCGCTGAGGCCCGCATTGAGCAGGATCAGGGGAAGGATGAATGTGCTCACCGCCGATCCGATCCGGCTGATAGCCACGACCGTCCCGGTTGCCGTGGCCCGCACCTGCGTGGGGAACAGCTCGTTGGGATAGATGATTTCAATGAAGTTGCAGGCACCCGAAGTGACCGCGTAGGCGGCCAGGGCAATAAACAATATGACGGCGGGGGCGTCGGGGAAAACGGCCATGAACCCGAAAGTCACGGACATGATGATGAAGGTGTAGACAAGCAAGGGCTTGCGCCCGATCCGGTCCACCAGCAGCAGTCCCGGAATCCCGCCGACCAGGAACATCGCGCTGATGATGAACTCGGCGAGGAAGATGTTCTGCCCCCCGACCCCGATCTCTGCCAAAATGTCTGGCCCAAAGGTATAGATCGCGAAGAGCGGTATGACATGGGCCGTGAAGAAAACGCCGACAAAGATGACCCGACGGAGATACACGCCTCGAAAAACCGCAGCGTAACTGGTCTGTCCCTCTTCCTCCGGGATCATCTCAATCCTGGCGGCCGGGCCCCATACCGTCTCGCAGACCCGCTGGGCCTCGGCCAGGCGGCCTTTGCTGATCAGCCACCGCGGGGATTCAGGGGTGCCGAACCGCAGAATCAGCGTGATGAGTCCGAAGACGGCAGGGCTGGCGAGCATCCACCGCCACGCGTCCGGTCCAAGGGACGACAGTGCCCAGCCGACCGCCGCGGCGGCCGCGGCGCCGCCGGCCCAGACAACAAAGAGCGATCCCAGAACCCTTCCCCGGGACTTGCTGGGGATGAACTCGGCCAACAGGGAACTGGCGATCGGATAGTCGGCGCCGATGGCGATGCCCAGAATCAGCCGAAGGACGATGAGGTGCCACGCCTCCTGGGAAAAGGCCGATGCGATGGAGACCACCACGAGCACCACCAGATCTATCAGGTACATCACCCGCCGGCCGACCCGGTCGGTCACATAACCGAAGACCGACCCACCAATGAAGATTCCCACCAGGGCCGCCGCTCCGATGAGTCCGACCTCGAACGGGCTCAGCTGCAGCTGGCCCTTAATGGAGACGAAGGCTATACCGATGATCGTCAGGGCATAGCCGTCAATGAACGGACCGCCGGCGGAGAAGACGGTGAGCCGTTTGTGGAACGCGTTCAGGGGAGCGTCATCGATCAGGGACGCTGTCGGATTCGGCATGATAATGGCTCTCTACGAGATATGGACGAGCTGGATCACCGCAGCTCTCACCTGGGAGGTGAGAAGAGCGGACCCGTGTAGGTGAACTGGTTGGCGACACGGCCCAGCGGATCCAGACCGGAAACGTCGATCCTTCCGTCGGGCATGAGGACCTGCTCAGCGACGTGGAACACGACGATCTCACCGACGACGAGGCGGTCACTGCCGGGATGAAAGGTGCTGTGAAGCACACATTCCATGCTGATCAGCGACTCCTGGACCCTGGGCGGTCTTACACGGAGAGAGGGCAGCGGGGTCATCTCCACCTGCGTGAACTCGTCGACCGCCGCGGGAAACGGCCTGCTGCTGATATTGACCGCCCCTGCCATGTCGGATGAAACAATATTCACAACGAACTCGCCCGTTTTTTCGATGTTCTCCGCACTGTCCTTAAGCCATCCACCCTCCTTGTATTCCAGGCTGAGGAGGAGCATCGGCGGCTCGGATGAAACGACCGTGAAGAAGCTGAACGGCGAAAGATTGTTGATGCCCGCCTCACTGATGGTCGATGTCCAGGCAATCGGCCGCGGAACCACAGCGCCGGTCAGAAGCTTGAACAACTCCCCGGGGGACAGGTCCGCACTTTCCATCGAACGCATGGCGGGATCCGTTCCCGGCAAGGGGCTCATGACCGACCCGGCTCCGGCGGCCCCTGAACGTCGACCAGAATCTCCTTCGTTTCCTGCAACGACCCGTTCACCGGAACGAGGTCCTGCGGGCAGGCCGAGACGATCACGATGAGGTCCTCGAGCGCTCTGAGGAGGATGTAGCTTCCCGGGGAACTCACCGGAGGTGCGAAGTCAATCTCACCCCCGGCGGTCCAGGGTACGTTCATGAAGACATTGAACGGGTCGGGCACAAACCCGAGGTCGGCCAGGCCCTCCTCGGCCAGGGCGGTGGTGAAGTTTTCGGCGCAGTTGTCGTGATGCCCGACGTGGCCGAGCATCTCATAGCGGGAGAGGTCGCAGGCCGGAATGAGCGTGTCATGGATACCGCCGGAAGTATCCTCCGTGAACTCGGCCAGGGGACGCCGGGTGTTGCTGAACAGGTGGTCCCCGACTTTCGGGAAGAGCCGCCCGGTCGCCGCGCGGGTATGCGCCATGGAGGCCCACTCGCGGGTCTTCGGGGAAAGGACCCATGTGTCGGCCACCTGCGTGCCGTGGGGGTTGACGATCTTCACCGACGCCCCCGCCGGCACGCGGAACGATGATCCGGTGCGTGCTTCTACGGTCTGCATGTCCAAGCCCCTCACCCGCGGAACGCAATCGATTGCGTGTGTGACTTCGAACACTACCGCAAACGATTGCGGCGGTCAATGAGCCGGATGGCGCGGGTTCGGGCGGAAGCGTTCCTTATCTGAGATGATCAGGAGTGTGACCCAGAAACCCACTGCGGAGCCAACGCGAAGCGGCCGGGAGCGCGTTACCCTCCGGACGGTTGCGGAAGCCGCCGGCGTGCATGCGTCCACCGTGTCAAGGGCTCTGCGGGCCCAGGCCGACCCTGCCCTCAGTGACGCCCCCAGCGCCTCCATCACCAGGCACATTATCGAGGTCGCGGACCGGCTGGGCTACCGTCCGGACCCCTACGCGGCGAGTCTGCGAACACGCCGTTCCATGTCGATCGGTGTGCTTGTCCCGCGCCTTTCGGACGTCGTTCTGGCGACCATCTACGAAGGCATCGAACAGAGCGCCGCCCTGAGCGGTTACCAGGTGGCCGTCGCCAACACCTACGACGATCCCGAACGGCACCGGAAGTACCTCGGTCTCATGTCCAGCCGACGCGTGGACGGGCTGATCCTGGCCGACGCGCACCTGGGCGTTGCCCAGAGCCACCCCACTGACGTGCCGACCGTCCTGGTCAACCGCCGCTGCCCAGGCTTCCTTTCCGTCTCCGGGGCGGACATCGTGGGCGGAGGGCTGGTGGCATCACACTTTGCCGACCTGGGACACGACCATCTCGGCGTCATCGCCGGCCCCACCTGGGCCAGCACGAGCATCGACAGGGTCACCGGATTCCGTGAAACCAGTCGGGCCAGGGGACTCGACCTGCCCGATTCGGCCGTCGTTGCGTCCTCCTTCGACGTTGAGGGCGGGCGCGAGGCCGCCAGGAGGCTTTTGGCCCTGGAGCCGCGCCCCACGGCCATTTTCGCCGTCAACGATTACGCTGCCATCGGAGCAATGGGGGAGATGCGTGACCAGGGACTGATGCCCGGCGCCGATATAGCCGTCGTGGGATACAACGACATAAACATCGCCCGCGAACTCCTGTGTCCATTGAGCAGCGTCGACAATTCCGTGATCAGCATGGGCCGGATTGCCGGCCAGACCCTGATCGATGTGCTGGCCGGAAAGCCGGCGGCCCCGACGCTGATTACGCCTTCCCTCAAGGCCAGGCAGTCAAGCGGCCCTGCACGCCGGTAGGTCACCGGCCGTACCGCCGGAACGGCTCTTTGCAGCGGACATGGTGAGATCACCATCCCAGCGGCCCAAACAATGTAGCTTGCTCCATAGCCACCCGTGCCGGCCGGTGGTCAGATGGGACCCACGGCCTGCCAGGCCGGCGCCGGCAAGCTAACGACTTCCTGAACCGAGTGCGCACCTGCCAGACCGGAACCCCACCGGAGGCGTCCACCGCGGCCGGGCCCCGGCCGGTCACGGCGCGCAGCCACCGTCCGGTCTCCATCAACCGTAAGGGACTACTTTCATGAATGACGCACCACAACTGCCCGAGGTCACCAGTGCGACGACGCTGTCGAACAGTTTCCTCGGGAATCTCATTGAGGTATGCATCGTGACCGCGGACCACCGGAAAACCATGGAGGGACTCGTCCGCCTCGGGATAGGCCCGTGGCGGGTCTACACGTTCGATTCAGCCACCGTTACGGACCGCACATACCACGGCGAGGCCGCCGACTATGCCATTAAGGTGTGTTTCGCTGACGTCGGCGATCTGGCGGTGGAACTGATGCAGCCGCTGTACGGGCCCTCCATCTTCCAGGAGCACCTGGACAAGCATGGGGAAGGTGTCCACCACCTTGCTTTTGACTGCGAGGAGCTCCCCTGGGAGCAGCGTCTGGAGCAGTTCACACAACGCGGATTCCCCTCGACGCAGTCAGGGAAGTTCATGGGCCAAAATGCCTTCGCCTTCTTTGGGACCGAAGCCGCAACCACGACCACCTTCGAGACCTACACCATTCCCGAGGGGTACCAGTGGCCCGAACCGGAGGAATGGTATCCCGCGGCTCCGCCCGCCGGCCAGGTACCGCCGGTGCGCGAACAACGCGCCTGAGCTCCGGCTCCGCCCGCCGCTACGGTATGGCCAGCCCGGACAGGCATCGGCGCGGTATCGACGATCGATGATGCGGTGGCCGCCGGTACCGGCCGGCGTCGCCGCCTAGGTCCGTCGTGCTCACGATCATCGGCGGCGTCACCGGCTTCAAAATCCACTAACAACACCGATGAACGGGGGACCCCTCGCCGCCGTCCACCGGATGCCTTACACCGCCGAGCGCGCCTGCTCCCGAGGTCCCCGACAGTCACCGGGTGGTAACGCCGGCTCCCACCCGGTGACTGCCGGGGACCCCGGGGCGGACGGTTCTGCCGGTCCCCGCCACAGCCGGAGAATCCAATCCTCCGCCGGGCAGCGGAACGTGTCCGCCTTCCATCACGACCGTTCTCCGCGGGGCAGGCCCCAACCGCGGCGTCACCGGCGGCATCCGCACGCCCGCTGTGCAGCACCACCAGCGGACGGGCGCGGGCGCGGACATGAGGTGCCGCCACCTGCCCGACCCGCACTGCAGCGCCCGCCGCATCAACCACAAACGGACCAGCACCCGGCAGCACGGTCCTCCACCGGCCGGTTCCAGCAGGTGGGAACCCGGCCGGATCCTGCAAGCGTCCAGGTGATCCGTCGGCATCCGCTCCACGCCGGCGGTTCGCCGTCCAAGGTATTCCGGCAAAGCGGCGGGTATGGGCGGCCCGGGGCCGCCCATACCCGCCGGGAATCAGGTCATCCGCCCCGTCACGTGTTGAAAAGCCCATGTGGAAGCCGTGTCCATCGGTGGGGTCACACCGTTCGCCGCACCGACGTGCCAGGCGAAACGGTGCGGGACAAATCCGGCGTGACAACCCCGGGGCAGCACGTCCACCTGCTCCCGGAACGCGGTCACCACGGCGGGCCCATGCAGTGCCGGCGGGCCCGAATCACTTCCCGAGCAGGCTGTGCACGGCCGACAGGATCTCCGCCGGTTCGCTTCGGGTGGTGTAGTCAAGGTGGACATCGATCCATTCGATCGTTCCATCCGCGCGGACCAGGCTCGTGGTGGGGAAGGTGAGTGTGGCGGTGCCATCCGCATTGATCTCTTCAATATCGAATCCGGAGGCCTTATCACTGGCAACCTGCTCGTCCGACTGCCGGCTCAGGATTCCCAGCTGCCCGGCAATCTGATTGCCCGGGTCCGACAAAACGGTGAACTCGAGCTGATTCTTCTCCTTCATCGTCAGCGAGCCGTCGGGCTTCTGCGGGCTGATCGCGACAAGCTCCACCCCAAGATCCCGGAGCGGTGCGCTGAGCGTCTCGTTATAGGTGCGCAGGGCAAGGTTGCAGACGGGGCACCATGCTCCACGGTAAAAGACGACCACCGAGGCTTTGCCGCCAACGGCCTGCGCAAAGGTCGTCGGCTCCCCCTGGGCGGTCAGAAGGTTTCCTTCGGGGAACGGATCACCCGCCACCAGGGTGCTCTTCGGCGATCCGCCCGGGAGGACCTGCGCGTTCTGCGCCCCCGGCGCGAGGTCCCGGGGGGAGGGGGAGGAGCCCTTGAGCGCGGCTGCCTGGTCACTAACGGGAGTGGTATCGGGCGACATCAGTCGTCCTTTCAATCGGTAATACGCGGTTTGTGGTGCATTGACGCCCCCACCATGACCCAACAAGATTGTATTAGCAAGTACAAAATGCTATTGTTGCGCGATGGCCGCCTACTCAGCAGACAACGCCCCGACAACACGCAAAGGCCGGGCGACGCGCGAGCGAATCATCGAGGTGGCCGCACGACTGATGCAGGACCGCGGCGTCTCCGGCACCACGCTCGAGGAGGTGGAGGCCGCGGCTGCCGTTGGCCGGTCGCAGATGTACCACTACTTCGCCGGCAAGGACGACCTGGTGGGTGCGGTCATCGACCATCAGATCCGGGGCATCCTGGCCTCGCAGGCTTCCCGCGACGGCCTGTCATCCTGGCGGGCGTGGGAGGAATGGCGCGACCACACGGTCGAGCACAGCTCCAAAGACAACTGCGCGGGAGGCTGTCCACTGGGCTCCCTGGCCAGTGAGCTGGCGGAAATCAGCGAAGAGGCCCGGGGCCGGCTTTCTGCGAGCTTCCTGCAATGGGAGGAAAGCTTCCACGAGGGTCTGTCCACCATGAAAAGCCAGGGACTGCTCTCGGATTCCGCCGACCCGGCACGGCTGGCCATTGGGATTATGACCTCCCTCGAGGGAGGGCTGCTGATGAGCCAGACGCACCGCGACAGGAAGTACCTGGAGATTGCCCTGGACGGCGCTCTGGGCCACGTGCGCGCGGTGGGGGCACCCCCGCACCAGCTGTCCTGACCCCGAAAACGGCCCGGCCGGTGAACCAGGGCCGGAGCCGCGGCCCGGTGGTGATAGGGACCGGTCCATGCGGACGGGACCGCAATCCGCACCCCGCCACGACCCGGGACGCCGCCGCGGACGGTAACCGTTCCAGCAATCGAGCCGGCCTCTGACGGCGTCCAGACGGCGGACCGCACTGGTGCATGATTCCCGGGACCTGCGGGCATGTCCGGAACCCCGCCGGCCTCGAGCGGATGCCGGCGGCCGGGTCAGCCCGCATGCCGGACATCATCCGACTGCCGAGGGCACGCTGAAATGGAAGCGGCCCGGCCCTCCACCGCGGTTGGGCTCGCGCCAGGCAGCAGCGCCGGTGCCCGGAGGATACCCGCGCACCGGCGTCGGGTTCCCCACTCGCGAGGTGCGGGCCCGTTTCCGCGCTGACCGGCGGCGTCCTGCGCCTTCGGGCCGGCGCACCCGCGTGCCCGGCAGCGGTTTCCTCCCCGCGCGGGCAGCAGGGGCTATCGACAATGTTCAATTCCTGAACTACCTTTTCACTACCGCCAGTCCGGCGGAATCCACCTCTGGCGGGAGTACCGCATGGCCGCACCAACCCGAGGGTTCACCGGCAGACCACGGAACCCGGATGCCAATCTCCCGCCCGGCCAGTACGCCACCGACGGCTTTCCCGTCCTGTCGGCAGGTCCCACCCCGCACGTACCCCTGCCTGACTGGACCTTCGAGATCGACACCGGCTCCGCGACACACCAATGGACCTGGGAGCAGCTGCAGGCGCTGCCGCAGGAAAACATCACGGCGGATATCCACTGTGTGACCCGCTGGTCCAAGCTCGGCACCGCATGGCGCGGAGTTTCCCTCGACACCCTGTTCGAGGAGGTGGAGTCCGAAGCCGAATACGCGATGGTCCACTCCTACGGCGACTACACCACCAACCTTCCCCTCGAGGACCTCCTCGACGGCAAGGCATGGCTTGTCCACGAATTCGAGGGGGAGGCGCTCCCCTCCGCCCACGGGGGACCGGTCCGGCTTCTCGTGCCGCACCTGTACTTCTGGAAAAGCGCCAAGTGGGTCAGCGGCATCCGCATGATGGATCAGGACCTGCCCGGTTTCTGGGAGGTCAACGGCTACCACATCTATGGCGATCCGTGGAGAGAGGAACGCTATTCGTGAGGAAATCCTGGCAGGCCGCCGAGGTCAGCGCCGTCCGGCCCGAGACGGCAAGGTCGCGCACCATCCGGCTTCGCTTTCCCGACGCCGTCACGGGAATCGCCGGCCAGCACGTCGACCTGCGGCTCACCGCAGGCGACGGGTACCAGGCCGTGCGCTCCTATTCGGTGGCAGGCTGGATTCCCCCTGATGAACTCGAGGTGACAATCGAGGAACTGAAGGACGGGGAAGTGTCCCCCTTCCTGGTCAATGACCTGGCCCCGGGCGACGAACTGGAAGTACGGGGCCCCGTCGGCGGCTGGTTCACCTGGACGCCCGATCAGGAGGGACCGCTGCAGTTGATTGCCGGTGGATCCGGGGTTGTTCCCCTGATGGCCATGCTGCGGGCACACTCCGGAGCCGGCTCCGCCGTCCCCGCGCGGCTGCTGTACTCCGTGCGGGGTCCCGAACAGGTCTTCTATGGCAGCGAACTCGCGGTCATCGGGCAGGAAAATCCGCACGTCACAGTGGACTTCGCCTACTCGCGGGAGGCCCCCGACGGCCAGCCCGTCGGGCGGCTGACCCGGGAAGCAGTGATGCGTGCGTGCTTCCCTCCAGAAGACCTTCCCTCGGTCTACGTCTGCGGCTCCACCGGCTTCGTCGAGGCCGTCGCCTCGTGGCTGGTGGACGCAGGGCATGAGGCCGGCCGGATCCGAACCGAGCGATACGGAGGATAACGATGGACAGCGCCGATCAGCACCCCCACGACCATGACCACCTGGATGGGAACGCCCTCGCGGGGGCCCTGGAGCAGTTCATGGTCGACCTCACGAGCGCCAGGTGCACCTGCGCCCACTGCGGTTCCTCCTCCGCGCTGGGAGCGGCCCTGCTGTACACCCACGCACCGGGGATGGTGCTGCGGTGTCCCACCTGCACCTCCGTCCTCCTGTGCCTGAGTGACCAGGAGGGACGCCAGGTCCTGACCGTCGACGGCATCCGCCAGTTCGCGGTCACGTCCCGCTGACCCGGCAGCCGGAAGCTCGATGGCCAGCGGCGGCGTTCCGTCCCCGCGTGGACGCTGTTTCGAAACGTCGATCCCGATCGTGAGTGCCTCCGGTCCCACCCCGGCATCCGGAGACCCGTGCAGGATTCCGCGTTGCCTATGATCCGCATCAGGAAGGCCAGGAGCGGATGCGCCGGGCACCCGCTTCCGGCCTGCAGCGCGCGGATCCGCGCGGCCCCTATTTACGGAGGAGGAGCCGTTAACGGCCTACGGTACGCCGCATGTTCCGCCCGAACCGTCCGGCCCCTGCCCTACAGTCCGGGGTGTTCTTCGATCCGGGCCAGCTCCGAGTCCAACTTCAGGGACCTGGACAGCACCAGGTAGGCGGCTCCAGCGCCGATCAGCCCGATGACGAAGGAGATGTCGATGCCTGCGGTCAGCGCCGTGGCAGGACCCTTGTAAAAGCTCAGGACCATGAACGGGACCTCGAACAACAAACCCGCCGCGTAGGCAGTCAACCCCCGCCAGGCCCACGTGCCGTACATGCCGTCGCGCTGCTCGATCTCCGCGATGGAGTAGTGGCCTTTCCGGACGATGAAGAAGTCGACGAGGTTCACCGCCGTCCACGGAACCAACAGATACAACAGAATGCTCAGCAGGTTGGTGATGAGAACGGTCTGGTCGCCCTGCAGGTTGAGGTTGATCGTGCCCCAGACGAGGAGCAGGCCCACCGTGCAGGCAATGCGCAGGCGCCGTGTGGACCGGATGGGCTTGAAGCAGTCAATGACCGTCGCCACGGCGATTCCCGCGCTGTAGGTGTTGATACCGATGACCGCGATCAGCCCGGCGACCGACAGAAGCGCTGTGGCGGTGCCGAAGACGGGGAACATAGTGTTCCCGGCCATGTTCAGTCCCACCAGGGCGTCGGTGGCCCCTACATGGGTCGCAAGCCAGGCACCCATGGACATCAGCCAAATCAGTGAGAAGCAGATCCCGCTTTGGACGGCCAGGACGACATGGGAGGTCTTGATCGTCGCGGGGAGGTAGCGGGTGTAGTCCGATACGTACGGTGCCAGCGTGAGGTTGTAGCTCATTGCCGTGGCGAAAACGATCATGAAGGCCGTGGCGGAGAAGCCTCCCGGCGAGGATGGTTCCTGGGTGGCGGCCCCGCCCGTGAACATGCCAATCGTCAGCACCAGGTAGAAGGGTGCGCTGACCCAGAAAAGCACCCGGAACACCTTGTGGAGCCAGTTGTGCCCGAAGATCGCCAGCAGCGCCGCGATGGCCGACACGGCGATGATGATCGCTGTCGGGTTCCAGCCGAACACTCCATTCAGTCCCGACTTGAGCACGTCGGTCTGTAGAACATTGAAGACGATGAAGTTGAACAGCACGGCAATGGTGGGGATCAGCACCCCGCGGTAGCCGAACTGGGCCCGGGACTGGATCATCTGCGGCAGTCCCAGCCGGGGACCCTGGGATGCGTGGAACGAGACGAAGATCCCGCCGAAGATCCCGCCGGCCGCACCGGCAACGATCGTCCACACGAGGGACAGTCCAAGACTTGGGCCGATGAAGCCCAGTGCGATGCTGAAAATGTTGAAGTTTGCGATCGTCCAGAAAATCGCCTGTTTTGGGGCGGTGCCGTGCCGCTCGTGTTCCGGGATGAAGTCAATGGAGTGGGACTCCACGGCGCTTTTCATGCCCAGGCTGTTCTGCTCCAGCTCCTGGTGCTCGTCAATCAGTGTCCTCTTTGACATGGTGGTCTCATCTCGGAATTGTGAAAGCTTTGGTCAGGGAAAAGTTCCGGCGCCGGCGCGGCGCCTGGTTTCTGCGAAGGCGTGGTTCCGCCACGAACCTCTGCCGGTTGGTTCGTCATCCTGAGGGCGTTGGCACCGGCACGGAGGTCAGACTGCGCCGAAGTGCGGTCAGGAACATCTCGGCATCGGCGCCATTGAACGACAGGGGCGGCCGGATCTTCAGTACGTTCCGCCCCGGTCCCACCGCGGCGACGAGCACGTGGTTCTCCTTCATCGCGTTGACGATGTCGAAGGCGTAGTCACCGGCCGGCGCTTTGGTGGTCCTGTCGGTGACCAGGTCGACACCGAGATACAGGCCGCTGCCGCGGACATCTCCAATGGTTTCGAACTGGTCCGCGAGCCCGCGCAGTCCCTCCATGAGGTAGGAGCCGGTCGTATCGGCGTTCTTAATGAGCTCCTCGTCGCCCAGGACGTCGAGGGTCGCCTGAGCCGCGGCCACCGACACCGGATTGCCCGCGAAGGTGCTGAAGTAGCGGATGTCCGCCCCGAAACGGTCGATCAGCTGATGTGGGGCGACAACACCCGCGATGGGCTGACCGCTGCCCATCGGTTTGCCAATGGTGACCAGATCGGGGGTGACGCCCAGGGTGTCGTAGCCCCACATGCCCTGGCCGAGCCGGCCGAAGCCGGACTGGACCTCATCGGCGATCGCCAGCCCGCCGGCCTTTCTGACTGCGTCCACTGCCTGGGATACCGCCTCCGGGCCCGGCGTGAAGGAACCATCGGAGGCGAAGATCGAATCGAAGATGATGGCCGCCGGCTTGATGCCCCGTCGGGCAAAATTCCTCAACGCCTGTTCGACTCCGGCGGCGAAGGTTCCGGTGCCGCGGTAGGTGTCCGGTGCCGGCACCATTTCGACCCACTCCGGAACGGAAGCGGGGCCGCCGAGCGACGGGGAAATGGAAGCCGTCTCGGTGGTAATGCCGTGGTACGCCTCCGTGGTGACGATCACTCCGGTGCCGGAGGTGATGTACTTGGCGATTCTCAGTGCGAGGTCGTTCGCCTCCGAGCCGGTGCACGTGTACATGATGTTGTCGAGGTGGTCCGCGAACGTGCTGAGGAGCTGCTCGGAGTAGTTAATGACTCCTTCATGGAGGTACCTCGTGTGGGTGTTCACCTGTGCCACCTGGCGGGAGATCGCCTCGATGATCCGGGGATGGGCGTGTCCGGCGGTCGGGACGTTGTTGTAGGCGTCGAGGTATTCCGCGCCGACCGCATCGTAGAGCCGGGTGCCGCTGCCGCGCACGATCTGCAGGGGATCGGAGTAGAAAAGCCGGTACGCAGCACCCATGGCATCCCGGCGCCGCGTGACGAGTCCGGCAATGTCCTCGGGCAGCTTCTCCAGATCGGCGTAATTGAAGTAGTTCGTAGGTCCTGGCACGGTGGCTCCTAGAAATCGAGGTTGCGGAGCTGCTGGTAACTCAGCTCAAGGTTGCGGCGTAGGTAGTCGGTGTTGTTCGTCAACGAGGCGCTGAGCTTTTCCGCCAGCAAAATGCGCTGGGCGATGCGCATGGCAACCAGGCCCGGGAGCATCCGATGCTCGAGCGGCGTCAGAGGATTCACGCTGATGTACCCCGCGATAATATGGGCAGGTTTTTGCCAGGCGGGGCCGGCGACCCCGGCCTGCGAGGCGAGCCCGCTGGCCAGGTCCGCCGCCCGCCAGGTACGCACCGCGTCCCCCCAGTCAAGGACGCCACAGACATACTCAGGAGTGCCCGGGTCGACGAGAACATTGTCCAGACCGAAATCCATGTGGAGGACCTGAACCGGCAGTTCATGCGCGACGGGGGAGAGGACCTCGTCGAACCAGTCAAACACCCTGGCAATCAGCTGCCCGCTCTGCGGGGGGTGGATCGCCCGCAGATCATTGAAGTGGCGTAGATCAAACATCATGTAGCGCCCGTCGGCGGGATGGTCGAAGTCAGCCAGGGCCAGTGCCAGACGCGCTTCAACGATCCCGCACTGCCGGAGTTGGCCAGGCGTCGGCTTATTCGTGCGCAGCATGGAACCCGGCAGGAAGGTCAGCAACCGGGCGACCCGCTGCTGTCCGTCCTTTCCCGTGATAGCCGGCGACCAGTTCCCTGCCGCCGTCGGCACCACGCGCTGCAGCGGCAGCTCCGGGTCCTTTTCGGAGGCATGGCGCAGCGCGGCCGTCTGCAGGTCGATCGAGCTGCGGTCATCGTCGGGATGTGCCACCTTCAGGACGAAGTCCCCCGACCGGGAGGAAACCCTGAAGGTGTCATCCCGCTCCGTGGCCAGACGCGCCGGGGGCTCACTGACTTCTATGCCGAAAACGGATTCGAGCACCCGGACCGCGTCCTCGGGCTGCATGGGCAGAAACGGCAGGGGCGCAACAGCCGGGACTGTGGTGCCCGTCACTCCAAACTTTGTCTCGTTCATCCCTGAACGGTAGGCCGTCTCCAGATGAATAGCAATCCTTTTGTTGAACAGTTCTACAAGTTTCCATGATGGGGTCTCAATTCCTCAGCGGCCGGCTGGAATCCTTGACGCGTTCCGGGGAAGCCTGTATTGTTCACTTGTTCAACAATCCTCAACCGTGCTGTCAAGGACTGGAGTCTTATCGTGGACGCATCAAGTGGGCTTTTCATCGATGGGAGCTGGCGCACCTCCAAGGGCCGCTCGAGCCGCGCCGTCCGGAATCCATGGGACGACTCCATCGTGGCGACCGTCTGCGATGCAGGCCCCTCCGACGTGCAGGACGCGGTCGGGGCCGCCCAGCGGGTTATGGACGCAGGTGACTTCCTGCCCTTCGAGCGCTACCAGGTCCTCTCACGTGCCTCCGCCCTGATTGCCGCCGACGCGGAGGAGTTCGCCCGGTTGATCGTTTTGGAGGCGGGCAAGCCGCTACGGGATGCCCGGGCGGAAGTGGCCCGAGCCGTTCACGCCGTCCAGCTCTGCGCCGAGGAAGCCAAGAGGGTGACCGGTGAGGTGATTCCCTTTTCCGCGACGCCCGGCTCGGAGCGGCGCGTCGGGTTCACCCTGCCCCACCCGATCGGCGTGGTGTGCGCCATCTCCAGCTTCAATGCTCCGCTGGTTCAAATGATGCACAAAGCTCCGGCGGCTTTGGCCGCGGGATGCGCCGTCGTCCTCAAGCCGGCAGAGAAAACCCCGCTCTCGGCGATGAAGTTCGTCGAGACGCTGAGCGAAGCCGGCCTGCCGGCGGGATGGCTCAACCTGGTGCTCGGAGGAGCCGAGGTGGGCGACCAGCTCATCGCCGACGAACGGTTCGCCGCCTACTCGTTCACCGGATCGGTCCGCGTGGGCCAGCACATCCGCCAGGGAGTAGGGTTGCGCAAAACCATCCTTGAACTGGGCAACAACTCACCGAGCATTGTCCACGCGGACGCAGACCTCGAGCTCGCCGCAACGGCCATCGCGAAAAGCGGGTTCGTCTACGCCGGTCAGATGTGTATCGCGGCCCAGCGCGTACTCGTTCACTCGGCCGTTCATGACGAGTTCCTGGAGCTGCTCCAGGAAAAGACCCGCGCCCTCATCGTGGGCGACCCCATGGATGAGCGTACCGATGTAGGGCCCATGCTTTCCCTTGAGTCCGCCGAGCGTGCGGTGCAGCTGATTAAAGAGACCGTAGGGGCGGGAGCTGAATGCATCACCGGCGGCACGAGGGAAGGCTCGACGGTCACTCCGACCATCCTGCGGAACGTCCACCCGGGCATGCGCATCGCCCGCGATGAAGCCTTCTCCCCCATCCTCGCGGTCACCAGCTATGACACCATTGAGGAGGCCGTGGAACTGGCCAACAATACGCGCTTCGGACTGCAGGCCGCACTCTTCACGGAATCACTCGACACGGCCATGTACATCTCCCAGCGATTGGACACCGGCACGGTGATGGTCAACGAAGGCTCGCACGTGCGCATCGACCAGATGCCCTTTGGCGGTGTCAAGGACAGCGGCATGGGCCGTGAAGGCATCCGTTACGCCGTAGAGGAATTCACGTCCCAGCGGCTGGTCTGCCTGACGCTGAAGGACCCGGTGTGACGCCCGCCGACCTGCAGTGGCTCGACGGCGTGGCGCTCGGAGACCTCGTGCGCTCGGGGGAGATCACCCCCCTAGAGCTGGTGGATCATGCCATTGCACGCGCGGAACGGGAGAACCCGACCCTGAACTTCATCGCCCATACGAACTACGACCAGGCGCGGAAAGCCGCCGGTGAGCTGAACCATGCGGATCCCGCCGCCGATCACGGCCCGCTGTTCGGGGTCCCGATGATGGTGAAGGACCACGTTGCAACGATCGCCGGGGTGCCCCACACCTCCGGTTCCAGATACCTGGGCGACTACATCGCTCCCTACGACAGCGAACTGGTCATCCGGTACAAAGCGGCGGGACTCGTCCCCGTGGCCACCTCCGTCGCCAGCGAATTCGCCCTGATCGCAACGGCGGAGGCGCAGCGCTACGGGCCGTGCCGGAACCCCTGGAACCCCAGCCACTCAACCGGCGGTTCCAGCGGTGGCTCCGCCGCAGCCGTGGCGGCCGGAGTGGTCCCGATCGCCCACGCCAATGACTCCGGCGGCTCCATCAGAATTCCTGCCTCGGCATGCGGGCTCTTCGGTCTGAAGCCGACGCGGGCCAGGAACCCCCTCGGCCCCGACTTCGGGGACATCACCTCCGGACTATGGGCCGAACACGTCATCACCCGGTCGGTGCGCGACAGCGCGGCTTGCCTTGATGCAACCGCCGGGCCCATGCAGGGCGATCCCTACCCGGCACCCAGACACCCAGGACGGTTCCTCGCCGCCCTCGACGAACCCACGGCGCCACTACGCCTCGCCTTCTCCACCGAGGCCCCTACCGGGGTGGAAGTCTCCGCCGAATGCCGCACCGCGGCGCTCGACGCAGCGGCACTGTGCGAAGAGCTCGGTCACCACGTGGAAGAAGCCAACCTTCCTGTCGATGCCAGCTCCATGGAGGAAGCATTCTTCGTGCTCTATGCCGCTGGTGCTGCCTGGGGGATTGATTCCTGGCAGCGCACGCTTAAGAGGGGGCCGGCCGAGGGGGACCTTGAACCCTATACCCGGGCGCTGGCCGACACGGGACGGAAATTCACCGCCTCGGAGTATCTGCTCGCCGTGCAGGAGGTTCAACGGTATTCCAGGACGTTGGCAGCGTTCTACGCCACCTTCGACTCCCATCTGACACCCGTCCTTGCTGCTCCCCCTTTGAAAATCGGTGGATTGGCTGCGCCGGCAGCCGATCCACTGCAGCTGCTTCACATCGACGCGAATTATGCCCCCTTCACCTGGATGGCCAATGCGACCGGGCAACCTGCCATGTCGGTGCCCCTCTTCTGGAACCAGGCCGGTCTGCCGATCGGGGTTCACTTCACGGGCAGGACCGGAGATGAGGGACTGCTCCTGCGGCTCGCAGGTCAACTGGAGGAGGCACGTCCGTGGGCTCACCGCCGGCCCGGCGGTACCCTGCCCTAGCCTCACACCCGGCCCGCCGACGTGCCGCGGGGCACCGGCACGGCACATCGCGCGCCGCAGACCTGACACGCGCCAACAAGGGGGCGGGCGATGGGGGAGTGTGCCGACAACAGCGTGCAGTGACGCCGTCCTTCCGGTCAGCTCGCATTATCGACCGGCAGCGAACGGCCAGCGGTTCACTCCCGGAACCGACCGGATCTCGGATCCAACAGCAGGAGCCGCGGGTTGCTTCTGCGCCCTGCCACCGCATTCCGGCGGCAGGACGAAAGTGCTTTGCTGCGCGGTGCGCCCCGGAGCGCGGTCCTCCGAGCTGGGTTTCCCGGCAGGCCGGTCCCGCCGCCGGCCGCGGAGGGGTTACCCCGGCCGGGCGCTGGCCCAGCCGGAACGTTGTTCCGTAATCCGGCCCGCGACGGTCAGGCATCCGGGCGGAAAGGAAATCTCTCGCCTCCCCGTCGAACGCGGCTCATGACGATATGCCGGAGATGCCGGGAGCTATCGGCTGACGGTCGACGAAGGGTCAGCTGCCTGCAGTTGGGAGCAGAAGGCGCGAATGTCCTCGACGAGCAGGTCCGGAGCCTGCAGCCCGGCGAAATGCCCCCCGCGGGGAAACTCGGTGTAACGAACGATCCGGTGATGGTGACGCTCGGCCAGACTGCGCACGGTTCGGTCCCCGGGGAACACCGCAACAGCCGTCGGAGTGGTCGTAGGCGGCGGATCCGAGAGCAGCTCGCCGTTTTCCCGGTACAGCCGTGCCGAAGATCCCGCGGTCTGGGTGAACCAGTAGATCGACGCGGCGGTCAGGATGTCCTCGTCGGAGACAGTCGTTTCACCTTCGGCCAGGTCATCGCCGACGGCCCATTCCAGATCAAGGATCCAGGCCAGCAGGCCCACCGGGGAATCATTGAGCGCGTAGGCAAGCGTCTGCGGCCTGGTGGCCTGCAGTGCAGCATAACCGTAACGGTTCTGCCACTGCCGGGCAGTGTCCGCGATCGCCGTGGCGTCATCGGAGGACAGTCCATCGAGAGGTTCCCGCCGGGAGGGATCAACCATGGAGCCGTTGATCATCGCATTGACATGGACGCCGATGACGTTGTCCGGAAACAGGCGCCCTATGGCGGGGGACACGAGAGACCCGTAGTCTCCGCCCTGCACGATGTACCGGTCGTAGCCGAGTCCTTGCATCAGCTCCGCCCATGCCCGTGCAATGCGGTCCACGTTCCATCCCGTGGCGGTTGTGACGCCGGAAAAGCCAAAGCCTGGCAGCGACGGAATGACGACATCAAATGCCGGCCCCTGCGTCTCTTCCGCGCCGGGGTCCACGAGTTGCGGAATCATCGTGCTGAAGTCAGCGAAAGTGCTCGGCCACCCATGGGTGAGCAACAGAGGCACCGCGTCCGGGCGGGCCGACCGAACGTGCACAAAGTGAATCTGCTGGCCATCGATTTCGGTCATGAACTGGGGAAACCGGTTCAACCGGCGCTCCTGATCACGCCAGGCAAACCCGTCGGCCCAGTACTCCGCCAGCGCCTGCAGGCGGGACTTCGCAACACCGAACGTCCATCCGACCCCCGGCAGCTCGTCTGGCCACCGGGTCCGGCGCAGCCGAAGGTTGAGGTCCGCCACCTCGTCCTCCGGAATCGAAATCGTGAATGGCTGGATCGACTGAAACGGCAACCTGACTCCTTAGATTGTTGATTTGTTGAGCAATATACTTTAGCGTGGCCTACATCACAACCGCTTGACGCTAGGAGTACCCAGTGGCCGCACCAACAATCCCAACGGACGAGTTCGCACAGAGGCGGGCCCGGGCCTGCGCCGCAGCGGCGGAGCGCGGATTCCACGCCCTGGTCGTCTGGTCCCGGGGCGGAGCAACCGCCGACTTCTATGGGGACGTCATGTACCTGGCCAACCACGTGACCGCCTTCCCCACCCAGCCCGACAACCTGCCGCTCTGGGCCGCCCGCGGCCACAGTGTGCTGGTCCTGCCGGTGTCAGGGGAGCCGGTGCTTGTGGTCGACTCGTATGACTACCGGCAGGACCTCGCCACCGTCAGCGACGTCCGGGTCGGTCTGCACATTCCGGCCCTCGTGGCCGAAGTGCTCAAGGAACTGGGCCTCGAAGGCAGCCCGCTGGGGCTCATCGGAAGGGAAAGCTTCCTTCATTCCAGCTACGGACTGCTCGAGCACCACCTGGGTTACACACCCGATCTGACTGCCTGCGATGAGATCCTCACCGATCTTCGGCTGATCAAGAGCAGCGCGGAGCTGGACCTGATGCGGGCAGCGGCGACCATCGGCTCGGAGGCGATGACTGAAATGCTTGCCGCCGTCAGGGTCGGCGGAAATGAAGGCGAGGTGGCCGGCGAAGGATGGCGCGCCGCGGCCCGCCGAGGGGGATTCCCCTATGACACCTCCATCACCTCGGGCCCCCACTCACAGCATTTTCAGTGGGCCCGCCTTCCCTCATGGGATATCCACCGGCCCCTCGAACGGGGGGACATCCTCCACGTCGACTTCTACGGGCCGATGAGCCAGGGGTACTGGGTCGACATGGCCCGCACGACGATCGTGGGCACAGGGCCGACCCGGAACCAGGCAGCGGTTCTTGAGGGTGCGGTCACACTCGTGGAGCACATCACTGCCGAGATACGACCCGGAATCACCTACGGCGAACTCTGGCAGGTCGGAGACGACTGGCGCCAGACCCATGGTTTTCCGGTCCGCCCCGAGGAAGGATCCGGTTGCCTCGTGGGCCTGGACGCCGACTTCCCGGCATACGGGCACAGCCTCGGTCTGGGCCTGGAGGGGTACTACCTCCAGGAAGGTTCCGCACTCGTTGTTCAGCCCGGCATGGTCATCTCGGTGGAAACGCTCCTATCGCGGGAGGATGTCGGAGGAGCCAACTTCGAGCAGAACGTTATCGTCACCGCGGACGGGCACGAACTGCTCACGGGCGCAAGCCCGGCCATGCCGTGGCAGTGATCTCCAGGAGGGCTGCTGCATTGGTTTACAGTTGAACAATGGCAGGGTGCCCTGCTGCAATACCTCCAGAAAAGCAGCGACCGGTGGAAGTGACAACCTTGGGAACACCAGAAAGCCCCTTTGGCTCAATTTTGACCATTGACAGGCCGAGTACGGCAGAGCAGATAGCAGGCAAGCTGCGGGAGCTCATTCTCTCCGGCGAGCTGGCCCCCAACACCCCCCTGAAGGAAGCCCAGATCGCGGCCGCGTTCGATACCTCCCGAAATACGGTCAGGGAAACCCTCCTGCTGCTGACGCATGAAGGAATTGTGCAAAGGAACCGTAACAAGGGGGCCATCGTGGCCGTCCTGACCAAAGAGGACATCGAGGATATGTCCAAGGCCCGAAAGGCCCTCGAATTGAGCGCCGTGGACGCATATCAACGAGGAAGCAGCATTCCCCTGACGGCGCTTGAAGGCGCTCTGGGGCGGCTGGCGGAAGCGGTCGAGTCAAAGGATCCGGCCGCGATACCCCTGGCGGATGCTCTCTTCCACCGGGCACTGGTGTCCCTGCATGGAAGCGGGCGCCTCATGGGGCTCTACGACCAGCTGTGGACCGGCATCAGACTTGCCACCCTCGTCTCGACACGTCAGGACGCCGAAGAGGACCGGTCGGTGCTCGATGAGCATCAACGGGTCTACGACTACCTCGCCGCAGGGGACTTCGACGCGTGCCGGAAAGAACTGGAACGCATGATTGATGAAACGGAACTTCGCCTGCTCAGAAGCCACGCCGCTGCAGAGGGCGCCGTCATCTGAACCGCCCACAGCCCAATGCCCACCCGGCAACGGTCCGGGAGGGTGCGGCCGCACGGACAATGTCCGCCGCTAGAGCTCCTTCCGGCCCCACTGACCCCGGGGTGGCGGCATTCCCTGGCCGGAGCCGCGCCTACAGGGAGGCTGCACGGAGAGCCCGTGTGCTCCGTTTGATGCCCGCTGCCGTTCAGCACCTGCCCGGGGCAGGCGCCTGCTGCCGTGGCGGCAAGGCGCCATCGGTCGCGGCGATCGGGGCCGGGACCTGGCTGCCAGCCCGGACGGGACGGGCAAGGATCACCCGCAGCTTCGTCAACCGGGCAGGACATACCTGCGGTGGCCGTCACGGTCCGGCCGGGCCAAGCTGATCAGGCAGGAACTTCCAGCTCCCAGTCCTTCACATCGGCGATGGGCGAGAAGACGCGGCCATCGAGCTCGTCCATTCCGGCGTTGGCGCGCGCCCGGCGAGGCCAGTCGCGGGTGGCCAGTGCCGCCTTGCCAAGGGCAATGATGTCCGCCTGCCCCGCAGCCACGAGCGCGGCGGCTGCCTCCGGTTCATCCAGGCTTCCGTTGGCGATGACAACCAATCCCGAATGCTCCCTGGCCAGGGACGCGAGCGAGGCGCCTTCCGCGCCGAACGCGGGTGCGTCGGCACGGAGTTCCGTGGTGTGGATATAGTCGATCCCGGTCGCGGCAAGAGCGGTGAAGATGGATTTGGCTTCCTCGGCCCCACCGGCCCACTTATGCGCGGAGTCACTGACCTTGCCCTGGGAGATACGGATACCGACCGTCATGTCGGGCCCGACCGCCTCGCGGACAGCCCGGCTGATCTCGACAGCGAACCGCGTCCGGTTGGCCGGGCTGCCCCCGTACTGATCGGTGCGGTTATTCAGATAGTCGGTGAGGAACTGATCCAGCAGGTACCCGTTGGCGCCATGGATTTCCACGCCGTCGAACCCGGCGGCTTTGGCGTTCAGCGCGGCCGCCACGAACCCTTCGCGCGCCTGGTCCATCTGTGCGCTGGTGATCATCTCCGGTACCTGAAACGGCCCCTCGCCGCGGTAAAACCGCAGCTGCTCGCCTCGCGGAGCCACCGCGGAAGGGCCGACAGTCGTGTCGATAAACCGGTTGCCCTGGGACTGGGCGCCGGCGTGCATCAGCTGAGCAAAGATGCGAGAGCCCTCGGAATGGACGGCGTCGACAACCTTCGTCCAGGAGCGGGACTGTGCGGCCGTGGCCAGACCCGGCTGAAGGAGGTACCCCTGGCTATAGGCGGTGTCGGTGTACAGGCCTTCGGTGATCAACAACCCAAAGCCGCCCCGGGCAAACCGTAAGTAGTAGGAGGCCATACGCTCGGTGGCATGGCCCTGCTCCGTGGCGCTGACGCGGGTCATGGGCGCCAACGCAACACGGTTGGGCAGCTCCGTGGAACCTATACGGATGGGGGTCCACAGGGGATCGAAATGAGGCATGACGGGTATCCTTGCGAGTCTGGGCCGATGTGCGTGGTCAATGCCCCAATATCAAGGCCATTACCAGTATCAAGGCCCGCGGATACCCCATAAATTCCCCTGCTCCGGCCGCGTTCCAGCCGCGGAACACTCTGCCGGGGCACTGCGTGCAGGCGAACCGTCCAAGCCGCTGTCCACCCGGCAGGAACACCGGGACGGGTTCCTCCAAGAAAAACGGCTCGTCCTGGATGCCCCGGACAATCCGAGATTCCGCAGGCGGCGGCAGCGTTTGCACGCCCGACACCACGGGGATTTCTGCCACCTTCAGCACCAAACCTCGCGGTGGTGGCGTGCTACCCTCCGAAGTAGACAGAACATCCCGAGTCACCCAGCACCGCAGGGACGATCGGCCGGACAGGCCCCCCGTTCACCCGCTTCCCGCCCGCTGACCACGACAGAACCCGCACGACATGGGGTCCAACCCAATAGGCGATTATGACTCTGACCCGGCGCCGCAGAACATTCATCGCCGCAGCCCTGCTGCTCACCGCGGTGGTAATCGCAGGGGCCCTGCTCCTGTTCAAACCCTGGCTCCTGTTCGTCGACGTCCGGGTCGACGATGAGATTCCCGACGCCGCGCCGCCCGCCGCGGCGGCACCTGCCACTTCGTCCCCCTCCACACCGGAGGCAGGACCGCCCGCCGCGGAGCCCACGGTGTCCCCGGCCGCGCCCGGGGCGGGACCGACGCCCACGGATCTCCCGGCACCCGCACCCGCCGGACCGGTCGCGCTCAGCGGCGGCAGCTTCATCAGCCACGAACATCGAACGACCGGAAGCGCCCGGATCATCGAGCAACCCGATGGGACGAGGGTGCTGGCGCTGGAGGACCTCGAGACCACCACCGGTCCCGATGTCCATGTCTGGCTCAGCGCCGCCGACGTGGTGGAGGGAAGGGACGGCTGGTACACCGCAGGATCGGCCGAGCATGTGGACCTCGGAATGCTGAAGGGCAATCAGGGCAACCAGCTGTACAGCATCCCCGACGATCTGGACCTCACCCGGTACAAAGCCGTCGACCTGTGGTGCGTCCAGTTCAGCGTGTCCTTCGGGGCAGCCCAGCTCAATCCGTTCTAATCCGTTCCCGGGCCGCATGAAAGGCTGCTGCACCAGGGATTGCCACCTGGCCGCCGCACGCCGAAGCGGCCGATCGCCCGCGGAGGCCCCCACAAAGTACCGGGACGCTGGCCGGCCCGGCACCGGGTCCGGGCGCGGCCTTTACCTGGCCGCGGCGACGCCCATCCGCCGCTGCCCGCTGACCGCGGCCTTCGGGGCCGGCGAATCCCTTGCACGAGAGGGTCCCGCGGACCGGGGACCACAAGACCACCGTGGCCGGCAGCGCCGGGTCCGCACGATTTTGGACGGACCCGTACGCGGGGACCGGGTCTGAAGACGACTCCAGAGGACCGGGCGCCCGGGTCCATGCCGCTATTTGGTCTGGGACCGCTCATAATGCCGGCGGGCCTTCATCCGGTTGCCACAGACGGCCATGGAACACCACTGTGCGCGATTTCCGTTGCTGCGGTCGATGAGGAACAACCGGCACTCCACATTGGCGCAGGGGCGCAACCGGCCCGGCCGGCTGTTTTCCAACCCGACCCAGGCCAGCACGCTTCGCGCCGCGAACAGATCCTCCGGTTCGGACTCCAGCGTCCAGACAATCGTTCCCTCCCCGGCAGCAGGAACGAGCACAGCCGTGCGAAGAACCTGCATCAGTTCATCCGGGCCGGTTTCTCCGCGCACCACCCGCTGAAGGGAGTCGCGGGCTGCGATGAGGCGTTTCAGTTCCCCGGCCGTGCCTCTGCCGTTACGGCGGAGAAGCCAGGCCCGCCCCTGAGCCTCATCGGCAAGCTCATCCACCACCTTCCCGTGCACCACGGGCGTCGTGTTCAGCAGTTCGAGCAGATGGTCTTCATCCTCCCGGGTGACGTGATGCATTCCTATCCTCCCAATCTAACCTCTCAACACCTACTTGACAGGTTAGCATGATGCGGTCATGCTCGAACCTAACCATATAAATATCTTAGAGGGGTTAGCATGACGTCGAACATCCACTACCGCTACCGAACCATCAACGGCCACAAGCTCTTTTACCGCGAGGCCGGCAACCCGAGCGCTCCCACCCTGGTGCTGCTGCACGGCTTTCCCACCAGTTCCTTCATGTTCCGCAACCTCATTCCCCGGCTCGCGGACGACTTCCGCCTCATCGCCCCGGACCACCTCGGCTTCGGCTTCTCCGACGCGCCGACGGTCAATGAGTTCGACTACACCTTCGACGCGCTTGCGGACCTGACCGAAGCGCTCCTGGCCGATCTCGGGGTGGGCCGGTACGCCATGTATGTCCAGGACTACGGGGCGCCCATCGGCTGGAGGCTCGCCGTCCGGAACCCTGAGGCAATCACGGGCATCGTCAGCCAGAACGGCAACGCCTACGAAGCGGGACTCGTCAAGAGCTTCTGGGACGTCGTGACCGACTACCAGGCAGAGCAGAACGAGACCACCGAGCATGCTGTCCGTTTCGCGCTCACGGTCGAGGCCATCCGATGGCAGTACCTCACCGGCGTGCAGGACACCACCCTCGTCGACCCGGAGACCTGGACCCATGACCACGCCCTGATCTCCCGCCCGGGCAACGACGCCATCCAGCTGAAACTCTTCCGCGACTATGCAACGAACGTCGCCATGTACCCACAGCTCCACGAGTACTTCCGGGCCTCGCAGGTGCCTCTGCTGGCAGTCTGGGGCGAAGGCGATGAAATCTTCGGCCCTGCCGGTGCCAAGGCCTTCCGTGATGACCTGCCGGAAGCGGAGGTCCGGCTGCTGCCCGGCGGCCATTTCCTCCTTGAAACAGAAACCGACGAGGTCGCAGCGCTGATCCGCACCTTCCTGCAAAAGCAGACCACCTCCCGGTAGCGTCCCCACCCGGCACCGGGCCGGCGCCCTCAGGGGTGCCGGAGCGTTTCCGCTGAAATCCGCTCCGCCGACGTGAGAACCATTCGACGCGGGCGGAGCGGCCCCTCCCGCCTCCGCCACCGGTCAGTGAGCGCCGCCCCAGCCCTGGGCGGTGCCGAACGCGCGCCAGCCGTCACCTGTCAGATTGGATATGTCCCATGCGCACAGCAGCCCTGCCTTCCACCGGTTTCCATCCCGGTGAACTCGCCGTGCAGCACCGGGCCGGAGTGGCGCCTCTTGCCCGCCGCCTGGAAGGGATGCTCGAACCCGGCGGCATCTCCGGCGGCATGGCCGCGTTTCTCGCCGGACAGAGGTTCGCGGTCCTCACGGGCCGGGACCCGGGAGGTTCCCTGTGGTCCTCGGCACTGCTGGCAGACCCCGGGTTCCTTCGGGCCGATGCGTCCGGAAATACGCTCCACCTCGGCGCGGTACCCCGACCGGGCGACCCGCTGGCGCAGATACCCGCCGGACAGGAGATCGGCGTGCTCATCATCGACCTCGCACGCCGCCGCCGGATCCGCGTGAACGGATACCTTTCCGCCACCAGCCGGTCCGGACTGGAAGTGGCCGTCGAGCAGGCCTACGGGAACTGCCCGCAGTACATCTTCCCTCCCGCAGCCGCGGACGGGCGCCGATCCGAGGCCCGCACCGAATATCCAGGACCGCTGCTCGCCCCCGCACATCAGGCATGGGTGACGCGTACGCAGACAATGTTCCTCGGAACCACCCATCCGACCCGCGGGCTCGACAGCTCCCACCGCGGCGGGCCTCCGGGGTTCATCCACCTCCAGGGGGAGCGGCTGTGGTGGCCCGACTTCCCCGGCAACAACATGTTCAACAGCATCGGCAACATCACCGTCGACCCGGCCGCCGCACTGCTGTTCGTCGATTTCTCCACCGGAGCCACACTCCAGATGACCGGAACCGCCGAGCCCGACTGGCCACCCACGCCGCAGCCCGGCGTCCCGGACTCCACTGAACGCGGTGTGTGGTTCAGTCCCCACACCATTGTTGAGGCACCCTAAGCTCCACCTGCCGACACCGCAGAAGCCCCTGTCGCCGGTGGTTCCCGCAGGCGGCGGTGCTCCCCGGCCATGATGACCTGCGCGTGCCAAAACGATAAGGGTGGTGCTCCCGGTGCAGGCCCCGCAACCCGGTCAAGGGGCCCGCAGGAACGTGCCCTGGACCCACGGTGGTCCGGGCGGAACCGGAGATTGGGCGTCACCGCAGTCGGCGCAGCCTGCCCGACGGTACTGGTGCCGCACTGCCGCAGCAGCAGGACCAGGGGCCGGTGCGGAACGGTCCCGCGGTCACGGACGCGGAACCGGTGTCCGGCCCCGGATCCACATCGACTCACCAAAGGACATGCGCCCCCGGCCGCTCCGGTTCCCGGCAGCCACAGGGCCGTACGGTTCTGCCTCGAGCCGCCCGCCCCGGCCGCCACCTTTCGGGCCGGCCACACGGATCGCCCGCGAGACGTCGCGGTCACCTCCCACCCCTTCCGGGCGCCACGCCCGCCAGCCGCTGCAGCCCCGGCGGAATTCATCCGAGGCGCGTCCTCCACCGCCGGCCGCTCCACGACGTACGAAGGCCCCCGGGAAGTATTCCCGGGGGCCTTCGTGCGCGGCATCACCGGTGCCCCTGAAGCAACGGTGCACCCGACTGCCCGGCCCCTTTGGTTACGGGGCCGGGCCGGTCTCACGTGTTGGTCACGGCGGATCAGGTGGTGACGAGGGGGAAATCGATTTCGACCCCGGCCGCCTTGTTGAAATAGTTCGTCAGAACATTGAGGGCGACATGTCCTGCGATCTCCGCAAGCTCTTCGTCGGTGACCCCGGCGGCGCGCACGGCGCGGACGACGGCCTCATCGACGGTGCCGCGGCCGTCATTCAGCGCGGAGGCGTAGGTCAGGATCGCCTCAATGTGCGGATCCGCATTCTCGCCGTGGCGGGCTGCCTCGATGTCCTCGGCGGAAAGCTTAGCGACGTGCGCGCCGACGTAGGAGTGCGCCGAAAGGCAGTAATCGCAGGTGTTGCCCTGCGCAATGACGATACCGATCCGCTCCCGGGTCGGGGCGTCAATGACACCACGGCTGAGGGTCTGCGACATCGCCAGGAACGTGTCGAGCAGGGCCGGGCTGTTTGCCATTGCCTTGGTCGTGTTCGGGACGGCACCCATCCGGCTCTTGACGGTGCTCAGCAGTTCGGCGCGACGCGCGTCGGTGGTCTCAGGGTCGATGAGGGTAAGCACGGTCATGGTGTTCCTTTCACACCCCGCTCTCACGGGTCGCAGCGTTTGCTGCCGTGGGAACCTTTGTATCAGGAAGTTCTCACGGTTACAAATCCTATCAACCGTGATAAACTAAGTGGCATGACGACGACGGGCCGCTTCTGGAAGCTCTCTGCAGAGCCTTTGCCGGTCCGGCTGATGAACACCATCTGGACCGCCCACGGCACCGTGCGCGACGAGCTCCAGCAGCCGGCCGACATCGATGACTGGTTCCGGTCCACCGGGTTCACCCCGGAGGGGGTGAGCGCCGCGGAGCTGGCCTCGGCACTGACGCTCCGCACCGCACTCCGCCGGGTTGCCGCGCACGCGAGCGGCGACAGCCGCGCGGCGGCAGGCGGCGCGGATGGTGACGTCGCGGACGCGGTGGGAACCATTAATGCGGCGCTCACCCCGGCGCCGGTCGACCGCATGGCCCTTGGAAAGGACGGCTTCCGCGCCGAGAGCGAGCCGGCCGGGAACACCGTCGCGGACGGCCTCGCCGCGGTCAGCGCGCAGGCTGTGGCTCTGTTCACCGCCGCGGACGGATCGAACATCCGTGCCTGCATGGCGCCGGGGTGCGTGGTGTACTTCGTCAAGAACCACCCACGCCGTGAATGGTGCTCCGTTACCTGCGGCAACCGCTCCCGCGCGGCCCGCCACTACCGCCGGGAACACGACGGGAGCGCAACATGAGCGCACATTCCGCTGCCGCCGGCCGCGCCGACGCGTACGGTGCCCTCGCCGCGGCCGACCCGGTCCTCGCGGGACTGATGCGGGACCACGGCACTTCAGATCCGTTCGCGTGGATCGACGCCGGCAGGACCGGGGGGAGCAACTTCGCTGCCATGGTCCTGCACATCCTCGGTCAGCAGATCTCCGTTGCCGTGGCCTTCATCCTCTACGACCGGCTCGCCAACGCCGCCGGCGGGATTCCCACCCCACAGGCGGTTCTCGCCCTCGACCCGGACACGCTCCGCGGCTTCGGTCTGTCCCGGGCCAAGGCCGCATACGTGCACGACCTCGCCTCACGGGCCGAGGACGGCAGGCTCGACATTGAACACATGGACGGCCTCAGCGACGGGCAGGCCTTCACGGCCCTCACCGCGGTTCGAGGAATCGGCCCGTGGTCGGCTGAAATGTTCCTCATCCATCAACTGCACCGCGCCGACATCCTTCCCGCCGGCGATGTCGGGATCCGCCGTGCCATCGAACAGGCGTGGCAGTTGCCCGGGATGCCGACGATCGACGAGGTCCGGGACCGAGGTGCGGCATGGGCCCCGCACCGGACCTACGCCTCGGCACTGCTGTGGCGATCACTCGCCCACCCCGCCTCCACCGCGCCTTAGCCTCCATTCGGCGGACGCCGGCCGCCAGCCCGCCCTGAAACCCGGACCGCAGCGCCCCGGCCCGGCAGCCGGCTCGATCCGCTCACCGGCGGCGCGTCACGCTCACCGGTTCCCGGTCACCCTTCTTGTCTGCTCACCGGGCGGATGAAACACTGACTCCTGGCGGCCGGATCGGTCGGCCGGGAAGCAGACGAATCATGAGCGAGGGCATCCGATACGCGTCGGCATCAGGGCGTTGGCTCCTGCTGGCCGCCATCCTCGGCTCCGCCCTCGCAGGAATCGATGCGACCGTGGTCAACGTCGCCCTGCCGGCCATCGGAGGGGAGTTCAACGCGGGCTTTGATCTGCTCCAGTGGACCGTGACCGCCTACACGCTCACACTCGCGGCCTTCATCATGCTGGGCGGATCGCTCGGCGACCGGTTCGGCCGCCGCCGCGTCTTCGTCATCGGTGTTGTTTGGTTCGCCCTGGCATCGCTGCTGTGCGGGCTGGCACCCAACGCCGGAACACTGATTGCCGCGCGGGCGCTCCAAGGCATCGGCGGCGCACTGCTGACCCCGGGCAGCCTGGCAATGATCCAGGCCTCCTTCACGGCAGAAGACAGGGCCAGAGCCATCGGGGCGTGGTCCGGAATGGGCGGCGTCGCAACCGCAATCGGTCCCTTCCTAGGCGGCTGGCTCGTGGAAAGCGTGTCCTGGCGGTGGATCTTCCTCATCAACGTGCCCATCGCCGCCGCCGTCGTGCTGATATCCCAGCGCCACCTGCCGGAAACCCGCGACCCGTCCGCCAGCGGCGCCCCCGACTTTCTGGGCGGATTCCTGGGCGCCGGGGCGCTGGGCGGCTGGACCTATGCATTGATCGACATTCCCACGGCGGGACCCCTGGCCCCCCGCGTCCTCATCGCCGCGGCATTGGGCACCGTCTGCGCTGTGGCGTTCTTTATCATGGAGAGCAGGATGGCCCAGCCCATGCTGCCCTTGGGAATCTTCCGACGGCGCCAGTTCAGTGCCACCAATGCCGTCACCCTCCTCGCCTATGGCGCCTTCGGAGGAATCTTCTTCCTCCTCGTGGTGCACCTGCAGGTCGTCGCCGGATTCTCACCGCTGGCCGCAGGGGTTGCCCTGCTGCCCATCACGGTCGTGGTGCTTCTACTGTCGGCCCAGGCCGGTGCGCTCAGTACCCGCATCGGACCCCGCCTGCCGATGGCGGGAGGGTCCGCAGTCTGTGCCGTGTCAGTGCTGATGATGCTCGGGATCGACGAGAGCGCCTCCTACTGGATCAACGTCCTTCCCCCGATCATCGTCCTCGGACTCGGACTTTCGCTGCTCGTTGCGCCCCTGACCTCCACGGCAATGTCCTCAGTGCCCGATGCCCAGGCGGGACTCGCCTCCGGTATCAACAACACCGTGGCCCGGGCGGCAGGCCTGCTCGCCGTCGCGGTGCTGCCCGTCCTCGGCGGGCTCACGGGCAACGCCTACACCGACCCCCAGGTCTTCCTCGAGGGATTCCGCATGGCGGCAATGATCTCGGCAGGCGCGCTCATCGCCGCCGCTGTCCTCGCCGCGGTAACGATCCGCAACCCCCGCCCCCAGCCGGCACGCGCCCCCTCGACCTCGGCCGCTCCGGCCGCTGCATCGTCTCCGACCCAGGCCGGTCGGCCTGGGTCGACCACTCAGACGCCGGCCCTGCACTACTGCGCCCTGGACGGCCCGCCGACGTGCGTGTGTGCCGCGGCGCAGGGACCGCGGCACGACGCATCGGCAGCCGGCAATACGGGAGCCCCCTGACGTCGGAGGCCCCGGCACGGTACGGCTGCGGGGCGCCCGTGGCTCATGTCGATGATGCAGCATGAACGATGCAGCGTTCCAGGGTGACCAGGCCCGCCAAGGTCCCAGCCGAACGAACCAGGCCACCCACAATAAGGGCGAGCATCACCTGCCGATCGCCGTTCTGAACCATCGAGGGCCCTGCCCGAAACCCGGCAACAATCCGCATGCGCCCGACCGTCCAGGGGCAGTTCCCCAGGGGCTGTGTATGCCCGAGACCGGCGTTTGCCCGCGGATCGGCCACGAACTCCGGCAGGGGCACCCGGTCCACTCTTGCTGCGCCCCGGAATAAGCGGCGGGCGAGGGGAGGTTGTGCTAGGTGTGCGTGGAGATCCATGCGCAGTTTCGCGCCGCGCATCCAGGAAGGTTCACCGTAAACGTGACAACTGAAACCCAGACCGCAGCAGGCGGCACCCCCGAAGGCGAGCAGAAAATCCACGATGTCATCATTGTGGGATCCGGACCGTCGGGATACACCGCCGCCGTGTACGCGGCAAGGGCGAACCTGAAGCCGCTCCTGATCGCGAGTTCCGTCAAGGCCGGTGGTGAACTGATGAACACCACCGATGTCGAGAACTACCCGGGGTTTCCCGAGGGAATCCTCGGCCCCGAGCTGATGGAGAACTTCGAGAAGCAGGCGGCGCGGTTCGGCACCGACATCCTCTTTGAGGATGTTGTCTCCGTCGGGCTGACCGGTGAGGTCAAGAAGGTGACCATCGGCACCGGAGAGACCTTCCTGGCCCGTGCTGTGATCATCTCCACCGGCTCGGCGTACCGTGAGCTGGGCCTTGAGGATGAGAAGCGTCTTTCCGGCCACGGCGTGAGCTGGTGTGCCACGTGTGATGGTTTCTTCTTCGGCAACCAGGACATCGCGGTCATCGGCGGCGGTGACTCCGCCCTCGAGGAAGCACTCTTCCTGACCAAGTTCGCCCGCTCCGTGACCGTCGTGCACCGCCGGGACACCCTGCGGGCCTCGAAGATCATGCAGGACCGCGCGCTGTCCAACGAGAAGATCCGGTTTATCTGGAACTCGGAAGTCACCGGCATCCGCGGCGAGAGCAAGGTGAGCGGGATCCAGCTCAGGAGCACCGTCGACGGCTCGACCAGCGATCTGGACGTCACCGGGGTGTTCGTGGCCATCGGCAACGACCCGCGCATCGAGCTGGTCAAGGACCAGCTGACCCTGACGCCGGAGGGGACCATCGCCGTGGTCGGCAGGACCTCGAAGACCTCCCTGCCCGGCGTTTTCGCCGCCGGTGATGTCATTGACCCCACCTACCGTCAGGCGATCACGGCAGCCGGCTCCGGAGCCGCAGCCGCCATTGACGTCGAGCACTACCTGGCCGACCTGGGCGATGCCGTGAAGACCGCGGCGGCGGTTCCCACGCCCCCGGCCGAAGCCGTGTCCGAGCAGGCTTTCGTCTAATCCACCAAGGGAGATACCAATGAGCACTACCAAAGATGTAAGCGAAGCGACCTTCGAGGCCGACGTCCTCCAGGCGCAGAAACCGGTAATCGTTGATTTCTGGGCTGAGTGGTGTGGCCCCTGTCGCATGCTTTCGCCCATCCTCGATGCGATCGCCGGAGAGCACTCCGAGAAGATCGACGTCGTCAAGGTGAACGTCGACGACAACCCCGCCATCGCCGCGAAGTACGGAATCACCTCGATCCCGGCCGTATACGTCTTCAAGGACGGCGAGGTGGCAGCCAAGTCCATCGGCGCCAAGCCCAAGCAGGTTCTCGAGCAGGAATTCTCAGCCTTCATCAACTAAGGCCCGGCAGCCCCACGCGGCGCACAAGGCCGGCCGCCCTCCGGGGCGGCCGGCCTTTCCCTTTGCCGAGAGCTTTCCTCCACGGCGGCAGGGGGCTGCAGCCAGCCGCCACCGCGGGTCCTGCGCCGGAATCCGGGAGATGAAAAAACACAACGGATCAGCCGGAATTCAAATGTCATACTCCGGCGCGGTCCAGACAACCGCTTCCAGATGGTGATGAAACCGGTAGCCGTGACCGTGCACGGTCCGGACGCTGTCCGCATAGCGCTCAAGCTTCGCACGCAGTCGCGTGATGTGGCTGTCGATGGTGCGCTCGTGCGGACATCCGCCGTCATCGCGCCAGAGAACCCGGAGCAGTTCCTCGCGGGCGACGGTCCGGGATCGATTGTCGATGAGGTACTTCAGGATCTCGAACTCCTTGAAGGTCAGATCCAGGGTCTCGCCGTCGAGACGCACCTCCCGGCGCGGCAGGTCGATGAGCACGCCGGCAGGCCCTAACGGCTGGGCCGGTGCCGGCACAGACCGGGGCTGCCGCGCGGCTCCGGGATTACCGGGGGCAGCCCGTAAAACACCGATATCGGAACCCGGCGCGTCGGGCGGTGCAACGGCGATAGTCACGTGGGTCTGCGCCGTGGGGGAAAGACCCTTCAGATGGGCGCGGACACGATGTGCCAGTTCGGACAGTGTCATTCCGGCCGCTGCGGCCGCCGCTTCGTCGAGGGCGACGTAGACTACGAACCCGCGCGCGGAGGCACCGGCCCGCGCGGCTTCGGTACCTTGAACTGCGCCGGACACAGCAGGGAACGGTTCGCTCATCAGCCCGGCGGCGGTATCACGGCAGGGGATTGCAGGAGGCCGCGACACCGTGTTGCGCCTCTGCCGCCAGCGGCCCGGAAGGATGGCGGGAACAGCCGGAGTGCCCGGTGGCTGTGCGAAAAGCGGACGGAAATGTGGACATGGCCCAAACCTACTGTCTTACAACAAGCTTGAGGAGTGCCCCGCCATCGGCTTGGAGCCGAGGGGCTCAGCGGAAAGAAACGAGGTACCGCCGCCGGGAGCTCCGGTTCCAGCCCAGCCACGCCGGCCTTGGGACCCACAGAGTGCGCGCGGACGTTTCTCTCCACGAAGGGACGCCGGTGATTGTTATGGCAATGAACCCCCGCGGGCAGGTGACAGCCGAGGTATCGAAGACCCGGTCCACGCCTGTTGAACTGACCTCCTAGCGCCTCCAGCTCTCCCTGCTTCCCGGTCCCGCCGGAGCGGGAATCGACTCCCGCTCATGCATCGAGCCAACACCCGGGGGCTCCGCAGTATTACGACCGGATGACGCTGAACGCCACGATTAAGAAGACAATGCAGACCGGCCACGCCACAATTACTGGGCGCACCGCGCACAGTTTTGTGCGCACCCCGTCGCGTGCCAGGAATGCAATGGTCTGTGGCTGGAAGGGAGGTGAAAATGAATCCCATCTACGAAAAACGCGAAATATTCGTCGTGGGTTATTCGGTGGAGGAAGTACTCACACGACTGGCGGGCCAACTCAGGGCGTCGGGATACAGGCCGCGCCGCAGAAAAACCACCATCGTTGTGGAGACCGGATCCAATGCGCTCCTACGGATGTTTGGGACGATGCTCTGGATCAGCCGGAGGAGCGTTCCAGCGGGCATGACCCTCCGCGCCTACGCGGCAGGCGCCGCTTCCATTGTCGAGGTGCATGCCTACGACAAGGTCGGTTGGTTCGTCGCTGCCGACACCAATCCCGTCCTCCGGGAGCGCTCGGAAGAGAACATCCGCTCACTGATCGGCCAGGCACAAGCCGTCCTCGAACATCAGGACTGAACAGGCCGGCCGTGGAGTCTACCGGGTCGGCGGGCACCGGCTCATATCTCCACGAAAGGGCAAGGACACCTATACGGAAGGACCGCCAGGGGTCGGCCATGGACCTGACCGGCAGTCATCCCGCAGCGCTTTTGCCGACGAGGTCCAGCCGGACCATCGAATTCTGAACAATCATGCACGATCCTCAACGCCCGCCGGAACCCGAAACAGAGGCCGCATTTCGAAGCGCTTCACCGCAACTCCAGCGGACCACGAGGCCTTCCCGATGACCAGGTTCGGCCGGCCTGGAATCCGGTTAGGGAAACCTGCCTGCGGCCTTTGCGGGGATTTCGCCTTTGGCCGGGCGCATAGTGTAGCGGGTTAATTCGGTGCTCCTGAAAGAATGGGCAAACCTCCATTCCCGGCATTAAAGACTGGAGCAAAGTCCATGGCACCGAACAGCAGCCCGTGCTTTTATGGCTTTTAATCACTTTCCCGGGAACAGCCACTTCCCGGAAAACCCCATCGATGGACTGCCCGCACCGGCGGAGCCCCGCCGGTACGGGCAGGCAGGACACCACCGGCCCACCCCGGGAGCAGGACCGCTCACCGCCGGCGCATCCTGCGCCGCCGCGCACCTGCTGACACCCTGCACGGCGGCCACCGAATCCCCGGCCCCGCCTCCGGGGGCCCCACCCTCACACCCGGCACCCCCCGCCGGGCCGGCCCGAGCATCCCAGCATCCCAGCATCCCAGCATCCCAGCATCCCAGAGAGGGTTCCCATGCATTGGGTATTCCTAGGCATCGCATCGGTATTCGAAATCGTCTTCGCCCTGTCCGCCAACGCCTCCAAGGGCTTCACCCACCGGTGGTTCTCGGTGCTGACCTTCGCCGCGGCCGCGGTGGCCATCTACTTCCTCTCCCTGTCCCTGCAGGTCCTTGACGTCGGAGTCGGCTACGCCATCTGGACCGCGATCGGCGCCGTGGGCACCGTGATCTTCGGAGTGTTCCTCTTCAAGGAAAAACTCAACCTCGGCAAGGTCGCCTCGATCCTGGCGGTCATCGTCGGAGTCATCGGCCTCAAGGCGGTCTCCGGCCACTGAGCCAACCAGCAGCACCGGCAACCGCTCCGCCGCCGAACCGCTCCGCCGCCGAACAGCTCCGCCCCGAAACAAAAGGACACCCCCATGACAGCCCTGCCCGCCCCGGCCGCCCCGCCGGCCCAGTCCCGCGCCAAGGCCTGGGTGCTGCTGCTGCTCGCGGCCGCCTTCGAGATCGTCTTCGCCCTGGCCACCGGAGCCACCGAAGGCTTCACCGTCCTGTGGCCCTCGATCATCGCCATCGTCGCGGTCGCCGCCAGCATCTACTTCCTCACCCAGGCCCTGAAATCCCTGGACGTCGGCGTCGGCTACACCATCTGGACCGGCATCGGCTCCGTCGGCACCGTCCTGCTCGGAGCCATCGTCTTCAGCGAATCCCTCACCCTGCCCAAAATCGCCGCCTTCATCCTCATCATCGGCGGCGTCATCGGACTCCAGCAATCCGACCGCAAGAAGAACACCCCCGCACCCGAAACCGTCACTGCACCGTAAGGCCCGTCAGTCCGGCAGGAAACTCTGGTCTGTATCCCATCCCGAGCCTCACGAACAATGTGAGTGAGGGGTATGTCTTCAACTGGTCGGCTACCACCCCGCTCGGACATCGGGTGGCAGATCAGTAACGCTCGGCCCTTCAGCCCCAGCCATTGGGTGGCGGCTGAGGGGCCGCGCGTCATTCAGCAGAGTTGGCCGCCCTCACCGATCAATTGAACAACCTGGAGTTCTGTATATCGCGCATCTGGTTGATGCCTTGTAGCGCCCGACGAGGGATCTTCGTGTTTGGTTCGGGACAGTTCGCGGGCCGAGCAGCGGAACTGCCGCTGGGCCGCGGAGCTGCTGCACTTGGGCAAGGAAACGTCGGACCCGCGGCCCATCATCGCCGACCTCATGAGCCTTGCGGGGTCGATGGATGAGACGCTGGCCGACCGCTCGAACTTTCAGGAGAAGCAGGAGAGCTGTATCAAGGTCGTTCTAAAGCCGTCATTCCGACCGCCGCGAGCGACGAGGATCGCATGCCGCCGGCGTAGTGAATTGCGTCGGCAGCCCGCACCAACGCAAGGTGCGAGAACGCCTGCGGGTAGTTTCCGACCATGGTGCGGGCCTCCGCGTCGTACTCCTCGGAGAGCAGGCCGAGCTCGTTGGCGTAGCCGACCAGCTGATCCATGAGGGACCGGGCATCGTCGATCCTGCCGCTGCGGGCGTACTGTCCTACGAGCCAGAAGGAGCAGGCAAGGAACGGATGCTCGCCCGGCTCAAGCCCGTCGTCGGACTCGTCGGTGCGGTAGCGCAGCAGCAGCCCCTGCTTGGTCAGTAACTGCTCCTCGAGTGCGGCCACGGTTCCCAGTATCCGCGGATCGTCGTAACTGAGGAACCCGACCTGGGGCAGCTGCAGCAGCGCAGCATCCAGCTGGGTCTCGCCATACGCCTGCGTGAAGGAGTTGAGCTCCTCGTTGTAGCCGTGCTCCATCACCTCGGCGTGCAGTTCGTCCCGCAGCGCCACCCACCGCTCCAGGGGCCCATCGAGCCCGTGGTTTTCGATGGCACGCACTGCGCAGTCAAACGCCGCCCACATCATCACCCTTGAGTGTGTGAAGTGCTTGAGGTCCCCGCGCATCTCCCAGATACCGTTGTCCTTATCGTGGAGGTGGTTCTCGGCGGCGCCGAGAAGCGCGCGCTGCAGCGGCCACGAAAAGTGGTCCTCGGTCACGCCAAGGCACCGCAGCTTCTCAAGGGCCACCATGACCTCGCCCACGACGTCGGCCTGGTACTGTCGCACCGCGCCATTGCCGATGCGCACCGGCAGCGAGTCCCGGTAACCGGGCAGGTGGGAAAGGATGGTCTCGGGGAGGGACCGCTCTCCGGCGAGGCCGTACATGATCTGGAAATCCTCAGCGTCCCCGGCCACCGCGCGGAGCAACCAGTTCCGCCATTCGAAGGCTTCATCCTGGTAGCCGTGGGTCATCATCGCCTCAAGGGTCAGGACCGCGTCGCGCAGCCAGCAGAAGCGGTAGTCCCAGTTACGCTCTCCACCGAAGTGCTCGGGCAGCGAGGTGGTGGGCGCCGCGACGATGCCGCCGGTGTCCTCATGCGTCAGGGCCCGCAGCACCAGCAGGGACCGCTTGACCATGTCGTCGTACTCACCCTGCGGCTCGTAGTTTGACGCCCAATCCTGCCAGTAGGCGATGGTGCTCTGGAGGCAGAGACCGGCTTCAATTAGCTTCGGGGGCTTCCGATGCGAGGGATACCAGGCGAGCTCGATGTCGCGCACCACCCCGGCGGTGACGGTGAGCGTGCCTTCGTGTTGGCGGTCGTTCGCGTGGAGGATATTGCCACGGTGCATCAGCGCGTCCGGACCGGCCATGGCCAGCAGCATCAGGCCGTCGTTATCACGGGCTTTGCTGACCCATGGAAGGATTTCGCCGTACCCGAACCGGATCTGGATTTCCTCACGCATCGCGACGGTCCCGCTGATTCCCTCGACCCGCCGCACCAGGGAGGCCCTCCGGTCCTCCACCGGCATGAAATCCGTCACCAGGGCCTCACCGGTGGAGGTGCGCCACAGCGTCTGCAGGGCGAAGGTCGAATCGATGTAGCTGCGCTCAATCACCTCGGCGTCTTCGGCCTCCGGTGCCAGCAGCCAGCGCCCGTGGTCCTCGGTGCCCAACAGGGCGGCGAAGACCGAGGGGGAATCAAAGCGGGGGAAGCACAGCCAGTCGACACTCCCCGTGCGCGAAATCAGCGCCCCGGTATGGAGGTCGGAAACCAGCGCGTAATCCTCAATGGGAGAATGCATGGCTTAACTCAACCACAATTAGGCCGAATTAGATCCTGCCCGGGCCACCAAATTAATAGGGCTCCATGCATCTCCACAGCGAAATTGGTCGTTGCCTCCACAACTCCGGGGCTGGCCGTGAGCTCGGCCTCTTCTTCCGGGCTGATGGTCTGCACCCGATCCGTTTACCTCGCCTACCCGCCGCACAATGTTTTGGTATGCGCGGACGAAGGCCGCGCATACCCCAGGGATCTGGCGGTGAGATAGTGCCCGTTCGTGGCGGCCATCCGTGGCCGACGGGACGTTTCGATGGCACGCCTGGCCCGGGCGGACGTCGGGCCGGATCCACGCTGGCCGTGTGAACACGGTTCGCCGTTTCGTGCGGCCCGCGCCGGCCCGGCCTCATCTCCAAGCTCCGGCTGTGGTGGATGCATCGATGAGCGCGGCGCTCTTCCCCGGATGGGATCTGGGTTCTGACGAACCTGCCCTCCGACACCTGCGCCAAGGTCGGCCGGCCTGGAATCCGGTTAGGGAAACCTGCCTGCGGCCTTTGCGGGGATTTCGCCTTTGGCCGGGCGCATAGTGTAGCGGGTTAATTCGGTGCTCCTGAAAGAATGGGCAAACCTCCATTCCCGGCATTAAAGACTGGAGCAAAGTCCATGGCACCGAACAGCAGCCCGTGCTTTTATGGCTTTTAATCCGTTTCCCGGGAACAGCCACTTCCCGGAAAACCCCATCGATGGACTGCCCGCACCGGCGGAGCCCCGCCG
>NZ_CADCTE010000100.1 GCF_902805515.1 uncultured Arthrobacter sp. | reverse complement strand
CCCGGTCACCGCCATGCGGCTCTCCTACGTCGGTGAGCTCGGCTGGGAGCTCTACACCACCGCGGAGCACGGGCTTCGGCTGTGGGACCTCCTGTTCGAGGCGGGCCAGGAGCACGGCATCATCGCCGCCGGACGCGGGGCGTTCAACGCGATGCGCCTGGAAAAGGGGTACCGGCTGTGGGGCGCCGACATGACCTCCGAGCACCACCCCTACGAGGCCGGGCTCGGTTTCTCGGTCGGCAAGGACAAGGAGGGCTACCGGGGTGCCGGTGCCCTCGCCGCCCGCCGGGAGGAAACGGCGGTCCGGGCCCTGCGCTGCCTCACGGTCGACGACGGCGTAACCGTCGTGATGGGCAAGGAACCCGTGTATGTGAACGGCGAAGCCGCCGGCTACGTGACGAGCGCCGCCTACGGCTACTCGATCGGCCGGCCCATCGCCTACGCCTGGCTGCCGGCCGCAGTGGCCGAGGGGGACTCCGTGGAAATTGAGTACTTCGGCGAGCGGGTTCGGGCCACCGTGGCGGCCGAGCCCCTCTTCGACCCGGCGATGGAGCGCCTGCGCGGCTGATCGGCTTCGTCACCACGAAGGCCCCGCCTCCGTACGGAGGCGGGGCCTTGTCATCAGCTGGTGGTTCCGCTGCGTCGTGGAAGCCCGCGGCTGAGCACCCCATTTGGCTCGGGGGCCCGCGGCCGAACACCCCGGCACGGCGAAGGCCCCGCCTCCTGAGGGGGCGGAGCCTTCGCTGTGACGGGCCGGCGGATCCCTGTTCCTTCCGAGGGCCGGCGGCACCGCCGGCCGGGATCCGGCCCTGGAGGACGCTCAGGACTTAGCGGACGGCCTCGAGATCGGCATCCAGGCCGTCCTCCTCGGGTGGAGGAGCAGTCACCGTGCGCTGCGGGGCGAGATGTTCGGGCAGCACTCCGGTGCGGTGGCGGATCCGGAAGTGGTAGAGGGCCAGGCCGCCGAGGATTGCGGCGCCGACGAACAGCACCCCGCCCCACTGGAGGTACCACTCGAACGGAGGCACGGAGTTATAGATCTCCTGCCGCGGCCAGACGAGGTTCACCATCATCGCTCCGCCCCAGAGGACGGCGAGGATGTTCACCGGCAGCCCCCACCGGCCGAGGCTGAAGCCGGATCCGGCGCCGTCGTCGGCCACCGGCCACTTCTTCTGCAGCCGCCGGCGCAGCATCGGTACGGTGACCAGCAGGTAGGAGAGGTAGATCAGGACGATGCCGATGCTTGAGAGGATGGTGAAGATCGCCGGCCGGCCGATGTTGACCAGGAGCGGAACGATCGACAGCAGGCCGATGACGATCGCCGCGACCGTCGGCGTCTTCCGGACGGGGTGGATCCTGCCCAGCTGCCGGCTGAACGGCAGGTTGTTGTCGCGGGCCATGGCGAACATCATCCGGATGGCGGCGGCGTGGACGGCGAGCGTGCACACGGTGATGGCGATGACGATGCAGACCAGGAAGGCCTTGCCGAAGGGTCCGCCCAACACCGAGAGCACGATGTGCTGCAGGCCGCCGTCAACGGCCCCGAGCTTGGGGTCGTCGACGTCCGGTGCGGCAAGAATGCCGAAGAGGATGATGAGCCCGCCCAGGACGAATGAGGCGGTGATGGCCCGGAGGATCGCCCGGGGCGCGGTCCGCTTCGGGTCCTTGGTCTCCTCGCCGAGGGAACTCGCGGTGTCGAAGCCGTACATGACGTAGGCCGAGGCCATCGCCGCGATCAGGAAGACACCGAGGAAGCCCATTGGGTGCTCGGCGCCGAACCCCTTGGTTTCGAACAGCACCCCGGGCCCGCGGACCACGTGCCAGCCGAGTGCAAGGATCAGCAGCACGGCGGCGAAAAGCTCGATGAACACCCCGACGCTGTTGATCCGGGTCATGAGCTTCACGCCGAAGGCGTTGATCAGGGTGGAAATGCCGATCAGGATGGTGGCCAGGATGACGCCGTTGGCGGCGTAGTCGTAGGGTCCCGTCCCGTCGCCCACCATCTGGAACCCCGACCAGATCTGCGGCATCGTGAGCTGCAGGGCCAGTGCGACCGCCCCAAGGGTCACGATGGAGGAGACGAGCAGCAGCCAGCCGGACAGCCAGGACCAGGTCCCGGTGCTGAGCCGCTTCGCCCAGTTGTAGACCGAACCCGCCACGGGGTATCGGCCGGCCAATTCCGCGAAACACAGCGCCACCATCAGCTGTCCGGCGAAGACGATGGGCCAGGACCAGGCATAGGCCGGACCGGCCGTTCCGAAGCCGAAATAGAACAGCTGGAAAACCCCTGTGAGAATTGAAATGTAGCTGACCCCGGCGGCGAAACTTGAGAATTTTCCAATGCTCCGGTCAAGCGTTTGGGTGTAGCCGAATTCCTCCATGCCGCTGGAATCGGCCGTTCTATTCCGATCTAACATCCGAGCTCCTAAGGTAAATAGCGCACGATGATGCCAGCCTGCGCCGCGGATCGGCGCTCGCCTCTTCCGCTTGGGGTGCGGATGAACCCGCCGGCCGGAGCCGGCCCTCCAGCGGGCAGACGTCCTTGTCAGCCCGCTTCCGCTGCACCGAACCAGCCGCTGGGGCCGGGCTCGATGTTCTGCCAGATGTGCTTGGTTTCGCGGTACTCAGCCAACCCCAGGAGCCCCAGTTCGCGGCCGTTTCCGGACTGGCCGAAACCGCCCCACTCGGCCTGGGGAACATAGGGGTGGTAGTCATTGATCCAGACCGTGCCGTGGCGCAGTGCCCCGGCGACGCGCTGGGCTCGGGATGCGTCTCCTGTCCAGACTGCTCCGGCCAGCCCGTAGACGGTGTCGTTGGCGAGGCGGACGGCCTCCTCCTCGGATCGGAAGGTTTCGACGGTGAGCACAGGCCCGAATGACTCTTCCTGCACCACGCGCATCGAGGTGGTGCAGCCGTCGAGGATGGTCGGCGGATAGTAGCTGCCGCCGGCGAGGTCCGGATCGTCCGGCACGGATCCTCCACACACGAGCTGCGCCCCTTCAGCGATGCCCGCCTGGACGTAGGCGTGCACCTTGTCGCGGTGGGCGAAGGAGATCAGCGGACCGGCCTCCGCACGCTCGTCGAACGGACCGCCCAGGCGGATGGTGCGTGCCCGCCGTGCCAGTTCGGCCACGAAGTCATCGTGGATCGACTCTTCGACGATCAGCCGTGCTCCGGCGGAACAGACCTGGCCGGAGTGGAGGAACACCGCGGTCAGGGCGTTGTCGAGCGCGGCTTCCCGATCGGCGTCGGCGAAGACAATGTTCGGGTTCTTTCCGCCCAACTCCAGCGCCACCCGTTTCACCGTGGGTGCTGCGGCCGCCATGATCCGTTTGCCGGTGGCGAGCCCACCGGTGAAGGACACAAGGTCCACCCGGGGGTCGGTGGTGAGGATGGCCCCCACGTCCGGGCCGGTGCCGGTGACCAGGTTCGCGACGCCGGCGGGGACCCCGGCCTCGGACAGCGTCTCCATCAGCAGGATCGCCGTGGACGGCGTCAGCTCGCTGGGTTTGAGCACGAAGGTGTTGCCCGCGAGCAGGGCCGGTGCGACCTTCCAGGAGACCTGCAGGAGCGGGTAGTTCCACGGGGTGATCAGGGCGCAGACACCCACCGGCAGATGGACGATCCTGCTGAGGGCCGCGGGGTTGCCCGTGTCGATGACCCTCCCGCTGTCCGTTCCGGCGATGCCGGCGTAGTAGCGGAAGCAGGAGATGATGTCGTCAAGGTCGTATTCCGCCTCCACGTAGCGCTTGCCGGTGTCAAGGGCCTCGGCGCGCGCGTAACCGGCCTTGTCCCTCTCCAGGAGGTCGGCGACGCGCCCGAGGACGCGCCCGCGCTCCCTTTCCGGAGTCCGCGGCCAGCCGCCGTCATCGAACGCCTTCCGCGCGCTGGCGACCGCCGCCTCGGCGTCGGGGGCGGTTCCCTCGGCGACGACGGCCACGGGGCTGCCGTCGGCGGGGTTGCTGATGTGGCGCGTGCGGCCGTCCCTGGGCAACTGCCACCCGCCGTCGGCATAGAGTCCGCGGAGGAGTTGGGTCGAGATCTCGGTCATGGTTCTCCTTGGGGCAACGGGCGGGTCAGCTGCGGGCCAGCGGGCTGCTGCCGTGCCGGTAGAACTCGGTGTGCTGCGGGGCCAGGGGTGCGTTGCCCAGGATCAGGTCCGCCGCCTTTTCCGCAAGCATCATCACGGGTGCGTAGATATTGCCGTTGGTGACATAGGGCATCGCCGACGCATCGACGACCCGCAGTCCCTCCGTGCCGTGGACCCTCATGCTCAACGGGTCCACCACCGCCAGAGGGTCCGACGCGGGGCCCATCTTCGCCGTGCAGGACGGGTGGAGGGCAGTCTCTGCGTCGCGGGCCACCCACTCAAGGATCTCCGTGTCGGTCTGCACGCCTGGCCCCGGCGACATCTCACCTCCATTGAACCGGGACATCGCCGGCCGGCCGAGGATGTCCCGGGCCACCTGCACCGCCTCCACCCACTCCCGGCGGTCCTGGTCGGTGGAGAGGTAGTTGAACCGCAGGGAGGGGTGGACCGTCGGGTCCGTGGAGGTGATCTTCAGGGTGCCGCGGGCGTCGGAGTACATGGGGCCGATATGCACCTGGTAGCCGTGCTTGGCTTCGGCCTTCTGACCGTCATAGCGCACCGCGACCGGGAGGAAATGGAACATGAGGTTCGGGTAGGCGACCTCGTCGTTCGAGCGGACGAAGCCGCCTCCTTCGAAGTGGTTGGTGGCCGCCGGGCCGGTGCGGCCGAGCAGCCACTGGAGCCCGATGAACGGGTACCGCCAAAGGCTGAGGTTGGGCTGCATCGACACCGGTTCGGTGCACGCATGCTGGATGTACACCTCGAGGTGGTCTTGGAGGTTTTCCCCAACGCCGGGCAGATCGGCGACGGTCTCAATGCCGAGCGACGAAAGATGCGTGCTGTCGCCCACCCCCGAGAGCTGCAGCAGCTGCGGGGTGTTGATGGCTCCACCGGAAAGGATGACCTCACCGGCAGCCACGGTGTGGAGCCGGCCGTTCCGGCGGTAGGTGACGCCGGTTGCCGTGTTGCCGCTGAAGTTCACCTTGGTGACCAGTGCCCGCGTCCGCACGGTGAGGTTGCGGCGGCGGAGTTCGGGGCGGAGATACGCACGGGAGGCGGAGAGGCGCTGCCCCTTGTGGACGTTCCGGTCGAAAGCGGCAAACCCCTCCTGCCGATAACCGTTGACGTCGTCGGTGAGCGGGTAACCCGCCTCCTGGGCCGCCTCGAAGAACGCCCGAAACAGGGGGTTGGTCGCCGGTCCCCGTTCGAGTTTGAGCGGCCCGGAATGGCCGCGCAGTTCATCGTCGGCGTCGGCGGCCAGTGCGGTCTCCATGCGGTTGAAATAGGGAAGGCAGTGGGCGAAATCCCACGAGTCCATTCCGGGGTCGGCTCCCCACCGCTCGTAGTCGAGCGGGTTTCCGCGCTGGAAAATCATGCCGTTGATCGAACTCGATCCTCCCAGCACCTTGCCGCGGGCGTGCGCAATGCGGCGGCCCCCCATGTGGGGTTCGGGGTCCGACTGGTAGCGCCAGTCATACAACGGATTGCCGCTGGGAAAAGTAAGGGCGGCCGGCATCTGGATGAATAGATCCCACGGATAATCGCTGCGTCCTGCCTCAAGCACGAGGACTGTCCGGTTACCGTCGGCGCTCAATCGATTGGCAAGCGCTGACCCTGCGCTTCCACCGCCGACAATGACGTAGTCGTAACCGGATTCTGCCATGATACGAAAAGTCTCCTCATACGTCGTGTGACCATTGGGGAACCGCCGAATTGCGTATTGCACAACTTGATGCATAATGCGCTATTCGGAAAATATGACAGGGATCACATTTTGTGTCAACACGTCTGGATTACGACGCCTCCCGCGCGAGGATGAATGGGCGCGGCACAGCTGCATACTCCTGCTTCACGTCACCGGTTTGTTGGGCCTTTCCCCGCGGTGAGGAATGTAGGTTGGCTTTATGAATCCAGGAAACCGCGCCCGTGGCGCCGCCGGACGCCGGGGTCGCTGTTCCGGTGTCGGTTGAGGCCGGCGAGGTCTGGCCGGACAGACCGCGCGCCCATTGCGATCCTTCCCAAGTCGAGCGGAAGCTCAAGTTGGTCGACGAACCCCATGTCCGGCCGCTGAACGATTGGGTGCGGTCGCTGAACCACGCCCGCACGGGCTCGACGGCGGATCCGGAATCCACGGCCCCGTGGTTCGACCCCAGCGGAGGAGGTGTCAACGCCAGGGTGCTCTTCCTCCTCGAGGCGCCCGGCAGCCGGTCCTCGGCGTCACGCGGGTCCGGGTTTATCTCCATCGACAACAACGATGCAACCGCGGCGAACCTTCACGCGCTCACGCATGAGGCCGGCCTGGACCGGGCGGCGTTCGCCCTCTGGAACATCGTGCCGTGGTACCTGCCTGAGGGCACCCGCACCAAGGCAACCAAGCGCGATGACGTCCTCGAAGCATGCCCGCACGTGGAATCCCTCATCGGGCTCTTCACCGACCTTGAACTGGTGGTCACGATGGGCGCCTTCGCCCAGGAGGGCTGGGAGATGCTGCGCCGTCAGTCCCCGGGCACCGCAGGCCTCAACTGGACCGCGGTGCCCCACCCCAGTGCCACGAACCTGAATACGCGGCCGCATCACCGCGGGCAGATTCTTCACGCCATGCAGGAAGCCAGCAGGCTGGTCCGCACCGACCGGTAAGCGTCCGCTCGTGAGAATTCCGGATGCCGGTCACTCCTCTTCGATCGGCAGCAGCAGCCCCTTCACCGCCGGATCCGTCGCCAGGAACTCCTGCACCGCCGGATCCTGGAACGCCTGGGTGAGCTTCTTGATGTTCTCTGTGCCCAGGTACTCCGTCCCCACGGTCAGCTGCGAGGCGAACTCGTCCGGGGCCGGCGGCGCGAAGATCTGCTGCTCCAGCGGAATCTTCGCCGCCGTGTAGTACTCCGTGTACCCCACCGCGGCATCAAGATCCGGCAGCGCCCTCGACTGCGCCGCGAAGTCCAGCAGCCGGAACTGAAGGTTCTTCGGGTTCTCGGCGATGTCCTTCTGCGTCGCCTCCCACTTGTTCACCCCCTCCTTCAGGGTGATCAGCCCGGCCCGCTCCAGCAGCCACAGCCCCTGGGCCTCGTTCGCCGGATCCGAATACAGCGACACCGTTCCGCCGTCGGGAATCTCCTCAACGGTCTTGTACTTGTCCGACCAGATGCCAAAGCCCCACCGGAACACCGGGCCCACCGCCGTCTCCCGGAAGTCCGGGTTCGCCTCGAGCACCTGCTCCAGCCAGAGCTTGTGCTGGTAGATCGTGGCCGCGACCTCGCCCTCGCTCACCGCCCGGTTGATGGTGTTGCTTTCGCTGAGGCCCTTGAACTCGATGTCGATCCCGTACTTCGGCGCCACCTCGTCATCGATGAACTCCACCAGCGCCTGCTCGGCATGGTTGCCCTCGGCGGTGGCCACCAGCAGGGTGGCGCCCTCGGTCTCGGCGGCGGACTGCTCGGGATTCAGCAGCGGCACCGCGATCAAGGCGCCCGCCGCGACGACGACGGCGGCACCCCCGGCGATCCATGGCGCCTTGCGCCGCTTCCGCAGGGTGAAGCCGTGTTCCGGGGAACCGGTGGGGGTAGTGGACGGGGAAGGAGAGGTGTTTTCAGACATGGCAAAGCCTTTCGAGGGCGCACTGAAATCCAGCGCGGGAATGGAAAGAAAAGGAAAGAAAGGAGTGGGTCAGGCCCGCTGCAGCCGCTTCTGCGGCGTCACCCAGCGGACCAGCCGATCGCCGGCGACCTGTACGAAGGCGACCGTCGCCACGAGGATGAGGATGGTCGCGAGCATCACGGTGTTATCGAACCGCTGATAGCCGTAGGTCACGGCGACGTAGCCGATCCCGCCGGCCCCGATCGTCCCGGCGATCGCCGAATACTCGATCATGGCGATGACCTGGATGGTCAGCCCGCCGAGCACGGCCGGCACCGCTTCCCCGAACTGCGCCGACCTCATGATCTGCAGGTTCGACCCGCCCGAGGCGCGGGCCACCCTCACGATCGACGGCGGCACCGACCGCAGCGCGTTCTCCACGATCCGCGTGAAGAAGGCAATCCCGGCCAGGGACATCGGCACCACGGCTGCGGCAATCCCGATGTTCGTCCCGGTGATGAAGCGGGTGAACGGCACGATCGACGCCATCAGGATCAGGAACGGCAGCGACCGCCCCACGCTGATGAGCCACCCCAGCACCGCATGCAGCGCCGGCCGCTCGAAGAGCCCGCCCGGCGCCACATTGTGAAGCAAGAGCCCCAACGGCGTCCCCACCGCCAGGACGACCACCATCACGACGCCGACCATCAGCACCGTTTCCCCGTAGGCGGGCAGCAGCAGTGCGGGAAGCTCGGCGACCGGCACGTCGGCCCGCGGGACATAGATCGACCCAATAGGAACTGAAGAAACACCGACGGCGCTCATGCGGCACCCTCCAGTGCCGGAACCGCCCCGGACCGGACCGGTGAGACCGGCGCTCCCCCGGGCCCGGGCTCCCGACGGACATCGGGTGTTCCGCTCAACCCATACCTGGCCAGGACCGCCCGGACGGCGTCGTCGGACGCCGCCGCAATTCCCAAGGTGGCACTGCCGGTATTGATCCCGTGCACCGTTTCGACCGATGCGCCCAGCAGGTGTACCGGCACGGCGAGGTCCGCGGAAACCCGCTGGATCCAGTCCCCCGGCACGTCCGTCGAGTCGTAGGTGACGTACCAGGTGGCGGCGCCGTCGTCGGCCGCTGCAAAACCGCGTCGTGGCTGCAGCGCCCTGCCCAGCGGGGAGCCGTGGTCGGTCAGCAGGTCGACCAGCCGACCGGTCTCGACAATCCGCCCGCGTTCGAGCCGCGCCACCGAATCGGCGATCTGCCGCACCGTGTCCATTTCGTGGGTGATGAAGACGACGGTGAGGTCGAGGTCGGTCCGCAGCTGCTTCAGCAGTTCCACCACCGAGCTCGTGGTGTCCGGGTCCAGCCCCGACGTCGCCTCATCCGCTAACAGGATGGAGGGACGCAGGGCCAGAGCCCGGGCAATGCCGACGCGCTGCGCCTGCCCGCCGGAGAGCTGGAATGGGTAGGAGTGGGCCTTGGGTCCAAGCCCCACCCGGTCGATCAGCTCCCCTACCCGCGCCCGGATCTCCCCCGGCGTCACGCCAAGGTATTCAAGCGGCAGGGCGATGTTTTCCGATGCCGTGCGCCGGCTCAACAGGCTCGCCGACTGGAACACCGTGCCGATCCGCCGCCGCGCCGCCCGCAGCCGCTTCTCCGGAAGGCTCGAAAGGTCCTCGCCGTTCACGACCACCGATCCTGAGGTGGGCCGCTCCAGCAGGTTGATGCACTGCGCCAGCGTGCTCTTGCCGGCGCCGCTCGGTCCGGTGACGGCGAAGATCTCGCCGGTGCCGACCTCGAAGTTGAGCCGGTCGAGCACGATGACTGCGTCCGCACCGCGCCCGTAGGTTTTCGTCAGTTCAAGAAGGGAGATCATGGGGTCGTCCTTGGAGTCAGCGGGCGGCGGGCTGGAGGCGGTAGCTGCTGCCGTGATGCTCGGCGGGCAGCCGGTCGCCGCGGCCGAACAGCTTGTGCCGCAGCGTCCCCTCCACGTACTCGGTGGGGTACGCGCCGCGCTTCTGCAGCTCGGGCACCACGTACTTCACCACGTCCTCGAACGAGCCCGGCGTGATCGCGTAGGCGAGGTTGAACCCGTCGACGTCGGTCTCCTCCACCCACGCCTGGAGCTCCTCGGCGACCTGCGCGCCGGAGCCGACGACGCGCGGGCCAAGCCCGCCGATGCCGGCCCACTCGGCGATGTCGCGCACCGTCCACGGCTTGCCGTCGTCCTCCACCTTGGAGAAGTTCGCCACGGCCGACTGGATGGCGTTCGACTTCACATTGCCCAGCGGCTCATCCGGGTCGTACACCGACAGGTCGATGCCGAGCCAGCCCGAGAGCAGCACGAGCGCCCCCTCGTAGCTGACGTACTTCTTGTACTCCTCGTGCTTGGCGTGCGCCTTCTCCTCGGTCTCGTCGGTGATGACGGTGAGCATCGTGTAGATGCGCACGGAGTAGCGGTCGCGCCCGGCGGCCTCGACGGCGTCGCGGATCTTGCTGACCGTCTCCTTCAGAATCGCTCGAGTCGGCGAGCCCACGAAGACGGCCCCCC
>NZ_CADCTE010000099.1 GCF_902805515.1 uncultured Arthrobacter sp. | reverse complement strand
TGGGGCGTGACCAGACGGGTGCTCGTCTGCTGCGTTCTGAGGTGACCGTCAGCGCCGAGGATGCTGACCGCCCCCGTGGCTTGTGGTGTGCGGACGTGGCCGAGCGCCGTGGGGATGCGGAGCTCGGTGGCGAGGATGCGCGGCGGGTTGGCTACAGGGACGAGTGAACCGACGTGCCACGCCGAGCCGCGGGTGCTGGTCGCCTGCCCGAGGGTGCGCCATGTCGTTGCCCTCGACTGGGCGACCGTCGATCGCGTGGCCCATGTGGTGGCCCTGCTGGTCGTGGTCGCTGTCCGCGCGTCCCACGACGTCGCCAGGGTCCGCTCGATGCGGGCCAGGGTGTCCCAGCTCGCGGCCCGCGTTGTGGAGACGGCAGTCCGGGCATCCCAGGTCGTCCCCCGAGATGTCGTGACGCTCGTCCTCGTGCGCCACGTGGTCGCTCGGGTCGTCGTGACAGTGGTCGCCGCGGGGCCGGCGACACTCCACGTCGTCGCTCGCGTCGTGGTGACGGCCGCACGTGCCCGCCATGTCGTCGAGCGGGTGGCGGTGACGGAGGCGAGAACGTCCCAGGTGGTGTCCCTCGTCGAGGCGGCAGGCGACAGCACATCCCATGTCGTGGCTCGGGTCGTTGCGGCAGCAGTCCGCACCCGCCACGTGGTGGCCCTGCTCGTGGCAGGCGTCGTGCGGACGTCCCACGTCGTGGCGCGGGTAGTGGTGACAGCCGCGCGAACCCGCCATGTCGTGGCGCGGCTTGTCGTGGTCGAGCTGACAACGCCCCATGTGGTCGCACGGCTCGAGGTGGCAGCGGTGAGCACGTCCCACGCTGTCGCCCTGGTGACCGCGACAGCGGCGCGGACACGCCAAGTGGTGACCCGTGACGTGGTGACCTGCGCGAGGGCGCTTGCGGCAACGTTCCAAGTGGTGCTCCGTGTGGCCGTGACGGATGTCGTGGTGGCGCCGGAGATGTCGCCGCCCGACCAGTTGTCCCAGGTGTTGCCCGCGTCGAACATCGAGGCGGTGCCCCAGAAGCCGACGCCGTCGTTGGTGTGCGTGGTCGTCAGCGGCGAGAGGCTCGTGGCCCTGCGGAGGACCTCGACGTCGTTGATCTTGCCGACGAGCTCGGCAGTGGCCGCGACGTACTCAAGTCGGAGCACGTCGCCGGCAACGACTGGCGTCACCGTGACGGTGGCACCAAGTGCGATCTGCCCGGTGACGTTTGCGCTCTTGATGCGGATGGATGCGGTGTTGTGGGTGACGCCCGAGATGGTGAAGGCGTAGAAGTCGCCCGTGGTGCCGACCGTGGAGGCGACGGGCGGCATGAGCACGGCCGGTCCCGCGAAGACGCTGGTCGACGAGAGTCCGGTCCAGGTGATCTGGGAGAACATGCTCGTCGACGAGGGCCGACTCGTGTACCGCATCGCGGCAGCTGTCGCCGACGATGCGACGAGTCGGTCGCCCGAGACGGCCAGGACTGTGCCGGTGGCTTCCCAGTTGGCACCGACCGGCCCGTCTGCACGGTTGAAGTCGTCGGAGAACGTGCTGCCGCCGGATGATGCCAGGACGTTCCATGAGGTGGACCGCGTCGCAGTGACGGCGGTCTTCGCGGGCGGGGCGAAGAACTGCGCGTCGAACATGTCCTCGGACAGCCCGAGCATGGACGGTCCACGGTTGCGCCCACCCTGCAGGAGTAGGCGGCTATCCGACGCGGCCACGGATCACCCCTGCGCGATGCCGAAGTTACCGAGGATCGAGCCGGTGCTGGTTGCGGTCAGCAGCGAGATCAGCTCGAGGCAGGCGTCATCGGGACACTGCTGCAGGTCGGTCTCAGCCCAGCCGAGTTGGAACCCACCTCCGGCCACCGGGACGAAGCCGGTGAGCAGCGTCCGCCGCAGCACCAGACCGACGTTGCCCGCGGTGCCCGAGCTGGTGCCGATGGTGAGCGACTGGACCGACTGGACTCCGGTGTCACCCGTGGCAAGCGCGAATGGGTAGGTCCGGCCTAGGGTCCAGCCCGAAGCCGGAACCCCGCCGACGAGCGTCGCCGTACGGCCTGCGGTGCCGGCCTGGTTCGTGTATGACGCCGTGACGGTCGCCGACGCGGTCGCGCCACCCGCGTTGTAGATCTCAAGCCACAGCTCGACATCAGTGGCGCCGGTCGCGCGAGCAGGGAGTGCGAGTGCGGACACCGCCTGTGCGGTTGTCACGATGGATGACAGCCCCCCGAACTCGACGAGCCGGTCCGACAGCATGAGCGTCTGCGCGGCTGCCGCACCCCCCTCGAACGAAGAGATGTAGGAAGTGTTCGACGGGGCTGGGATCGCCATTGCCCCCTGCGAGGTGCGGGAGAGCGCATTGCCGGTCGTGGTCGGTGCCGACACTGCAGGGGGCGCCGGGTTGCCTGCAGTCCGGTAGTGGGCGGCGAACGCACCCACGGCGGCGCCTACCGAGCCCTTCTGGAACTGGACGGTCCGGCCCGCAGCAATCGCACTGATTAGGCCGTCACGGGTGGTGATCGCCATGCCTACTGTCCACCTCTCTGTAGCACGATGAAGTCCGCCCAGGTGATGCCCCGCAGCGAGTTGGCGTTGAGGAGGTTGCCCCACACCGGGCGACCGGCCGACTCCTGCTCAGCCTTGAGCGTGGACTCCCCGCCCGCGTTGTCGCCCACGTACATGCCGCGCCGCTGGAGGGTGCGTGCGATGACGAGGCCGGCGGGGGACAGGCCGCGGGTGGTCAGGTCGAGGTCCGCGCGGATCGCCAGCCGCTCACCCTCGGTGCCCCACCCGTTCTTGGCGGACTCGGTCCCGGTCATGGGGTGCGTGTAGCCCGAGGTCGTCAGGGACTCGCAGATGAAGAAGTGCAGGACGTGGCCGAGGTCGGTGTTGTTGGCGATGGCGTGTTCCATGAGGTCGCGCCGAATCCACATGGCGTCGGAGATCCGACCACGGCTGGTGAAGTTCCGCTTGTCGTTGGACTTTGGGTTGCGGTAGTCGAGCCCGTTGGAGCTATGCCAGGTGATGCCGGCCGACTCCACGTCGACCAGGAACGTGCCCGGCACCCGCGACGCCTTCGTGATGAAGACCGTGAACCCGGACGCCATGTCCATGACGCCGCCCGGGGAGTCGGACGTCCCGGTCAGGCTGTCCCCGAACCACTGAGGCGCGTGGAAGCCCTTCGTCTGCAGTACCGCGTTCTGAGCGTTCTTGGCGCCGTTGATGTTGCGGACCTTCCAGACCGGGTCACTCGCCTTGCCCTCGGCGTACGCGCTGCCCCAGAGGTTGCCGTCGACACCCTTGATGATCGGGTAGGCGTAGGCGCGCTGGTCGGGGTGGGTGCCCATGAAGCTGCGGAAGGCCGACGTCTTGGCGGTGTCGATCCCGAGGCCCTCGACGGTGCTCTTGTGGTACGAGTCGGCCGTGTAGGGGATGAACGGTCGCCCAGATGTCGGCGGCTCCGGCTCGGGGTCAGGGGTGGGCTCGGGGTCCGGCTCCGGGTCGGGAGGCGGGGTGACCGGGTGAGCCTCGGCCATGTGCGCGTCATACTCAGCCACCCGCGCCTCAAGCGCGTCGACCTCAGCCTGGCGCGACGCTGCACCCTCGGCGAACCGCTGGTCGCCGTACTCGTCGACCGCCGAGAGGACCGAGCCCATGTCAGCCATCACAAGCTCCCGGTGTCTCCGGTAACAGCGATGGTCGCGCCATCGTTGGACAGTGCCGCAGTGTTCGCAGCCGTGCGGCGAATCCAGAACGCGCGCGTCTGGCCCGACGGGATGTTGCCCAGCGAGAGGCCCGCGCCGACCGTGGTGGGCGAGGAGAACGCCGAGACGCCGGTCGGTGCCGTGGTCTCGGTCGCGATCTCCGCTGCCTGCGCGGAGGCCGACCCGATGGCCGAGGCCGCGATGTTGTCGGTGGCGATGGCGATGGACGCACCGCCTGCCGTCTCCGCGGACAGGTAGACCACCGTGTTCTCGAGCGTGTTCGCCGTGTTGGAGTTGTGGACGAAGATGCAGCGATAGTCCACGGTGCTGGCGGCGTTCTCGGCACCGGACACGTCGTCGAACAGGTCGTTGAGCGCGCCACCCGCCCACGCCGTGGTGGAGATGTACTTGCCGAGCGACCCCGTGGCGGTGCCAGCGGTGCTGTTGCCTGCCGCGCCACTCTTGACGCTGTACTTGAGGAGGATCTCCCCGGCGGTGATGGCTGCCATGTCTGTCTCCTGAGGGTTAGGCGGATCAGAGAGCGCGAGCGAGGATGATGACGACGACCACGACGACGAGGCAGACGAGTGCGAGGCCGACCAGCGACTCGCCCTGGTCGTTCTTGCGGTGGTCGGGCATGACGGCCTTGCCGAGGATGCCGCGGTCGGACAGGTCAGCCTTCGTGGCGGGCGGCTGGACCGACTCGCGCTGGTGCTCGCCCTGCGGGTCCTTGTTGGGCAGCGCGAACACGGCGGCGAGACCGACGAGGGTCGACATGACGACGGCCACCCACTCCTGCGCGGTCACGAGCTGGTCGTGGTCGAGCGCCTGGTAGAGCGAGGACAGGCCAGCGACGAGGGCTCCGATGAGAGCCTTGGCGTACGGGGCAACCTTGTTCATGCGTGCATCTCCTTGCGGTAGTGGTCATCGAGGATGTTGCGGCCGAGACGCCGCAGGGTGGCGAGGTAGATGACGGGGAAGGCCAGCGCGCCCAAGCCCGCGAACATGGCGTCTCGGGGCGTGACGTGCATGGCTAGACCCGCTCGAGGTGGGCCAACAGCCAGGGGTGGTCGATGCCCTCGACCTTGAGCACCTCGCGGCCGGCGAACTTGAGCCCGCGGGTGTGGCACAGGTAGTCGACGTGCTCGTTCCAGATCCGCAGCCCAGCGGCACGGAGCATGACCTTGAGGAACCGCTTGCGGGTCTGCAGGTCGCCGGTCAGGACGACATGCTCACCGCGGCGCTTGGCCTGGCGTACCTCGCGGAGGGTGGCGTGCATGACCCGCAGCCACGGACCCCTGCCGACGAACAGCGGCGACGGGTGCGCGTGGACGTGGGTGACCCACTCGCCCGACCAGCGATAGGTGACGGCGTACACCCACCGCTCGGGGGCGTACTTGCGTGGCTCGCCTGGACCTGTGGCGCGGACGGCTCGCACGAGGCGGGTCTGCCTGCCCTTGCGGAAGCTGATGGGGTTGTCGCCAGCATCGCCGCGGGGTGACGGGACGACGCGGGTGTGGGTGCGGGTGTTGCCCATGCGGATGAGGTAGTCGGGGCGGCGGGCGAGTTCGTCGGCCATGCGGTACGCCTCGGACCACCCGATGCTGTCCGCGCCCGTGCCCTCAGCGGTCTCGATGGTGTCGAGGTCGAAGCGGGGTGCGTAGCCGGGGGCGTGCAGGATGATGAGGGTTGACCTCACGGGCGGTCCCCTGAGAGTGATGGATGGTAGGCGTGAAGCCCCTCATGCCCGAGAACTAGCCAGCACTCATCGTGGTAACAGCGGGCTTCGTCATCCTCGGCGAACCGTCGCGCATTCACAGCGCGTCCCGTCGTGCCCGCAGCCGCTTGAGGGTCGCGGCGATCCTCTTCTTCTGCTCGACCAGCTCGTGGACGCGGGCGGTCAGGCGAGTGCGAAGAAGCGGTCGGACCATCAGCCGCTGATACTCGGTGAGAAACTCGTTCCACGGAAACGCAGCGCCGGGGTCGGAGCGGCGGCCCGGGTCGCGCTCGCCGTGGCTGATGAAGCCAGGGACGCGGACCTCAGACTGTGCGCGCGTGATTCGACCGTGCGGAACCGTGATGCCATGGGTGTCGCGCAGCCAGGTCGCCGCCTCGGCCGCAGCCTCAGCGCCCTGACGCACCATCGCCGACCGCCGCTCGGCGCTCATGCCAGGCCAGCCCGCAGCCTTGCATGCGAACGAGATGTGGATGGCGTGGTAGTTCGAGCCGGTGCCGTCGCCGTACGCCTCAGCGTCAAACGGGACCAGTCGCACGCGCGAGTTCGAGTCGACGATCGTGTGGTACGACCCATAGGTGCTTCGGTTGGCAATGAATGCGGCCACACCCTCAGCGCCCGTGTCGTCGCCGATGATGTCGAGCGCCGACTCGGCAGTGTGGATGACGATCACACCGGACGGCTTCTCTCGGCGCGGCTGGCGGAACTGGCGGATGCGCGGCGGGTTCTCCTCGAGATACGTGGGCATCGCGGACCTCCGATGAAGTTGTTTGCTGGATCTGACGCGAATGAAGGGTCAGCGGCGACGCGGGCGGGTGTGGAACTCGCGCAACATGGCGATGAACGCGCACCAGACGCCCACGAGGATGAACGTGATGCCCGTGTTGCGTATCGCGTACCGGCCGGGGTAGTCGGGCCCGAGGACAAGCAGCGCCGCGGTGAACCACAGCAGGGTCGCCAGGCCGGTCGCCTTGAACAGCAGCGCCATGCCGATCCACGACTTCCACCAGCGAGCGCGGCAGACGTAGATCACCGGGTAGAGGGTGGCGGCCGGCAGGGTCAGGATCACCAGCCAGCCGAAGTAGTCCAGGTCCCAGCTCACGACGCGCGCTCTCCTTGATAGACCGCCCTGATGCGGGCGGCGAAGTGGTTCTCGGCCATCAGTCGGTCGCGTTCCTGTGTGGCGCGCTCGACTCGCGGGCGCATGTGCAGGTGCAGCTCCATCGCCTCCCGCACCGCCTCGGGTGTCGGGATCGCTGGCTCTGGCTCGCACGCTTCGGGTCGCCGCTTCTTTCTAAACGGGTTCCACATCACTCCGGCTCCTCCACATGAGGGATCGCCCGCAGCAGTCGGTTGGTCGTCTCCTGGCCGGTGAGGATCTGGGACATGAGGCCCTTCTGATCCAAGAAGTTGTCGCGCCAGACGTCACGGTCGGCGCGCACGTCGGCGAGCTCGCGCTCGTGTGCGACCCGCGACGCCTCAGCCTCGCGGCGTGTGATGAGGGTTCCGCGGGCGAGCATCCAGAACAGGGCGACAACGATGCCGACGACGCCGATGCCGTTGAGCAGGGCAGGTGGTATCGCTTCGATCATCCCGAGAGACCCCGTTCGATTGGCCCATCTCTATGCGGGAGTGGGTGGGGGCGGTTACGTTGCTCCGATCCGCGCGTCACGGTTGCCCCCGAGACGCGCGGCTAGGGGCCAGTCGATGCGACTGGCCCCGCTTCCTTGTTCAGTCGGTCAGCGGCAGAACCCGTGGACCTGAGCGACCCGCGGGTTGGGCTTCACGAAGATGTGGTCGAGCGCGATGCCGACCGCCTGCGAACCCGCGACCCGGACATCCTGACCCTCGAAGCGGATGACGACACGGCCGGGGATCTCGCCAACCATGTCGGCGGGGGGCGAGCCTTCCCAGCAGTCGTTGGCCTGCATGAGCGCGACGGGCGAGCCCTGCGCGACCGGCTTGGAGGGCTCGATGTTGGTCTCGGTAGCGGTGCCGTAGAGCAGGACCGAGGCGAGGCCGACCACGATGAGGAGGTTGTGGCCGAGGGCGCGGGCGAGACGGCGGGTCATGTTGCCACGGTGCGCCGGGTTCGCCGTCCGCGCGTCGGTAGAAGTACGCATCTGCGGTACGTAAGTGGCGGCGATTCCCCGTGTGCTCATGTGTCGAGTATGTACGAACGTCTTTACATCTGTCAATACATTCGTAATGATGGGTCCATGAAGATCATGGAGAGCGTCAATACGCCGACTACCGTTCCGCCCGTGGGCAAGCCGAAGATGGTCATGCGCTCCCTGCGCGTGCCGGAGAAGTTGTGGAACGAGGCAAAGGCGAAGGCGGACGCCGAGGACAAGAACATCAGCGACGTGGTGCGCGAGCTGCTGGCCGGATGGGTGGGCGAGGACTAGCTCGCGGCGATGACGTCCACGAATGACCGGGGCGCCGTGTTGACCGGCTCCACGTAGATCGTGTCGTCCCCAGCGGTGTAGCGGGTCTTGCCGATCACCGTGTCGAGGTGCAGCGCAGAGCCTCCCGTGTAGGCGAGGCCGAACGACCGCATCATCTGACCGGCGCGGACGTCAATCAGGGCGGCCGGCGAGCCGCCGAGGGTCTGGATCTGGTCGCGGGTGAGGGTCACACCGTTCGTCCACGCCCGCTGTGCGTGGTCGCGGGTCAGCATCCCGGCGAGGATCGACTGTGCGGCGGTCAGGGTCATCTTGCCCCGCTCCGACAGATCGACCGCGACCTGCGGAGCGCCGCTGCCCGAGGTGGCCGTGGCGTAGAGGTTCGTCCCCGAGTCGAGGTAGCGACCCTTGAGCGTGCCCGCCCGGTCCTCGTCCGTAGAGCCGAACGCGGAGGCGTCGGGGGATGCCAGCCACATCGGCCCGCTCGGACCAGGGGTCATGTAGAGCTGACGCTGACCGTCGACCCCCCACCGCTGGCCGGTCTGCTCGGCGTACTCGTCGAGGAGCTGCCCGGCCGAGATGGGGTTGCCGGTCGCGTCGCCAGCCACGGGGCCCGAGACGCTGACCGAGTTGAGCCCCTGCCACCCGGCGGCCTGCGCTGTGGTGATGGCGGTTCCCATGTCGCGGGTGTTGTTGCCGACGCCGTCGAGGGCGAGATACTGCCGCGCCGCGGACGCGAGTCCGTAGGCCGTACATTCCCACGTCGTGCGGTCGGGCTCGGACAGGATCCCCGACCACACCGGCATCGGGCCGCACATGACCTCGACCACCGCGCCCGTCTGCAGCGCCTGGTGCTGTGAGCGCATCGTCAGCGAGAACGCCCACGAACACGACCCTGAGCCGCCGTCCGCCCACGTCTCCCACGTCGGGGGCGTGTGGGCGGCGATCTCCGTGGCCGGATAGCTGCCGATGCGGAGCCAGATGCTAGACACGGCGGGCGCCCCTACTCTGCCGCGTTTGAGTGCCAGCGTCGGTACAAAGTGGCGTCCGTCTTGGGATGGTTGCCGCCAGAGGTCGCGGTGAACACAGCCGTCCCGTTGGGGTCGAGGGTGTGGTTGCCCATCGCCAGCACGCCCGCCCCGGGATGCGTGCGAGCCGAGGCGCTCGAGCCTTCCCAGACGGTGGGAACGGGGGTGTTCACGTCGGGCGAGTCAAGCCAGATGTGCGGGCGTGCGGTGTTGACGACCGTCAACGCGCAGTTGTCGTCTACGCGGAAGAGCCACCACTCGTCGATCTGCACCCCCACGGTCGCTGCGTCGAGGTTGAGGATGTCGATCTCGACCTTGCCCGTCGTCATCCGAGCTGACGGGAGTGTCAGGACGCCCAGACCGACGAAGTACCACGAGTTGCTAACGGGGAACTTCACGGGCGTGCGGAACCCAACCTCGTTGATCTTCGACGCGCCCGTCGGGATGGTCGACGTCAGCACCTCAATCCGCGCCGTCGCCGCCGCCGACGGGTACAGCCTCGCCGCGAGCAGGTACGCGCCAGGCGGCAGGGACTCAGACGGCACTGCCGAGACGACGTGGTTGGGGTGAATGTGCTCGAAAGCGCCCGAGAACGTGTTGGGGTCAGCGGTCACGGTGTTGCCGAACGTGCGCCACCGACGCTGCGGGGGTGAGTAGCCCGCACCCGACTCGGGGGAGGTGTGAACGATGGCCGTGCCAAGCGCCGTAGACCCATCCGCAGCCTCGACGTGGATGCTCGCGGGGGTGCGCTCCGTGCCGCCTGGCGTGATGACGCGCGCCTGCTGCCTCGCCGTGACACCAGGAACGAGGGCGGTGCGGTTCAGGTTGCGGATGATCAGACCCTGATACGTCTGCGACGGGTCGTTCGTCCGGTGCCAGAACGTGATCGAGCTCGCCGTAACCCCCGTGGTGTCCCACGTGACCTGATAGTGCGAAGACCCGTCGGTGAGCTTCCGCGTCTCAAGGTGCTGCAGGATGCGCTGCGTCGGGAGGCCGCTGTCGATGATCGCAATGACAGTGGTGGACGTCGACCCCATCACCCGCAGCTCCGCGACGAGGTAGCGCGTCGTTGAGAAGTTGACCGACCCCGTGCGGGTCAGCGTCCACGTCTCGGGGGCCGTGCCGGTGGCGTTGTCCAGCTCCGCGACGCCGATCGCGCCGGCCTCCCAGAAGGTGGTAGCCGCAGCCGATGCGCCGTTGCGTGTCGCCGTCCACGCCGGACCCTCGGTGTTGCAGTTGTCGACGAGAGCCGTGGTCGACCCCGACGGGAGGGCGGGGATGACGACCGGGTTGACCGACCGCGCGTGGGGGGCGCAGGTGAGGGTCACGACGAACGTGCGCCGACGACGCAGCTCGGCGAGGTCGTCAAACGTCTGCCGCATCTCCGAGTCGATGACATCGAACACGGTTGCCACGGCACCCGCCGGCTGCCACGTCAGCGTGTTCGACTTGCCGATCTCGCCACGAAGGGCAGCCTCGCCGCGCGCGACCGCGGCCAGGGACGGGCCCGTGATCTCCACCGCGAAGGTCACCTCGCGGTTCCCGTAGCGGGTCGTGCGGGTCAGATCGCCGTCTGCAAGGAGAGAAACGACGATCTCTCGCACCGACGTCGCAGCGCCGTACGTCGCACCCTCCGCGAGCACGTTGAAGACGTAGCCATAGGTCGGGTCGGCGGTGGTGTGAGTGAGGGGAAGAGTGCCGAGTGTCAAGGTGTGACTCACTTGCGGGGCCCCTTGTTCTTGTCGCGGTGGGCCTTAGTCGAGGCGCCATCAAGGGCAGCAGCGGTCGCTTCGCCCGTGCGGTCGGCGTTGCGCTCCTCACGCCTCGCCCGGGCGGCCTCGCGGCGCTCCTTGGCAGCCTCGCGCTGGCGCTGCTCTTTGTTGAGCATCCGAAGCTCGGCCTTGATCTCGACGAGCTCGGCCTTCTGCTCGGCGAACACAGCGCCCGCATCCTTCATCTGGCCGCCGTAGACCGACTCGGCACCAGCGGCGCCGACGGTCCCAATGAGTGCCTGCCGCTGGTTGTACTGCGACTGGAACGTGCTGACCCCGCCCGAGGCCAGCAGGGACGACAGGTCGGCGTTGCTGCCTTCCGTCAGGGCTGCCTCGAGCGCCGGGCCGGTGAGGCCCGCGGCGGCGAGTGCTGATTGAAGGGTGGCGCGCTCCTGCAGGCCCGCGATGTCGGTGGACAGGTTCTGCATCCACCCGCCGGTCGTGACGGTGCGCGGGCCCTGAGCGCCGGCACCCCAGATGTTCGAGTCGCCGGCGATCTCCTCCGTCTGGCTGTCGAACAAGCCCGTGCGGAAGCTGGCAGTGGTGGCCGAGGCGAGATTCTCCATCAGCCCGCCGATGCGCTCAACCTCGGCGCGGTCCGCCTCGAGCTCCTTGGTCTCCCGGTCGAGGAGCTTGCCGTGCTTCTCGATGGCCCTCTTGAGTCCGCCAAACTGGCTGATGAGGTCGCGGACCTCGCTGCCCTGTCCGATGACGACAGCCTGCATCCCATTGCGGGACCAGTCCTTGTCCTTGTTGACGGGCCCACCATCGGCGAAGTGCATGGCGTTGAGGCGGTCGAACATGTGCGTGCCGTACTTGTCGACCGCGGCGGCCTTGATGACGTACTCACCGTTAGACAGGTAGGCCGGGATCGAGTCGGAGGTGGCGGTGCCGGGGCCGTAGACGGGGCCACCTGTGGCGAGGCTGTTCTGCGGGCCGATGCCAGTGTCGCCCACCTGCCGGTGGCGGACGTTCACGAACACGTCCTCGTCGGCGATGTTCCGAAGGTGGGCCTCAAGTGCCGCGATGCTGGCGTTGGCCGGGCCCGTATTCACGTTGATGTTCGGGTTGACATCCGACTCGTTCGCCGTCCGCAGGAGCTCGATCAAGCGGGCGATCTCGGCCTTCGGCAGGCCCATCTTCGCACCCATCGTGCGGATGTCTGCGATGGCGTTGGTGAGGAACTTCTTGCGTGCAGCACCCTCTAGGCTCTGGGCTACCTTGAGCGCCGCGCCAGCGATCCCATCAAGCGCCGCCTGGTTGTTGCGGCCCTTGGCGGTGTTGATGTCGAAGGTGCGACCGTTCTCCTTGAGGCCAGCAGTGAAGTCATCGAGTGCAGCCTCGTAATCGCGCAGGCCGGCACGCCCACTCAGGACCGCGTTGAGTCCCTCGATGGTGTGCTTGAACTCTGCCGCCTTCTCCTCTGCGGAGAGCAATGCGGACCCGAGATCAGCGACTCCGGGCGCCGCTGCGGCAGCAGAGTCGCCCGTCTTGCCATTGGCCTCGGCGAGCAGCTTGGCTTCCTTCTGTGCCTGCTTCTGCGCCTCTGTCTGCGCCTGGACGTTCGCGATGAACTGGTCGGCGTCGCCCGTGAAGTCGGCTGACCAGAAGCCGCCCTCGCCAGCCGTGGCCGCCTTGAGGACTTCCATCGCCTCCGCGCTACCGAGGGCCGCGTCGATCACGACGTCGGAGCTGACGCCGATGCTCTCGGCGTACTCGAGCCACCCCTCGTCGTTGAGATTGGTGGCGATCGCCTGCCGCGTCATGGCGCCGCTCTGGTCATCAAGGGCTGCTGTCAGCGTGTCGACGTACCCCGCCGTCTTGGACTGCTGCGCCATGTAGTCGCCGAGGATGACGGTGGCGCCGATCATTGCCAGACCCCAAGGCCCGCCCACGAAGGATGCGAACCCGCTCATCTTGCCCTTGGCAGAGTCGGCGGTGACGCCGAGGTTCGACAGGGCGTCACGGGTGTTAGATACGGCCTGGACGACCTTGGAAAACACGAACAGCCCGCCACCGAGAAGCGCGGTCGCGCCGAGGGCGATGCCTACGCCCGACTTCGCGCCCTCGCCGAGTTCGTTGTAGGCGTTGACCGCCTTCTCGAGGGACTGCACCAGGGACCGGAGGGGGCCCTGTGCGCCCTCACCCGTGCCGATGAAGGCGGTCGAGAGGGCGCCTCCCAGCTTCTCGATGTCGCCTGCGAGGTTGTCCTGCTTGATGGCCGCGGTCTCGGCTGCGTAGCCGGCGTCGTTGACGTTCTCCGTCCACTTCGCGATGCCCTCGGCGCCGTTGTCGTAGATGATCGAGGCGGCACGGACGGCATCGGAGCCGAAGATGGTCTCGAGGGCCATCATGCGCTGCTCGTTCGTGAGGTCCCCGAGGCCCGACTCCAACTGGCCTGCGAGTTCGGTCATGCCCACGAAGTTGCCCTGCGCGTCGAACGCCTGGATGTTGTAGAGCTCCATCGCGTCGCGCGCCTTCTTGCTGTTCGGCGTCAGCGAGGCGAGCATCGTCTTGAACGACGTTCCTGCGTCGGAGCCGAGCAGCGACTGCTCAGCCAGCGCGGCCAGGGTGCCGGTCGTCTCCTCGAGCGTGAGGCCCGTCTGTGCCGCGACGGTGCCGCCCATCTTGAGGGCGTAGACCATGTCGGACACTTCGCCCTGCGCCTTGCCAGCAGCGGCGGCAAGGAGGTCGGCGATGTGGGGAACCTGCTCACCCTCGAGCCCGAACTGCGCCATCGCGCCCGCGGCGGCCTCTGCAGCGTCGGCCACCTCCATCTCGCCAGCAGCAGCGAGGGATAGGGCGCCGGTCAGTCCGCCATCGAGGATCTCGGTGGTGGTGACGCCCGCCTTCGCCAGGTTCTCGATCCCGGCTGCTGCCTCGTTCGCCGAGAACGCGGTCTCCGCGCCAGCTTTGAGTGCCGCGGCGCGCAGTTGCTCCATGCCCTGCGCCGACTCGTGAGTCGCTGCCTCGACGGCGCTCATGGCCTTGTCGAAGTCGGCGGCCGACTTCACCGCAGCGCCCAGACCGGCAGCGGCGACGAGGCCGACCTTGCCCGCGGCACCACCAAGGGAGTCGAGGCCCGCACGGAACTTCTCGCCGTCCTTGGTGGCGGCGGTCATGTCACCGGCCGACTTCTTAACCGACGCGCCCGCGGCGGCCATCTGCGCCTTGAACTGCTGCACGTCGGCTTGGAGGCGGTAGACAACTGTCCGGTCAGCCATTGACAACCTCCCGGCAGAGATAGGTGGGATTACCGATGCAGCGAGCTCGAGAGCCGATTAGCGTGGGGGTATGAACTCACCCATGCGACTCGCCTTGGTCTTTTTGGTGTTTGGGGTGGTGGTACTTCTCATCCCACTCATCGACAGCAGCCCTGACGCCCAGACCGCTCCCATTGGCGCGGCGCTACTCATCGTTGGCTTGCTGCTCGGGCTGGTCGGGGCCCTCCGTCGCGCCTAGTGCTTCCAGGTCGACATCGCTGACCCACACCGCGACGCCATCCAACGGACTCATCACAAGCTCGCCGTTCCCGTCGCGCTTCTCGAAGTCAAAGTCCTTGTGCTTGGCCTGCAAGCGCCGGATGCCCCACTCGCGCGTGGCGGTGGCCCAGCACACCGACTCCTGCGGGTGCCAGTCGATCGACGGGTCGGAGCATTGCGCGCGGAGGTTCCCGCACCGCGAACAGACGAGCGCATCCTCAGCCAGCAGAAGGTCGCGGTCGTCCTCAGGTAGCGCGCGCCAGTCCTCGAGTCGGTAGCCCCAGGCGCGCGCAACGCTCAGTTCCCGGCGTTGCTCGGGGTCCGCGAGGCGGGCAGTGATTTTGGGTCGTACTGCGCCACGTTCGCGAGCTGCCACGCACGGGTGAGGATGGTCTGGAACTCGCCCTCCGAGAGGGCGTCGGCCCACTCGTCGTAGGCGGCACGGCTGGTGAACTCCGGCGAGACGAGCGAGGCGTAGACGAGGTCGTCCTCAACGGTCGACGTGTTGAGACCCGCGAGCCGGTCGCCCTTGATCGTCTCGGGGTCACCCTCGACGCGTGCCGGGTGATTCTGCTTGAGGGTGCGCCACTCGCGGCGGCCAACGGCCTTGATGGTCACCGACAGGCCGGCTTCCTCAGCCTCGGCCTTGAGTGCCTCATACTCGCGCGACAGGACGTCGAACGGGTCCTCGTCGGCGAGGGTGCGGGGAGTCTTGTCGTTCTGCGCGGCCATCGCGGCAGCCCAGAGGCTGTTGAGTCGGTCCGGGTAGTCGCCAGTCAGGAGGCGGATCGTGGCAGTCTGAGCCATCACTTCACCGCCGCGGGGTCGGTGGTGATGTCACACACCGTCAGCCAGGCGCCGGGGGCGAACGTCGCTGCGTTGCCCCGACCGGTGGGGTACTGAAGGTGCAGGTGGCCGAGGTTGTCGACATGCCACTTTGTGACGTCGTCGAACTTCCAGGTGTCCTCGTGGTCGGGGACGATAACTTCGATCATGGCGGTGTCCTTGTGGTGGTGGTGGTGGTGAGACCCCCGACCGCGGAGGGCGACAGCGGTCGGGGGTCCGTCAGGTGGATCAGGCGACAGCGGCGACGTTCCAGGCAGGCTCGCCCGTGACGGCCACCGGGGAGACGGCGCGGTAGACGCCGGCCGCGTCGGTGCTCGTCTTGCCGGGAACCGCCTTGCCGATCTCCACGGGGATGACGTTGAAGAACTGACCGACGGTCGCCTCGGGGGCGGTCTGATCGGCCGTGACTCCCTGGCGCTGGACGAGGAAGCCCGACAGGCCACCCGCCTTGAACTTGTCCCACGCAGCCTTGCCGTCGGAGGCGGCGGCGGCCTGGGGGGCGAACGCGAAGTCGAGGTCGGTGAACGAGTACGACGTGACGTCGTTCGCCTCGTAGGACGTGAGCTCGCACAGCAGGCGCGGCAGAGACACCTTGCCGGTACTCGAGGTGATCCCCTCGAAGTCCGACCACAGGTAGCACGAGATGTTGAGACCCGACGCTGCGTTGATCTCGGTGATGGTGGGGGCGTTCTTGTTCGCAATCGCGGGGACGAAGAACCAGGAGTCCTTGCCGTTCGCGATGACGAGCTGAGGCTTCTTGGGTGCGACCATTTGCTTCTCCTTGTCGAGTGCGGCGTGGCCGCGTTACTTGTTGCTGGCCGCCTGGTCGGCGGTGGTCTTGTGCTTCGTCGGGAGCGGCTCGCCCCCGGCGTCGACGGCGTCCTTCTTGAGCACCGTCACGGCGTCCTCATCGAACGTGCCCGCGGGCATCGAAAACTCGTGGCCGGTCTGCTTGTCCTTTACGCGGACGTACTCGGGCATGGCGGGCTCCTCAGAATCGGTAGGTGTGGGTGATGTCGAGAACGCCCGCCGTATCGGGGTCTCGGTAGGGGGGGGTTGAGAGTTCCTGCCAGGCGACGGGGTCGCCGTCGAGCTCCGACAACTCCACGCCGTCGAACGCGACGAACGCCTTGGCTGCAGCGTCGACCAGCCCGTCGATCAGGCGACCGAAGAACTGGACGGTGAAGCGGCCGATCGGCTTGCCGGACCCGTCGAGCGTGCGGACGGTGGGTGCCCCGTAGGCCGGAGAGACCACGGCGTAGGGGTAGGAGGGGCTGGCAGGCACGGAGCCGAACTTGTAGACGCGGACCACGCCAGCGGTCGTGAGGCGCGAGATGAGGGCGTCTAGGTCACTCACGGCAGGAGCCCCTCGATCGCCTCGCCGAGGAGCTTCTCGACCGCGGGGGCCGTGGTGTCCATCGCTCGGAGGCCGTCGAGGTGGGGGGGCTGGTTCTCCGAGCCGAACTCGAAGCCACGACCCATGCCACCTTGGGGCCGCGACGAGTCGGGGCCAACCTCACCGATCACCGACCCGGCAAGGATGCGCGTGTCGTAGGTGATGCTGTTCGGGTAGTGCCGACCGTGCGTGCCGGACGTTGCTCGAGCGTTCGACTGCCACGCCTGCTTGGTGAGCTCGGCGCCGGCCTGGATTGCTGGCCGGGCGGTCGGAAGGGCTGCCTTGTCGGCAACCCCGAAGTCACGAGCGAGGGCGTAGAACTCGGAAGCGTCACCGGAGATCACGAGACGACCTCCTCGACCTGATAGCGGCGGGCCGTCTTGAACGTGCCCGCGACCGGAGCAGTGACGCGGAGACGTTGACCGACCACAGACAGGGACAGGGGGTGCGCCGCGGTGATCTCCCAGATGTCGCCAACCGAGAGCGGGGCGGTGTCTGCGGGGAGGTGAAGCTCGGTGCGGACCTCGACCGCGGTGCGCCCACCGACCTGCGCCTCGCGGGGCTGCACGCCGGCCGTCTGCACCTTGCACGCGGCGAAGAAGAGGGTTGCCGTGGCCTGCACCTCGATGCCATCCACGAGGACCCACTCGTTGTCGAGGAGTCTTAGACCGACGCCCGCGTCGACCATGAGTGCCTCGGCCATCGCGCGCATCTCGGGCAACGCGACGGTGACCTCGTGCATCACAGTTCGCTGCCCTCGGTCAACGCCCCGCCCTCGTACAGCGGGTATTCAAAGTTGGTGAGGTCGGCACCGCAGGAGCAATAGAGGGCAGCGAAGTAGAGCGCGCACCAGGGCATGTGGACGCCCGAGGTTCCCAGGGTGTCGACGGTGAACGCGCCGCCCTGTGCGCTTGCGACAGGGAGCAGGATCTTCCACTCCGCGTCGGTAATGGCTAGCGGGTCGCCGTCCACGCCAGGACCCTCGCGGCGGGTTGTCAGGGTGGCGTCGTCGATGGAGCGTGTAACGGAGGTGAAGCCGCTGGGGTTGGCGATCTTCCGCAGGACCGCGGACACCTCGACATCCCTGACGTCGTCCTCGGTGGGCGCTCCTAGCCCGACCTGTGTGGCGAGGACCAGGCTGGCTTGCGTGAAGCCGCGGGCGATGTTCCGCTCGGCCCGGGCCAGCCAGGCATCCCACTGGTCGGACTCCGCCTGGCTCGAGGCGGGGCGGCCAAGCTCAACTGCGACATCTTGTGCCGTTGCGTAAGTCATGGCCGCCCCCCTCGGTTACTTGCTGGACTTGCTGGACGTCGACCGCTTGGCCGGCGCCTTGGACTCGGGCTCGTCGGCGGGCGTATAGCCGACCGCGTACCGCTCGTCCTTGCTGTCATCGACGGAGAAGGTGACCCCCGTCGCGTCATTCACGAAGCGGCCCATCAGACGTTGGCGACCGCGTCACGCACGACGGCGAAGCCGTCGAGGTCCATGACACCCCAGCCGTAGACGACCTCGAGACGGAGGGCGATCTGGTTCTGACGCTTGAGGTCGCCCTGGCCGTCCGGGTCACCGAACTTGATGAGCTCGACCGGGATGCGACGCTGGACGCCCCACCGGAGCAGGGACCAGTCGCCGACGATGGCCTTGACGTTCGTGTTGGTCGCCTCGGGGGTGGCCGACACGGTGGAGGAGCTGTACGCCTGCAGACCCTCGAAGGTCGTCAGGTTGGAGCCGAAGCCCAGCTCCGGGTACTTCTTGCGGCCGTCGCCGTACCGGGCGGTCGCCACGGTCCAGGCGTAGGTCGGGTCGAACGCGATGCCGTTGGGGACATACCCGTCGGCGATGACCATGCCGGCCGCCTGCTCGATCACGGTGTCGGGCGTGTTCACCGTGGCGGTGACGAGCTCGACGCTGTTCGTCGTGGTGGCGAGTCGGTCACCGGCCACGATCGAGGCGATGGCGGTACCCGTGAGGGGGTTGATGCCGTGGAACACGCCGAGGTCGAGCGCGCGGGCGAGGGCGATGCCGCCCTCGTTGGCGAGGGTGGTGAGGACGCCGAGCTGGTAGTCCTCGTCGGCCCACTGGACCTCCTCGTTGAACCGCATGGTGACCTGCGCCTTGTGGGGCGTGACGACCTTGGTTCCGAAGGTGGCGTTGGTGGAGCCCTTGACGGCGCCCTCCCCGACGTACTCGGCGCGGGGGCGCCCGGTGAGGGTCATGTGGGTGACCTCGCCGAACTGCTGCGGCTCGGCGCCCGAAAGGGCGGCGACAGCGGAGCCGGTCGTGGCCTTGCTGAACATGCCAGCGGCGATGGTCTTGGGCAGAGTGATGTTGCTTGTAGCGAGGACGGCCACAGCCGTACTCCTTTCGGGTTAGTTCCCGGAGCTAAAGAGCTCTTGCGCGAACTGGCGCTCGGAACCCTCAGCGGGAGATGGGGTTTGGCCCTCGCGTGGCACGCGGTTGCCGTTCTTCTTGCGCTCGCCGGCCCACTCTTGGAGCTGCTCGGCGTACGCCTTGATGCCTTCTGCGGACCGTTCGGTCGGGCCGGCGAGGATTGCCACCGGGACGCCTGACGCGCTTGCCACCTCGGCCACGGTTGCCCGGAACTCGAGCGACGTGGCCTTTTCCTCGGCCTGCCGCAGGCGGTCGGCCGCCTTCTGCGACTCGGACTTCTGCGACTCCTCGAGTTCGCCGAGACGCTTTGCGGCGTCGGCGTTCTCCTTGGCGCGCTTCTCTTGCTCGCGGGCCTTCTGCTTCCAGAAGTCGACCGTTTCGGTGGGCTTCTGTTCGGCCTGGTCGGTAGTGGCGGGGGCTTCGGTCTCCGTTGCGGCGGCCTCTGCGGTCTGCTCGGACATGTGGTGCTCCCGTTGCGGGTTGTTCCCGGCCGTTGCGGTCGGGGAGGTCTGTGCGCCTAGAAGGCGGGGGCGGCTGAACAGCCGCAGTGGTCATGTGCGTCGAAGCTCGCTGACGCCTCGGTGTAGACGGCGCCGCGGCCTAGGAGCATCGAGCAGAACCGGCAGGACGAGCCGTCGCCCACTCGGCGCCAGCCTTGAGCCCGTGGGTCTGCGATCGAGGACCGTGCGACGGTGTAGCGGGCAGCGTTGGCGATCCGCCGCTGGACTCCGCCGGCCACTAGTACGCGGGCCGTGTCGAGCGTCTTGCCCTCAGATAGCGCCCAGCCTGCGAGGACCGGGGCGCCGGGGTCGCGGACCTCGATAGGGAATGCGCGGAACGAGCCGCCCACGCCAGCCTTGACGCGGGCCTCGTCGTACCAGTCGGCCGCGAGTGCTGCGGCGGCCATCCCGTAGGTCTCGATCAGGGCGGGAAGGGTGTCGTTCAGCGCCTGTTGGGCAGCCGCCGCGGTGGTGACCTGCTGCCAGAGTTTGGACAGGTCGCGCTCGGCGAGAGTTGTCAGCGCGCGGACGTCGTTACGCAGCCGGGTCGGTGTCGTCATCGACGTTCACCTGTGCGGCGCGCTCGAGGATGGATGAGAGTGCGGTGGTGCCGGCGACCCGTCGGCGATCGGCAAGGGCGCGCTGGATCTGCTGCTCGGACAGGCCGAGAAGCTCGAGCCCGACCTCAGTCTCAGCGAGCCACGGCACCGCCGAGAGTTGCTTGACCCCGGCGTCCGCCTGAGCCGCGCGGGACAGGTGCAGCGGTGAGCGCCACTTCGGGGCCACGGTGCGCCACTGCAGCGGAACCTCGGACAGCCCGTTGGTCATCGCCAGGGAGCGCAGGACGGCACGTCGCAGAGGGGGTGTCCAGTCGTCCGTCGCGCCCTCAGCCTCGGCGATGAGGTCTTCCCGGCTGGCGATGTAGGAGTCCGCCGACGTCGGGTTGCTCATGTCAGACACGCCGAGGGATGTCAGGGGGATCGACGTCTCGCCGGAGAACAACTGCGCCTGCTGCTTGAGTTGGTCGATGTGCGGCTGCGGGGATGAGGCCGCGAACTGCTTGACGTCGGCCCGCGGGTTCGCGGCGTCCTCGTCGTCGGGAATGCCCTTGAGCCGGCCGAGCATGACCTGCCAGGACGCCTTCTGCGACCCGTCGGCGTTCTTGAAGATGGACTCGTCGGCACCGAGTAGCCACATCTCGGGGAACGAGTAGACGTCGGCGTGGCCCTCCATGCGGATGACCGTCCGAAGCGCCTGGTCGTGGAGGCTCATCACGGGGCGGGAGATGCGCGAGGAGCCGAAGGGGCGGCCCACACGGGGCTTGTAGACCATCGGCTCGACGGGGACGCCCCAATTGTGGTCAGAGCGTTCGACAGACCACACGCCGCCATCCTTCTCGGCGGTCAGTGTCACACCGTCGAGGTACAGAGCGAGGCCGGTCGTCTTGCCGTCGGCGTCACGGTCTGTGATGGAGAGCAGGTTGTCCATGCGCCGCGTACGCGGGTTCCACTCGCCGGTCGCCGAGAGGGCGTCCTTGACGTGGATCAGTCCGCGGGGTTCGCCGGCCGACTCGTCGCCGAGGGTGTTGACGAGGAAGGACGTGCCGTGGATGAGCGACGACACGAGGGCTGAGGAGACTTCCTGCCCCAGGTGGTTGCCCTCGATGACATCCTCGAGGCCGATCGAGTCGAGCTCGCCGTCAGGCCATACGAACGTGTCGAGGTTGCAGCGGCGGGCGAGGATGTCGACCGCCTTGGCAGACCAGCCGAGGACGATGCCCAGGCGGTAATACTGCGGCGGGATGATCGTGCCGACCTGGCGGATGGCGCGCTTGCCGTCGTAGTAGGAGGCCCGCAGGAGGTTGCGCTGGGCCTTCGCGTCCAGTCGCTCGACCAGGCCGTTGATCAGGGCGCTGTCGTCGTCCGAGACTCCGGGAAGGGTGATCTTCTCGTGAGTCACACGACCACCGCCCTTCGCTGTCCACTGGACCGGCCGTTGCGACGGACGGGCTTCTTCACGGTCGAGTTCTGCGCGCCCCACAGCGCGAGCGTGCAGGCGACTAGCGGGGTGATGTCACTGCCCGAGTTCTTGCGGTTCCACGCCCACGAGTCACCGAGCGGACGCTTGCGGGCAGTGGAGAGCGCGTGGTTGAGCTGTGGCTGGTCCAGGTGGCGCAACCAGCCCTCCATGACGCCGTCGTAGAACTGCCCGCACGCCGCGGACATCTCGCGGACGCCGGTCGTGGTGACCTTGATCTTGGCCTGCGTGAGCTCGTCGATAATCGAGGCTGCCGGCGAGATGCCGTCGATGACCACCGCGCGGATCTGGGGGTTGGCCTCGACCAGGCGGATGAGGTACGGGGCCAGCCAACCGACCCCGCTGCGCTGCTCCTCGAGCTCCACGTGCCATTTGCCATCCGCGCGCTGCCCAGCGAGGGCCACGGCGGCGGTCGTGCGATCGGGGGAGACCTCGACAGCCAAGGCGAAGCGGTCTTCAACGAGGGATGACGTGTCGCGGACATGACCCCAGGACTCAGGGTCGATGACGGTTGACGATGACGCGTTCTCCCACCTGCCGCCGCGCTCGCGCCCATAGCCGTCGTCAGACATCTCACTGCGCTCAGCAACTAGCACGGCCACTTGCAGACGGCCACCAAGAGCGGGGTTTGCCACTGCCACGGCGGCCAGGTCGTCCAAACTCGCGTCCGGCTCCATCGACCACTCGTGCCAGCACTTGCGTCCCGACTTCCCAGAGAGGGCGTCGAGTCGGGTACGGGTGAACACCTCGCCGTTGACCTTGGGGCCGGGCGGCGTGCCCGTGTAGATCCACTGAGGATTGCCGAGGGGCGCGGATGAGGTGGTCGGCATCAACGCTTCCTGCGCCTCGTCGCCCAGCTCCTGCGACTCGTCCATGACCAGGACGTCGACCGTGAAGCCTCGACCGGAACCCTTGGAGCGGGCCACAATCTCGATGCTGCCACCGTTTGTGAGGTAGATGCCCTCTTGCCCATTGACGTTCCTGACCTCGCGGACAAGGGCGTTCAACTTCGGGTAACGGGCGGTCGGATCGTCGGCCCTGTCGCCGAAGAAGTGTTTGAGGCGGCGGAAGTGCTTCTGCGCCGTCTTGACCTCGTGGGCCGTATGGAGGATGCGCTCACCGAGCAGCACCGCGCCGAACAGTTCCCGCATCTCGAGGACGCCGTTCTTGCCGTTCTGCCGCGGGACCGACAGGCCGCACGTCATGGCAGCCCACTTGCCCTTCGACTGGGCGAGCCAGTCGTCAAGGATGAGTTGCTGCCAGGGGTCGGGGGTCAGACCATGCCGTGCAGAGAACTCGCCGGCCAGGTCGCCGAGCGTTCGCTCAGCCCTTGGCCTTACGTGGAGCCGCGGTTCCTGACTCCCGCTCACGGAGGCGGCGCGTGAACTCGTCAACGTCATCCTCCGGCTTCTCGACTACGGCCGGTGGGTCGAGTTCGTCGATCTGCTTTAAGGTGTCCGCCAGTAGGCGGCCCATCACGGCGAAGTTCTGGTCTGAGTCGCACTTCGACATGCGGGTGCGGAGGTCGTCGCGCATCTCCCGCAGGCCGTCCAGGCGGGTTACAGAGGGCTCGTCAGGGGTCGTCACGGGCACCTCCAAGGCCAGGGGTCATCGCGGGGGGGGATTGGACCTATGGCCCGCTGTCCTGTGGCTGTGGCATCGAGGGGTCACCCGCCCACCCCATCGGGGCGCTTGAGGCTCCCGGATCGCCGAACGATGGGTGCGAACTCGCGGTCGCCCTTGACTCGGTTGCACTTGGGCTCGACGTCATGGTGTGCCGGAGCCAGGTTGCGCGGGTCGTTCGTGCCACCTCGAGCGAGAGGCACGATGTGGTCGACGGCATCGGCTCCGGGCCGTCCGCAGATGTGGCAGACGTCGGATGCTTTGAGGATGCGGGCTCTCAGTTCGCGCCACTGTCGAGAGCTTCCGCCTACCGACCTGCTCACGCCTTGCGCTGATCCCCGTGCGAGCAGAGGCAGCAGCAGTCCAGCACCAGCGGCGCACAGTGGTCGCCCGACCTGCCGCAGGTCTTGCAGGTGCGGGGGTCACGCATCGGCGGGCCTCAGGTCTAGCCACTCGTTCAGGTGTGACGCCCAGTAGGAGTCAAGCGTAGGCACACAGTCGCCTGCCTCATGACCGGGCGAGTGTCCGCACTTGGGTCGCGGCCTATGCATGGGGCGCGTCCTGCCAGTCAGTCAGCAGCGCATCCAGCGTCTCGTGCAGCGCAGCCCGTCGGTCGGTCCAGTGCGCCGGCATCCGGTGCAAGGTAGCGACGATGTGGGCCATCGCTTCCTCGAGCTCGGGGCGCGTCGTGGTGTCGGTGATGACGATGGTCTGGTGCATCACTGACCCCCGGTCGACGGAAGGGTTGCCGTGCTCGGTGAGCGCCGTTGGCTCTTGGCTTAGGTAGGACGTCACGGCACGGCAGAACAGGGAGGCGATCCACCAGAGCATGGCTAGTGGTCGCTTGCGGTGGTGCGGCCGATCATGGTCGCAGGGTGTGCGCGCGGCTTCGGCTCGTAGTCCATGAAGCGCTGCGCCAGTTCGTCTTGCCGTTCCTCGATCTCGTCAGCAGTAAGGCGCGCGTACTGCTCGGCCGGGATAACTGTCACGTCGCCACCACAGCCAGGACAGCGGCTCACAGCGTCTTCACCCCAGGCCCACGCGACTGCATGGTGGTCTTCCAGTGCCCGCCGCAGTCGTCGCACGTGAGCGCCACGTACGTCCACACATGCACGGTCCAGGTCCCGTTGCGCCGCACCTTGGGGGAGTTGCACCGCGGGCAGTTGTCGGCACCCGTGTTCGGGGCGACGTGGGGGTGGGCCTTGATCCACGGCAGCAGCGTGACGTACAGCGCCTCGGTGGCGTCGATGTCCCCGATGTTGTAGGCACGGATCTTCCGCTGTGCAGCCCTGTCGCCGTCACATGCAGCGCGGGCCACCTCGACGTTGTAGCGGTCCGTCTTGCCGGCGAGTCCGATGCGCTGACACAGGGCGTCGAGGGTCTTGGACTCGTCACCGAACCTAGCGCGGGCCGCCGACAGTGTGTCGATGGGCTTGCTCGGTGATGGCGGGGTCATGCCGAGGTCACGCCAGCCGGTGTTGAGGTGCTTCTCGTCGAACGCCTTGGAGTTGTGGCCGACTGTGACGTCTGCCTTGTCGAAGGCTTCCCAGATGCGGCGGTGCATGTCTTCCGGGCCGTCGTCCCACTCGGAGGCGAACTCGGTCCGCTTGTCGCCGAGGAACCGCCACGCGACGCAGATGGTGCGCGGCCAGTCGATCACGTCGTCGGCGTGGATGCGGCGGTGCTTGAAGTCGGACAGCGACCAGAACTCGACGCCCGCGGTGCCCTTCATCCGCTCGATGTCGTAGACCAGGATGTTGAGCTCGCGCTTGTGGGTGACCTTGGCGGCGATGTCGGCGATGGTCATGCGTTGTGCTCGTCCCAAAGGTGCCGCTCATAGTCTCGGCGCACCAATGAGGTTGCACCTCGCTTGATCTGCACGCCACAGACTGGGCAGTCAATTGCCTTGGTGTACATCCGGGCGGTTTCGTGCAACCCGCCATCATAGACGGGTGGATTGCAGATAGTGCACTCGTCGTGTCCGAGGTCGTCCATGTCTCGCAGCCACCGCAAGAACTCGTGAGAGAGCACGCTGTGCTCCAGTTCGGCGACACTCACGACCGCAGCCTCTCGCCAGCCGCACACAGCCCCCGCGCATGACGCGACAGGGCATCCTCGGGCACGGTGGGCGAGTCGGGGTCGTTCGCCAGCTCGCGGGCCAGGTCGCGGAACCTGACGGAGCGGTTGGCGAGTAGGGCGCGCAGGGTGGCCGCGTCGTCGGGGTCCATGCCGGCGAGGGCGTGGCAGGCGCTGCAGGTGCGGTGTGGCAGGGCGTCGGCCGTGAAGGTCGCAGCCACGTCGGACAGGGCCATCAGTCTTCCACCGTGCCGTCGACCACGTCCGCAATCGCTCGCAGGCGGGCGGCTAGGACGCGGCGCTCCACGGAGCCTGACAGGCTGGCAGGGCGCCAGTGGGGCGACGATATGACGTGCGCCTGACCCATGCCGTCGCCATAGATGAGCGCCTCGCGCTCAGCGGAAATGGTTACCTCGGCCATGCGTTGCTCCGTTCGGCGGGACAGGCCCGAGGGCGTGTCGCGGCGGGTGGTGCTGGGGTTACTCCGAGCCGAGTACGGTCCGGGCGAGGACGGTCGCGATGTGCTGACGGTGCGACGAGTCCGTGCGGTCGTCGTTGGGCGGGGCCAAGAAGCCGCCGAGGAGCAGAGCCAGTCGCCCTCGAGGTTCTGCGTGCGCGACCAGTGGCGAGCTAGTTCCTGCTCGATCGCCTTCAATGCCATACCCCCATTGCGGCGTTTCCTCAGAGGCGGAAAGTGTCTATCTGGGAAACGTCTAGTTCTCGCCGAGCACGGCGTCAGGCATCGGCAGCGGCTAGGCCGCGACGGATCTTGTGGCAGGCCATGCACACTCGTCCGCCACCATCCGGCCGGACGTAGGTGTTACGGCTGTCGAAGGCGTGTCCGCGGAGGCAATGCGTCTTGCGTGCGTTGTGAGCCGGCGGCGACTCGCCGCGGAGGATGTTCTCGTCCTTGTCGACAGCCTCAAGATGAGCCGGGTTCACGCACAGACGCACGCGGCACAGGTGGTCGATCTCCGTGGCGCTTGGGATGGGGCCGACGAATAGCTCGTGAGCGACGCGGTGGGCGTACTCGTAGCCGCCCTCCACCTTCGCCATCCCTGGGTAGTAGAAGCGACCGTAGCCCTGGGGTACGGGGGCGTCAGCCCACAGCCAGCACCCATCGGGTGCCACGCGGATCTTGCTCAAGAACTTGGCCCGAGTCTCGGGCGAGGTACGATGCTGCATGTCGAACTCCTCAACAGTTCGTCCATGACCCCGGCTGTTAGCGCAGCGCGGGGTCGCTCTAGTTGTCAGACAGGTCGATCCACTCAAGGCAGATCGGGCATGTCTGGTCGAAGCACAGTTCGCCGCAGTGACGGGCAAAGGGGCGCCAACCATCAGGACAGGGCACGTTCTCCCGAGTAGCCACGGTCAGGCCTCGTCGACCTCAGCCTCAGCGTCGGCCGCGTCCATCTCAGCCTCGACGTCGAGCTCCATGATGTCCGCGACCATCTCGCAGACCAGCTCACGGGCGTTGGCGCGGGCGACGGCCAGGGCCTCGGGGTAGGCGTTGTCGCAGTCCACGTTGGCTTGGAACAGGTGCTCGCCGCTGCGGTAGGTTGCGACGATGCGATTCCGCTTGCCCATGGCGACCCCCAGACATGGGAGAAGCCCCGCGGTGAGCGGGGCTTCGGGGTAGGTGGGCCATCTCTCGCGAGGATGACATCTACCATGGTGACGACCCGCGTAGCATTTGTCAAGCACATCCGTCAATACCTCGCCTCATGCCGTCTTCTGCTTGCCATAGTCCTTCATCACGAGCAGCCCGTAGACCTCGCCGAAGCGATAGACAGCCGTGTCACTGATCGCCGAGTGCTTCTCGATGCGCCCCGCTCGCGACAGGTACTCGACGTGCTTGCGGACCGACTCCCTGCCCGCCTTGAGCCCGAGGTACGTCGACAGCCGCGCGATCTCCGCAGCCGTGCAGAGGCGGTCGTCCAGCTCCTCGAGCAGCCGTGCGCGGATCTGCTCGGCCGGCGTCGTCGTCCCGCACGCCTCGCACCGGGCCACGTCGCCACCTGGCCGCGCGTAGACCCGACCGTCGCACTCCTGCTCGCGGCAGTCCCCGAGGAACTGGCGATCGGCAGGGCGGTCAATGTGGCGGTGGCAGTGGGCCACCGCGGACGTGATCTCGTCCACCGCCTCGGGGCCGATGTCGTGCAGCGTGAGGCCGTCCACGCGCCACAGGAGCCACGCGGACAGGGCGGGCAGGGTGTCGGCGGGTAGTCCGGCGTGTGGCGAGGAGTTGCGGATGCCTTCCTCGTTGCAGAACAGCGCCCACGTCACGAGCAGCGCCTTGAGGTGGGTCCGCGCGTCACTGGCTCCCATGTTCGCGGGTGAGGGGACGGTTGCCTTGCCGCCCTTGCCACCTCCCACGCGGCGGTAGTCGATGCCCTGCTGCCGGGTGATGCTGGTCTCGAGCTCGGCGTCGAGCCAGGTCACGTCACCGAGGGCGCGGGACAGGGCGTCGCCGCAGTTGTCGCAGCAATACGCCTCGTCCCTTGTGGGGCGTCCGCACCTACATTCGCGGCTCATGCGGTTGCCTTCTTTCGCTCTGCGTATTGACGGACGGCCTCGCGCTGACAAGTGCGGCATGTGCGACGACCTGTGGTGCTTCTGAGATAGGTGTTCTCAGGGGTGAACTCATGGCCGTGGATGCAGTGCGTCTTGAGCGCCTCCCGCTGACGCCGGGCGTTGGCCGCATTCGTCAATGGGCGAAGGTGTGTCGGGTTAACACACGCCTGCACGAAACACAGGTGGTCGATGGTGAGGCCATCACCGATCGGGCCGACCGCCAGCTCGTATGCCAGCCGGTGACCCTGTCGCCGGTCGATTCGGGCGTAACCATCCTTGTCGAGGTAGCCCTGCCAGATGAGACAGCCGTCGACCTCGACAGTCTTGGCGAAGATCGCCGACAGTCGCGCGCTTCGCGCCATCACATCCATGGGTCACCCACCCCCTCCGACCAGAACGCGCACGCCTGCATCCGCTCCCGACGCAGCTCGGCCGCGTGCGCCTCGGCCTGGCGCTCGGTCTCGTGCGCGGCGTACTGTGTGCCGGTGGGGGATTGCCAGGTGGTGAGCCAGGTCATGCGATGTCCTCTCCGTAGCCGTAGACGTTCACGTGAGGCACCCAGCGGAACCCCTCGCCCTTGCGGAGTCGCTGCGGCCACTCCCGTTCCTCCCGGTCACCACGCCACGGGATCAGGTCCGCGTAACCCTCGGTGCCGATGTGCTTCATGCCGTAGCCGAACTCGGGCCATCCGAGGAGCGACGACGAGCCGCGGGGTCGGAGGTCGCGCACCCCGCCTTTGCCCAGCGCATGGCCGGCGTGCGCCTCCATGAGCAGCGCGGCACCCCTGTCGCGAATGGTGTCCAGAGCGGCCAGCACGGGGGCGGTGTCGTCGTCGGTCTGTAGCGCCCGGGGCACCAGTCGGTAGAGCGGGCCGATGACAACGAGGTCGGGCTGGTAGGCGTCGAGAAGCTGGTGAATCCGCGCCAGATCCTTGTCGCGGGTGATGTCCATGCGGTTCGTGCAGTCGACCACCATGCGGTCGGCGGGGTCCTGGCCGACTCGCGCGGCCCACTCGACAGCCGGGCGCAGCTTCCGACGCACCTGCCCGCGGGTGTTCTCGCAGTCCACGATCAACGTTCGGCCCGTATTGGCAAGCCGCGAGCCATTGAAGGGATGGATGCCCGCGGCGAGGCAGACCGCGAACTGCCGCAGCAGGTGTGACTTCCCGAGCCCCTCTTCGCCAGTCAGCATGAAGCGGTCGCGACGCTCAAGGAGGCCAGGGATGAGCCAATCGGGCTCATCGTCCTGCTCAGCGAGGAGCTCGGTCACGGTGACGGCGGTGATGTCGTCCGTGGCGTTCTGCCCGTCGCGGATAGCGATGAACTCGGACGCAGCGCGTGCCGCGATGGTGCCGGGGTGGCCCTCCGTGTAGGCCAGGGTGAGGGCGTGACGGCCTGCGCTCTCGAGTCTGCGGCGGATGGCCCAGCCTCGAACGATCGCTGCGTACTCGGGGACGTTGTCGGGGACTCCGACTGCGGTCACGAGCTCAGGCAGGATCATGCCCTCCGGAGACGCGGCGCCGACGACAGCCATAATGGTGACGGCGTCGACGGACTTGCTCGCCCGGTCGAGGGTCGTCATAGCGTCCCAGATGTGCTCATGACGCAGGTCGTCGAAGTCGCCGCGCATGAGGTGGCGTCGCGCCTCCACCCGGGCCGTCTTGGAGACAAGGCACGCAGCGAGGAGAGCCTGCTCGGCGCCGCGGTCGGATCGCTGCTCGTTCACGATCCCTCCCACGGCGAGCGGGGCGGGAGTGGCGGGAGGATGACGCGTCCTTGCCCATCAGTCTGCGGGGGCAGGTGGCGGACGTTGGTCGGTCGCGCATTGCGGAGCCAGTTGCGGAAGGTCGCGTCCCAGTCCTTCTTCGCCACGGCCATGCTTACGGTCCAGTCGCGGAACTTGACCGTCTCCTCGTTGAGGTGGACCCCCCTCTCAGCAGCTAGAGAGGCGTGGGCTTCGGACGGTGCCCAGTCGGCAGGAAGTTGGTGGGCCCTCGTTGAGCGCGGCTTGTCCGCGGCAGCTCCTTCACCATCACCTCTATTCACTTCACCTCTATTCACTTCATCGTGTGGCCCCTGCGAGCCCACAGCGGGGCCACTACGAGGCTCGGTGTGGCCCCCACGAGTTTCACGCTGCGAATCTCCGTCCGGCTTAGTGCAGTCGGGCAGATCGCAGGTCACGAAGTAGCGCTTGTCGGGCTTCTGGTGGCGCGTGAAGTTCGGGATGGTGATCACGCCGTCCCTGCGGACGATTCGGCGGTTCTGCTCGAGCTCTCGGAGCAACTCGGCGCAGTTGACGTCGTCGGTGGGGAGTACTCGCATCTTGATCTGCTTGGACTTGTCGGCAAGGTGGCCGTTGTCGCAGGCGTAGTTCCACATGCCCATCCAGAGGAGGCGTGCGAACGGGGACAGCTCGACGAAATCCTCGTCGGTCCAGAGGTCAGCCTTGAAGCCGCGGATCTTGGGCACGTCACCCCACCTCCAACCAGGTGACAGCCCACAGGTGGCCGGCGGTGTCGCAGTAGGTGGCGGTCGCAGTCAGCTCGGCGCGGACCAGCACGCCGTTGTCAGCAGTGAGGCCGCAGGTCGGGCAGACGGACGGTCGGGGTGGCGCGTTGTCGGCGCGCTGAGGCATCATGTCCATGAGTCGGTCGGTGTCTTTCTGGTCGGCGAGGCCCGGTGTGGAGCTGCAACTCCTGCCGGGCCGACTTGTGTCGGTGTCTGCTGCCATTGTCGCAACCACCGCCGACAAGCGGAAAGGCTTCATCCCCAGTCCCCCAGCAGTGCGAGGTTCGTCCGGTTGTTGGGGTCACGCGGGTTGCGTCGGGTCAGCGCGGCCAGCACGTCGGTCTGCTTGTGCCGCGTGAGGAACAAGGCGACGGCCCTCTCGGTGATGTTGAGCCGCTTCGCCACGCCTGCCAGGCTCTCGCCGGTCTCAGCCATCCAGCAGATGTCCTCGAGACGGCCTACGGGGTCGAAGGTTCGCGGCCTTCTACCTTCCACGAGCTCGCCGTAGTGCTTGCGGCAGTACCCGCGGGCGTGGCGTGTGTGGTCGCAGTCGCCGACCGCGCAGGGTCGCGGGCACTTGTCGGCGTGTCGGTAGCCCTCGTCAGTGGCGCGTGCAAGGCGAGGCGTCAGGGGGCGCTCGCATCGCACGCACGTCAGGCCGGGGGGTGTCATGCCGACCGCCGCTCAGGCTCGATCGGCCGCCGAATCCAGCCGTCCTGAACCCACCCACCCGCGTAGGCGTCCTCGTCCTCGACGACCCCGCGGCGACGCAGGATGCCCGCCGCGGACAGCCAGCCGTGGACGGTGGAGCGGGCCACGTAGTAGCGCGCGGCCAGGTCGGCGATCTCTGCGCCCGCGAGGTACTCGTTGCAGGCGGCGTCGCGGGTCTCGGGGGTGGTGCGGTTCACGAGGCACGCTCCTTCGCTGGTCGGATGGACAGCCAGAGCGCGCCGGGCTGACCGGGGAGGGGAGGGTGTGTTGTCACGCCGGAGTGGACGACGAACTGCCACGAGTCATCGGGGAGGACGCCCTCGAGCACGAGCGCGTCGAGCACCAGGGAGAGGGTCGGCTGGGCACCGTCCCCGTCACGTCGGTGCCGGGTCGGCATGCGCCAATGCATCACGATCACGGCACGCTCGAGGGCGGGGATCTTCGCTGCACGGATGGCGTACCGGGCTGCCTCGACGGACTCGCGGCGGATCTTCGCTTCCTTGTGGTGGTGCATCTTGCGGACGGCATTCTTGACCAGGGGCGGGGTCTCGAAGGGCAGGGTCACGGTGCTCATGCGCGACCACCTCGCAGCAGCCAGGCGGCGAGGTTGGCGATCTCGTCGGCGGCGGAGGTCGCGTGGAGCTGGGCGAGAAGGTCGGTCGTGGTTGGCATCAGGTGCCGTTCCTAGGCATGCCATCTCGGTCAGCCCCGCACGAGCAACAACGCCAGAGGATCATTGCGTCAGCCGGGTGCCACCAGTGACCACCGCGGCGGCTGCAGGCTCGGCGCATCCGCCAGCCCGCGATGCCTTTGGGGTGCCAAGTGAAAGTCACGTCCCAGATACCGGGGGCGACCTCGCGCTGAACATGATGAGTCGGGTGGGGGCGCACGCTCCCGTCAGCCACGGGACGCGTCGTCTCGGGCGATATGGGCGGCGCTGTGAGTGACGTGCGCGCCGTGGTTGGACGGAGGGTGGCAGCACCCGTTAGGCAGGTTCTCGGCGTCCGGCTCGGCGGGCGAGGGTGTGGTGCTGTCGGTCATGGGATCTCCTCGGTGAGCGGTTGTATGGGCGGTTGGATGGGGCGTCATGCCGCAGTCGACGCGGTCAGGTGGGTCGCGAGCTGCCAGCCGATGTGCTCCGTGTAGGCCGGCGGGATGGCCTCGGCGATGGCCTTGCGGTCATCGGTCCAGTCGATGCCCATCGCCTGCTGCCACTCGGCCATGGACCCCTTACCCCCGCCGGCGCCGTAGACCGCGACGTAGGGGCCGTCGTAGTAGGTGCCATGCCGCCACCCGCGAACCCGGCCGCGGTGGGGCTTGTGGGCGGGAGCGACGGCCTCGAGGCCGGACACCTCGAAGTAGCGGTGGCGCAGCACGCCGAGCCCGAACATCTCGCCGCAGAGCGTAAGGTCGCGCCGCAGGTCGGACCCCTGGACGTTCTCGATCACTGTCGGCAGCCCGGTCGCTCGGAGGAGCCGGCGAGTCTCGGGGATGAGCTGCACATACTCGCGGCCCTTGTTGGTGCCCTTCGTCAGCGCCGTGGACGCCTGGCATGGCGGCGATGCGTGGATGGCGTCGAACTCGCGCCAGTTGTCAGCAGCGAAGTCGAGGGCGTCGGCGATGATGGACACGCCGGGGTAGTCGAACTGAGGGGCGATGTCCACGCCAACGACCTCGAAGCCAGCACGCAGGTAGCCCATGCCAGCACCGCCAGCACCGCAAAACAGGTCGAGCAGCTTGGGCCTAGTCATCGCTCGGCTCCTCACTGTGCCGATCCGCGCACCACGCGGCGATGTGGACGCAGGTCGCGGGGTCGCCGAACGTGGGCGAGTCCCAGGAGAACGGGGCGGTCATGCCGCACCTCCCGACATGCGGGCGTCGCGAGCCTTGAGCCAGTCGGATGTCAGCACCGCCCGGGCGATCCAGTCCATCGGCCCCGGCTCGTTCTGCGCGACCATGTAGGCGTCCCACAGCTCGGCCACGAGGGCGGCGTGGTCGTCGAGGGCCTGGCTCACGGCGGGCTCGATGCGTGCGATGACTTCGGCGAACGTGTCGAACGTGCCGGCGTTGGCGCCCGAGCGGGTCAGGAGCGCCTCGTCTCCGAGGCTGCTCTCTGGCCGTCGTCGCCAGATGGTCGGGGCGTTGGTGCCGTCGGGGGCGACGTACAGGTCTACAAGCGGGGTGCTCACGATGCACCGCCGAGAGCCGCGACCTCAGCCTCGATGGCCGCACGTCGCTCGGGGTCTGCGCCGTACCACTCGGCCTTGAGGACGTCGGCGCGCGGCAGGGGGGCGACCGTGTGCATCCGCCGCTTGCCCCGCGTCTCGGTCAGGTTCGCGGTGACCGGCGCGTCGATGTGCGACAGGCGCGAGACACGGATGCCGCCGACCTTCTCGCGGCCGAAGGTGATCTCGGAGTCGCCGTAGAGTTCGGCGCTGCGACCCGTCCAGACCGTCGCGTCGTCACCCCACGCGGCGACCAGGAGCTTGAGCACGGTAACCGCAGGACGCCACACGCGGGCGTCGCCCTCGATCGCGATGTCGTACTGCTGCTCCTTGGTGCCGGCCTTGACCCCCGCGACGGTGACGATGCGAGTCACCCCGCCGAGGAAGTCCTCGAAGTTGAGCTGGTCCGTCTTCTTCTCGATGGTGACCTTCATGCGCTTGTCTCCATGCCGTTCGCAGCGAGGTAGCCCGCGATGAACTCACGTCGGCGCATCTGGCTCGCTGTCTGGCGAGGGGTCAGGTACCGCCTTCGTGTGAACTCGTCGCGGTACGCGAGCCACGCGGCCTGTGCCTCGTCGCGGATCTCCTTCTCGAAGAAGCTGATCTCGTCGCGGTTGAGGTCGCAGCGGTAGCAACCGTCGGTCAGGGTCTTGCAGGTGTGTGCGGTCATCAGAGCTTCAGCTCCACTCGGTTGAAGTCGATGCGTTCGGTGGTGGGCATGCCAGCGACACGGGCCTCGAAGTCGGCGACGAGCTGCGCGACGTCGACCTCGAACGAGATGCACGCCTCGGCGATGGCCTGCTGCCATGTGGGGTCAGGCGTGACCCGCTTGACGAACAGCGGCATCCCGCCGCAGTAGGACACGAAGTCGATCCAGTCGCGGCCGGAGACCAGGAGCCCCGCCTGCAGTTGCGCCATGTTGTAGTCGGGCACGGCGTCGTTGAGGATCGTCTTGAGGTGGGTCTTGGCGCGCGGGGCCTTGATCTCGATCAGCCCGTCGTCGCCCACCAGGCCGTCAGGGGAGTAGCCGAGCGACCAGCTGTCCTCCTCGCGGACCATGAAGCCGACCTCAGCGACCGGGGCGAAGTGCTTGGCGTAGACCTCCCGCGCGAACGGCTCGGACTCACAGCCTCGCCACATGTCGGGGGTCATGCCGGTCTCCTCGGTCCAGCCGCAGATCCGCTCGGCTGCGAGGGTGGCCGTGATGCCGCGCGACGTGTCGTTGTCGGCGACCTTGAGCGTCGGGGTGAGCAGCTTGCCGACGACCGAGGCTGTGATGAGTCCGCGGCGTGCGTCGTGCCAGGCGTCGGTGCCCTGCTGCAGGTCGGGGATGATGTGGAGGGTCATACGTCGTCTCGATTCTCGGCGTAACGCTCGACGCGCTTGCCGGTCTCGTGGTCGATGCCTTCGCGGATCAGCCCAGCGGCCGAGTCGTCGGGCCAGGCGTAGGCGGCGGGGGAGGTGGGGTCGATGCGGCCGGGGAAGGTGGCCTCGAACGCGCAGGCCAGGCATGCCTCGGGCCAGGAGCAGTCGCCGCAGAAGCTCTCGCCGTGGGGACACTGGACCGCGTCGTCCTCGGTGAGGGTGCGCTTGCAGTCGTGGCGGGCGCAGCGGACGACGCGGGGGAGCCACTGGTTATCGGCGGTCATCACCGGCTCAACTCCTTCTCTAGTGCCGCGATGAGGACGCTTCGCTGTTCGGTGGTGAGGGGTAGGGGCTTGATGCGCGATGCCCACAGGACGAGTGCGAGGGCGCAGGTGATCGGCCAAGCGAGTGCGGCCAACGATCCGAACAGCGCGGTCTGCGGCTTGATCTGTGGCGTGCGGTGACCAGCGGGCTTGCTCTTGTGGTAGACCGCGCACTCGATCGGACCCTCACCGTCGGGACATGACGGCCAGAGGATGGCGATCTGCCGCGTCAGGAGCGGCGCCAGCACGAATGCCGCCACGGCGTACGCGAAGATGGTCATCGGTTCATCGCCTCCCACTCCGCGTCGATGCCCTTCGCGTGGTTGGCGGCGATCAGGTCCAAGATCCGCCGCGCCGACGGGTGCGCGCTGAGCGACGCCTGCCGCTGCTGGGCGAACTCCTCGGGGGTCATCGCGCGTCACCCTTTGCGGGTGGAATGACGTGGTGGGCCCGAGCCCCGGGCGACTCGTGCGAGCCACCCGGGGTCGCGTTGGTCAGTCCTCGACCAGGGCCGTCGGCGACTCGGCTTTGCGAACCAGATCCTGAACGAGCCAGAACGCCTGATCCTGCGTGTATCCCTCGTCCATCAGGCCCTTCCGCAACTTGCCGAGTGCGGTCGGGATGGACTCCACCTTGTTTGCCATCCTTCTCTCCTTCTGTAGGCCCAGCGCTGCTCGCTGGGACGTCTCTGGCGCAAGATGCGCCGTGGTCGATGTATGCCAATCCGCACGAGCGGCACCATGCGTCCTCGCCATGCAAGGGGCATGCGCGGAACGACGTTTCTGTCATCGCGCACTCACACTCAGCGGGTTGTTCGTTCATCACTCCACCCACCTGGCGTTGACGTTGGCGTCGTAGTCCGGCACCTCGGGCCCGAGCACGTCCTCGACGACGCGGTCGAGGCGTCGCTCACCGGCCGCGACGAGCAGGCAGGCGAGCACCACGAGGGCGGCGACCACGGCGAGGACGGGCCAGAGGGCACCGGCTGCGGTGGTGAGGTTGGCGGCGGTCATCACCACCACCTGCTGAGGAAGTGCCACGCGACGTAGAAGACGGTCACCCAGAAGAGAACGCCGATGGTCCACGTTGCCGCGAAGAAGCCGAAGAAGAGGCGCTCGCGGTCGGGTGCGAAGAACATGCCGAGGAAGAGGGCGGCGAGGATGAGAACGACGCAGAGCGTGACGTAGGTAGCCATCACGCCACGTCCAGCGAGACGAGCGGCACGACGGTCACGGACACCTTGGCGCCGTCCACGTCGAGCAGGCCGTTGGGGGTGAGCTCCTGCCAGCGTGCGGCCGAGATGGGGGTGGCGACGACGGTCACGTGCTCGCCGACGCTGATGAGGTCGGCGGGGTGGCCCTGGTCGATGAGGTCCGCGAGGGTGCGGAGGGTGTGGGCGAGGCTGGTCATCGGGACGCCTCCGCGGTCATGGCGGACAGGAGGGTCGGCTCGCTCACGTCCATCTGATGGCGGGCAATCCGCAGGAGAGCGCGGACCTGCTCGCGCTCGTAGATCGACTCGGGCGCCGTCTGGTCGAGGCGAACGACGGAGTAGTTGCCCTCGCCGTCGGGGATGTGGGCGACGATCGACGGGGTGCCGTCTTGGAACGCCCACTCGATGTCGTTGGGCGCGACCTCAGGTGAGGTGCGAGCGAAGTCGTGGTGCATCGGGTATCCTTCCGGTGGAGTTCTTCTCCGAGCCCGCCCCGGTGGCAGCCGTTGGGCGGGTTCGTTCATGTGTGGGTGGTGACCGCGGCCGGCGTGGGGGGTGCGCCGACCGCGGCGACTAGGCGGCGGCTCGGTCGTCGGAGCCGAGCAGGATCTGCGCGAACTCGAGCGCCTGCGCGTCGGTCAGCGGCGGGGCAGCGGCTGCGAGTCGTCGGCCGTGGTCGCGGAGGTTCATGCCGACTCCTCTCCGTCCTCGCGAGTGGTGGGCAGGCTCTCGGCGTAGGCCCGTAGTGAGGCCAGGACGACGAGGCGGCGGCGGTTGTGGAAGCGGGACTCGATGGCCCCGGTTCGGCAGAGCTGGTTGACGGTCCAGGGCGAGAGTCCGCCGAGGATCGCCGCGGCGTCTTTCACCGTCGCGAAGATCGGCGTAATGTCGGCCACCGACGCGCCGCCCAACCCCTGCGGGTCGTTGCTGGTGGTTGCTGGCATGTGACGACCATAGACCCGCAACGACCGACACGCAAGCATCTACGTAGCGGATCTACGTAGTCCTACCGATGCGGAGCCCTCGGTTTGGGTATCTACTAGGAGCACGCCGGGGGGTGATTGCGGAACTTCCGCAACAGGGAGAGGGTCGAGATGTCAGTAACGCCTATAACTAGTAGCGTCCCCGCCGTGAGTTCTCCGGGGGACGCAATTAAGAGCCGACGCGCAGAGATCGGGCTGTCCGTCAGCGCCCTAGCGAAGCGAGCTGGCGTCGATCGCGGCAGTCTCGCCACCCTCGAGGCGGGAGGCGCGGTCAGAGACACGACGCTCGCAGCCGTAGAGAAGGCGCTGAGCGACCTTGAGCACGAGACGGGCATGGATGTGCCTTCGCGGGTCCAGGAGCCGCGGGGCCACGTCGAGGAAGAGCGCGGCGGCATCGTCCGCATCCGGCTCGAGAACGTCTTCGGCGCAACGTCCGCGGTCGTCGAGGCGCCGGCCGACAACCCTGACGCCCTCGCTGCAGCCCTTGACGTGCTGATGCGGCGGATGAACGAACGGACCGAGGGCGAGCAGGCGTAACACTTGACGCCTACTTTCCGGTAACTGGACGGTAACTATGGTGACTGTCGGACCTCCGACATAGAGTCCCCGACGTAGCGGCTATCCCAGGGGTCGCTACTGATAGGGGGCTACACCATGTCGGGTTACATCGTTCAAGCAGTGGGCGACGAGGAACTGCCAGAGGGCATCCACGCGGCGATTGTGGAGCGAGACGGGCTGCCAGCCGTCTTGTTCATCAACGGCGAGGTTGCGAGGTGCTGGCACATGCTGCGGGCCTGGGCGATCGAGACGCCGACACCGGCTGACGTGCCATCCGTGGAGTTGCGGGGCGAGCGTTTGCGGGCGGTCTAGCCCCGCGGCACGATCCGCACACGGTCGGGGTCGAACACCCACCCGCGTTCGGCGGGCTCGATGACGACCTCGGCCACGACGTTCCGCACCGCGCGGGCACGGCGGGCCAGGTCGGTCGGCCACTCGACGCCACCACCGGGCATGGGTGAGGACGTGACCGCCTCGGCGCGGAGTTCCTCGAGCCGTTCCTTGCTGCGGTCGATCGCGCGCAGGATGGCGGCGACGGGCACGCCGGGTTCGCCGAGCTGGTCTTCGAGCTCGCGGATGCGGGCCTCGAGGGACAGCGCCTCGCCCGCCCGTTCGCCGCTGCTTGCCCGCAGCTCGTCAACGTAGGCGCGCACCTTGGGGTCGTCGGCCATCGCCTGCGCGTAGCCCTCGACGATCTCCTCGACCGACACGGCGTCGACGAGGATGCCGCCGCAACCCTCGGACGTCCCGGGCAGGGTGGCGCACTTGTACGTCCGTCGACCCTCGGTCTCGCCTGGCTTCTTCGTGCGCCGGCCGGAGCGCAGGGGAGTCCCGCACTTGCCGCACTTGATGAGTCCGAGCAGCAGTGCCACCCGCGGTCGGCTGGGGACGGTGCCCTTGCGGACAGACAGCGCGGCTTGCAGACCCTCGAACGTCTCGGCGTCGAAGATGGGGGACCACGACCCGACGCCGACGACGTCACCGTTGAGCGTGGACATGCCAGCGAGTCGGGGGTTGCGCAGCAGTTTGACCAGCCCAGCCCGGTTCCACTCGTTGCCCATCGTCGTCCGAGCGCCTCGGGCGTTCAGGTCGCGGACGGTGCGGATGATCGCGGCCCCGTCGAGGATCTGTCCCGCGGCCCACTCGATGTGCTCGCGTTCGTGGGGGACGATCGTCCCGTCGCGTTCGTAGCCGTAGAGCCGTGGCCCCATGGTGTGGACGATACCCGCCTCGCGACGCTGCCGGATGGACCGCTTCCACCTGTCGGACTTCGCCTCGCCCTCGTAGGTGGCGACCTGCGCCAAAAGGCCGGCTACTAGTCGCCCGGTTGGTGTCGTGAGGTCAACAGCCCCGGCTCTCGCTGTGGCAATCTGTGTGTTGTGGGTCTTGCACACCTCGACCAGTTCGCCAAGGTCGATGGCGCGGCGATACAGACGGTCGGGGTGCCAAGCAATGATGCTGTCGACCCGACCCTCCCTGATGTCGTTCATCATGCGGCGATAGCCAGGCCGCATCTTGCCGCTCGACGCGCTGATGTCGTTGTCGGTGTAGGTCTCAACCACCGTCCAGTCGAGCTGCTTGGCTAGCGCCTGACAGTCCTCAAGCTGCCGCGTCACGCCGAGGTTCTCCCCGGTCATGTCGCGGCTGATCCGTAGATAGATGGCAGCGCGCACCGCAAATCCTCCCGTTTCGGCCTAGTGTATGCCATTCGCGGTTCTAGGTGTGCACTTGGTATTCCGAATGACACACGAACGGGTGTAGAGTGGCCCGCATGACCAACGCAGCGAAGCCCAGCCGTGCGCTAGTGGACGGGGTGTGGGCCGACGAGTTCGCCCGCGTTATCGCCGCCACGCAACGCGACACCGCCATCCGCGCCGCCCAGTACCTGCGCGCCCAAGCCACACTCCGGTTCGGTTCCCACGGCGCGGACGACTCCCGCGGTGCCGCCCTGTGGGACGCGGCGTGCGCCCTCGACCCTGACGACGGGAACGCCCTCGCATGACCACGCAGACGCTCAGCCTGACCGACTTCCTGCTCGCCCGGGTCGCCGAGGACGAGGCGGTGGCGCGGGAGGCTGGCGGACTCGCCGAAACGCCCTGGCGCGCGACCTACGGGCGCCAGGTAGAGACCGCGCGTGATGGGTACTTGGTCACGCCCGAGGACGAGCACTCGTACTCCGACGATCCGACTGATGCCGTGAGTGAGCACATCGCCCGCCACGACCCCGCCCGCGTCCTGGCCGAGTGCGAGGCCAAGCGCCGGATCGTGGAGCGCGAGACCGAGCGCCTCCGCGAGCAGTGGCGGCGACGAGTGGACGAGCACCGACAGACGTTCGATGAGTGGATGCAACCGCCCTATGGCGAGACCCTTCGCGACCTCGCCTCCGTCTACGCCGACCACCCCGACTACCGGCAGGAGTGGAAGCCGTGAGCGACACCGCCGAGAATGACGCGGCCGTCACGTCTGTCGAGCCGGGATGCACCTGCGGCGGCGTGGCGGCGTGTCCCCAGTGTCAGGACCGGGACGCCTGTGTCATTCCACCCGCTACGACCGCACCCCCCGCCGCGCCTCCCGCAACCTGACCAGCCGCCGCACCGTCACCGGGTCGTGCGCCTCAGCCTCAGCCCGGTCGATCAGCGCGTGGAGAGCCTGGTAGTAGCGCACGGCCGACCAGCCGAACCGCTCCACGATGGCCGTCTCCTTCGCCGCGGGGTAGCGGTAGGACTCGCGCTCGAGGTCGAGGATGGCGAGCTCGGTGTCGGTCAGCATGGGTCGAGGCTAGGCGGGGGGTCCGACAGTGGGCGCAAATGTGAAAAGTCCCGATCGTCGGAGACCGACGATCGGGACCTGAATACAAGCGGGCAACTTGTTACCTCGACTCTACCCCAGAAGAACGAGCCTGTCCGCAACCCATCCCCAGACCCGCGCCCGTGTCGCGTGGCCTGAGCGGTCGTGGTCGAACCAGCGGCGATAAGCGGCGTGCCAGATCATGGATGCCCTCACTTGACGTCGATCGGCGTGGAGTCGGCCGCGATGGTGTCCCCGCCGCTGACGATGCGGGTCTGCGTCGAGTGCCGCCCGGTCGTGAGCACGGTCGCGCCGGCCGGTGTCGCGTGCAGGGGGCCGGCGAAGTAGGCGGTCGTGCGAGCTGTCTGCGTCCACTTGCCCGACGCGGAGACAGGTGACCCGATCCACGTCGCCGGGTACCACGTTGAGTCGACCTGGATCTCCACCGTGGAGCCCGTCGGGTCGAAGTCGAGGATCATGTCGACCAGCAGGCGGGTGCGGGTGTCGGCGTCGAACCTCATACGAGGACTCCTGTCGCTTGGGGCGTGACCAGACGGGTGCTCGTCTGCTGCGTTCTGAGGTGACCGTCAGCGCCGAGGATGCTGACCGCCCCCGTGGCTTGTGGTGTGCGGACGTGGCCGAGCGCCGTGGGGATGCGGAG
>NZ_CADCTE010000098.1 GCF_902805515.1 uncultured Arthrobacter sp. | reverse complement strand
CCGGGCGGGATCGCGCAGCATCAGGGTCAGGCGCTTGTAGGTTGGGACGCGGCGGGCGAAGCCGATGGTCAGCACGTCGGGGTCGAGCACCGTATCGGTCCACGCCAGCTCGGCGTCGGCGGCTCCGCGCTTCTTCCAGGAGGAGCGCAGGCGGCCGCGGACGTCGTCGACGAGGTTGGAGCGCATGCTCCGCCGCAGCCCCCAGATCTTCTCGTCGGCCACGTCGTACACGCGGGCCCAGCGCTGGTCGAGAACCGATTCGGCCCCGAAGTTCTCGCGGGCGAAGTCGGCGATCAGCGGGTCGACCCAGGAGGGGACGTGCACGCCATTCGTCACCGAGGTGATGGGTACCTCGCGGGTGTCGAAGCCCGGCCAGAGCCCTGAGAACATGCCGCGGGACACCTCGCCGTGAAGCTTGGAGACGCCGTTGGCACGCTGCGCAAGCCGCAGGCCCATGACGGCCATGTTGAACTTGGCCGGGTCGCCGCCCTCGTAGTTCTCGGCGCCCAGGGCCAGCACCTTGTCGGTCGGCACGGACGGGGCCAGCCCCGCATTGAAGAAGTGCTCGATCTGCGCCCGCTCGAAGCGGTCGATTCCGGCCGGCACCGGGGTGTGGGTGGTGAACACCGTCGAGGCACGGCCAGCGGTGAGGGCCTCTTCCCAGCTCATGGGCGATTCGCTGGCCGAATCCATCAGTTCGCGGATCCGCTCGATGCCGAGGAAGCCGGCGTGGCCCTCGTTGGTGTGGAACACCTCGGGCGCCGGAGCGCCGGTGAGGCGCTGGAAGATGCGCAGCGCCTTGACCCCACCCATGCCCAGCAGGAGTTCCTGCTGAAGGCGCTGGTCTCCACCGCCGCCGTACAGCCGGTCGGTGACGGTGCGCGCTGCCTCGTCATTGGCGGGAAGGTTGGAGTCAAGCAGCAGCAGCGGAACGCGGCCGACGTCGGCGCGCCAGATGTGTGCGATCAGCTGGCGCCCGTTGGGCAGCGGGAGGACCACGCGGGCGGGCGTGCCGTCCTCCTCGCGGAGCATGGTGAGGGGCAGCCCGTCCGGGTCAAGCACCGGATAGGTCTCCTGCTGCCAGGCGTCGCGGGAGAGCGACTGCATGAAGTAACCGGCCTGGTACAGCAGTCCGACGCCGATCAGGGGCACCCCAAGGTCCGAGGCCGCCTTGAGGTGGTCGCCGGCGAGGATCCCGAGGCCGCCCGAATACTGGGGCAGTACGGCGCTGATGCCGTACTCGGGGGAGAAGTAGGCGATGGAGCGGGGGGCGTCCTCACCGAGTGACTGGTACCAGCGCGGCTCGGCCAGGTAGCTGTCGAGGTCGGCGCCGAGCTCCTGGATGCGGGCGACGAGCTCCTCGTTGGCTGCGAGGTGCTGCAGTCTCTCGCGCGTCACGGAGCCAAGGAAAGCCACTGGGTCGCGGTTGCTCGCTTCCCAGGCCGCAGGGTCAATGTCCTCGAACAGGCGCGTTGTTGGCAGATGCCAGGACCAACGCAGGTTGCCCGCCAGCTTGCCCAGCGGGGCGATGCTTTCGGGGAGGACGGTTCGGACTGTAAATCTACGGATTGCCTTCACTTTGGTTACGCTAGCGCACTTGCGTTCCGCTGGGGAGGCGCAAGCGTAACCGCTTACGTAATCGCCGAAGATTCCGCAGTGTTACGCAAAGCCCCCTTAGCATTTCGCCTGAATTCTCGCTAACGTGCTGTGGGTGACCCTATCTAGCGAACTACCACGTCAAGGCACGTATGCGGAAGGGCTGCGGTTCGGCCGCATCCCCATCACGGGCGTCAGCCCGGTCGTCGAGGGCGGCCAATTCCCTGCCAAGGCGGTGCCCGGGGCGGATATCGTCGTCGGCGCGACCGTGTTCCGCGAAGGCCACGACCAACTGGGCGTCTCGGCAGTGCTTTACGACCCGGAGGGCAAGGAAGTGCAGCGGATCCGGCTGCAACCGGTGGGCGCAGGCCTGGACCGGTGGCAGGGGCTGCTCCGCCCCACCGCCGTCGGCCTCAACACCTTCACCATCGAGGGCTGGTCGGACCTCTACGGGACCTGGGTCCACGACGCCACGGTGAAGATCGCCGCGAACGTCGACGTCGAACTGATGCTCGCCGAAGGAGCCGCCCTGTTCACCCGGGCCGCCGCCGACCGCTCCCCCCGCGACGCCGAACTGTTCCGCCGCACCGCCGCAACCCTCGGGGACACGGCGTTCAGCGTTGAGGAACGCCTCTCGGCCGGCAGCACCCCCGAAATCTTCGACGCGATCGAGCGCGAGCCGATCCGCTCCCTGGTGACCCCGTCGGAGGCCTACCCCATCCTGGTGGAGCGCGACCGGGCCGGACGCGGGGCCTGGTACGAGTTCTTCCCCCGCTCCGAGGGCGCCGAGTATGACGCCGCCGCCGCGCGGTGGATCTCCGGCAACTTCCGCACCGCCGCCAAGCGCCTCGACGCGGTCGCGGCCATGGGCTTCGACGTCGTCTACCTGCCCCCGATCCATCCCATCGGTGAAACGCACCGCAAGGGCCCGAACAACACCCTCACCGCGGCCCCGGGGGATCCCGGCTCGCCGTGGGCGATCGGCTCGGCCGCCGGCGGCCACGACGCCATCCACCCTTACCTTGGCACCTTCGAGGATTTCGACGCCTTCGTGGCGCGGGCGGCGGAGCTGAACCTCGAGGTCGCCCTCGACTTCGCGCTCCAGGCCTCCCCGGACCACCCCTGGGTCACCGAGCACCCCGAGTGGTTCACGACGCGCGTCGACGGTTCGATCGCCTACGCGGAGAACCCTCCGAAGAAGTACCAGGACATCTACCCGATCAACTTCGACAACGATCCGGTCGGGCTGCCGCAGGAGATCCTGCGGATCGTGCTGCTGTGGGTTGACCACGGCGTGAAGATCTTCCGTGTCGACAACCCGCACACCAAGCCGGTCCAGTTCTGGGAGTGGCTGATCGCGCAGGTCAACGCCAAGCACCCCGACGTCGTCTTCCTCGCCGAGGCCTTCACCCGCCCCGCGATGATGCACGCCCTGGGCCGTGCCGGCTTCCAGCAGTCCTACACGTACTTCACCTGGCGGAACACGAAGGAAGAGATCGAGGAGTACTTCACCGAGGTCAGCAAGGTCTCGGCGCCCTATTTCCGGCCGAACTTCTTCGTGAACACCCCGGACATCCTCACGGCGTTCCTGCAGTTCGGCGGCCCGGCGGCCTTCAAGATCCGTGCGGTGCTTGCCTCGATGGGGAGCCCGCTGTGGGGCGTGTACTCCGGTTACGAGCTGTTCGAGCACGTCGCCCGCCCGGGCGCCGAGGAGTACATCGACAATGAGAAGTTCGAATACCGTCCGCGCGACTACGCGGCGGCCGAGGCCGAGGGCCGTTCCCTCGCCCCGTACCTCACCCGCCTCAACGCGATCCGCCGCGCCCACCCGGCCCTGGGTGACCTCGAGAACCTCACCGTCCACTCGAGCACCGACTCGGCGACCGTCGTGTTCTCCAAGCACAAGGAGACCGCGGACGGCAAGGACACGCTCATCATCGTGGTGAACGTCGATCCTCACAGCGCCCGCGAGAGCACCGTCTCCCTGAATCTCGACGCCCTGTCGATCGATCCGGGCGACCGCAACGAGGACGGCACGTTCCGCGTCGACGACCTCCTCACCGGTTCCAGCTGGAACTGGGGAGAACATAACTACGTCAGGCTGGACGCCCATGTGGAACCGGCACACATTCTTTATGTCAGGAGGAAGCACTAGTGCCCAACCCCTTCCAACTCAATGCACCCGGACTTGCGCATGACCCCCACTGGTACCGCAAGGCCGTCTTCTACGAAGTACTGGTGCGGGGATTCGCGGACGCCAACGGCGACGGGTCGGGTGACTTTTCCGGGCTGATCGAACGGCTCGACTACCTGCAGTGGCTTGGAGTCGACTGCCTGTGGCTGCCCCCCTTCTTCAAGTCGCCGCTGCGCGACGGCGGCTACGACATCGCCGACTACTACGACGTCCTCGATGAGTTCGGCACCATCAGCGACTTCAAGCGGCTGGTGGCCGAGGCCCACGCCCGCGGCGTGCGCGTCATCATCGACCTGCCCCTGAACCACACCTCGGACCAGCACCACTGGTTCCAGGAGTCCCGCCGCGACCCTGAGGGCCCGTACGGCGATTTCTACGTGTGGAGCGACACCGACGAGAAGTACGAAGACGCGCGCATCATCTTCGTGGACACCGAGGAGTCGAACTGGACCTTCGACCCGGTCCGCCGGCAGTTCTTCTGGCACCGCTTCTTCAGCCACCAGCCGGACCTCAACTTCGAGAACCCCAAGGTGATCGAGGCGATCTACAACGTGGTGCGGTTCTGGCTGGACCAGGGCATCGACGGGTTCCGCGCGGACGCCATCCCCTACCTCTTTGAGGAGGAGGGCACCAACTGCGAGAACCTTCCCAAGACGCACGAGTTCCTCAAGGATCTGCGCGCGATGGTCGATGAGAACTACCCGGGCCGCGTCATCATCGCCGAGGCCAACCAGATGCCCGAGGAGGTCGTCGAATACTTCGGCGACGAGACCGGCGCGGAGTGCCACATGGCCTTCCACTTCCCGATCATGCCGCGGCTTTTCTACGCCCTGCGCGATCAGAAGGCCGCCCCCATCATCGAGACGATGAAGGAGACGCCGGCGATCCCGGGAGGTGCCCAGTGGGGGACCTTCCTGCGCAACCACGACGAGCTCACGCTTGAAATGGTCACCAACGAGGAACGCGAGGCGATGCTCGGCTGGTACGCCCCGGACTCCCGGATGCGCGCCAACGTCGGCATCCGCCGCCGCCTGGCGCCGCTGCTCGACAACTCCCGGTCCGAGGTGGAGCTGATCCACGCCCTGCTGCTGTCCCTGCCGGGCAGCCCGTTCCTGTACTACGGGGACGAGATCGGCATGGGCGACAACATCTGGCTCGAGGACCGGGATGCCTCCCGCACCCCGATGCAGTGGAACCCCGACCGCAATGCCGGCTTCTCCACGGCCGACCCGGGCAAGCTGTACCTGCCTGTGGTGCAGTCATTGGTGTACCACTACAACCACGTCAACGTTGAGGCGCAGCTGGCCACCTCCAGTTCGCTGCTCCACTGGATGCGCCAGATGCTGGCGGTGCGCCGTGCCCACCCGGCCTTCGGCCTGGGGGACTACCGCAACGTGCCGACCGAGGCGGATTCGGTCCTGGCCTTCGTCCGCGAGATCCACGAGGGCAACTCGGAAGGCGAGCGTCCCGAAGTGGTGCTCTGCATCTTCAACCTTTCCCAGCACCCCGTCGCAGCCAACCTTCACCTCCCCGAATTCGCCGGGAGGGGCCTGCGCGACCTCTTCGGCGGAATGCCCTTCCCGGCCTTCGCGGAGGACGGCAACATCACCCTGACCCTTGGAAGCCATGCCTTCTACTGGCTCCGGCTGCGTTCGGCCAGCTCGAACAGTGCATCGCCCCACACGGAGGCGCTGCCCGTCATACCTATCCCGGAGGCTATTAAGTAATGGGAACCCACACACCGTTTCTTCCTGAAATCCTCACCGAGTGGCTCCCGGCACAGCGCTGGTTCCCAGCCCGCGGCAAGGACATCTCGCTCACCGTTGTCGGTGGGACGGTCCTGGACGACCCGACCGGCCAGGCCGCCCTCGAAGTGAATTTCCTCGCCGTCGGCTCCGGCCGCCGCACCGACGTCGTCCACGTCCCGCTCAGCTACCGGGCGGAGCCCCTTCCGGAGGCGGCCTCCGGACTCGTCGGGCAGGTCGACCACCCTGAACTCGGCAGGCGCTGGGTCTACGACGCCACCCACGACCCGGCGTTCGTTGACGCCTGGATCGAACTGATGAGCGTCTCGGGTTCCAGCGCCGACGGACGTGTGAAGGGCCTGGCCCTCGACAACCTGCCGAAGCCCACCCCGAAGCAGCCGATCAAGGTGCTGAAGGGCGAGCAGTCGAACACTTCGGTTGTCGTCGGTTCCGGACCGTCCTCAATGATCGTGAAGTTCTTCCGCGTGCTCGCCGCGGGGAAGAGCCCCGACGTCGACATCTGCGCGGGGCTGACGGCCGAAGGTTCAACCGATGTTCCCGCCACCTTCGGCTGGGTCACCGGCGAATGGCAGCTGCCGAACACCGAGCCCGGAAATCACGTCACCGGCCACCTGAGCGTGCTGCGCGATTTCATTGAGGGCAGCACCGACGCCTGGCGCGTCGCCTCCCTGGCCGCCTCGGCGGGAACCGACTTCAGCGTCGAGGCCCGCGAACTCGGTGCCCTCGTGGCACGGATTCACCGGCAGCTCGAGAGCGCGTTTGGCAGCAGCCAGGCCACCGCCGCCGAGCAGGAGGCCTTCAAGGAGGCGCTCACCCGGCGCATTGAGTGGGCCTGGGCCGAGGCAGGCACCGCCGTCGGGCCGCTGAACGAGGAGATCGAGGCCGTCCTCGCCCAGGTGCGCGCTCTCGACGTGCTGCCCGCCCTCCAGCGGATCCACGCCGACCTCCACCTCGGGCAGATTCTGCGGGCACCGGACGGATCGTGGCTCATGCTCGACTTCGAAGGCGAACCGCTGCGTCCCACCGCCGAGCGGAGCGTCCCCGATGTGCCGCAGCGCGACGTCGTGGGCATGGTCCGGTCGCTCGAATACGCTGCCGCGTCCCGCGGCGCATCGCCCGAAGGCTCCCCGGAGGCACTCGCCGGCGAGCAGTGGGCCGCCGCGGCGACCTCGGCGTTCCTTGCCGGGTATGCCTCCGAGGCGGGCCGCGAGGTCGACCCCGTGTCGCCGCTGTTCCGGGCCCTTTGGCTCGACAAGGCCCTCTACGAGGTGGTCTACGAACTGCGTAACCGGCCCGAGTGGGTTGAAATGCCGGCACGCGACGTCCGCCATGCCCTGACCGGCCAGTCCCTGGCCGCACCCGTCGGCGCCATGGCCGGCGCAGTGTCCGGCGGTTCCCCCGGGGCCGCGGCCGAGCCCCCTGCCGCACCGCCCGCCCCCACCGGAACCGGATCGAATGCCGGCTCCACCACCGGCCAGGTTTCCCCTCCTGCGGCGGCGCCGTCGGTTGCCGGAGGTGCAGCATCGGGCGCGCCGAAGAGCACCCCTGCGCCTTCCGGTCCGCCGGCGGACCCCACGCCCATCCCCGTGCCGCAGGATGTCCTGCAGCACGTTTCGGACGGCACCCACCACCAGCCGCACGCGGTGCTCGGTGCGCACCTCGACGATTCCGGGACTGTCACCATCCGCACCCTGCGCCGCCTGGCGCGTTCCGTCGTCGTCGTGACCGGCAGCGGGCGCACGGAACTTACGCACGAACACAATGGCATCTGGGTCGGGACCGTCGCCGCGGAAACTCCTGGCCACGTCCCGGATTACCGGCTCGAGGTCGCCTACGACGGCGAACCGCAGCTGGTGGATGACCCCTACCGGTTCCTCCCGACCCTCGGCGAGATCGACATGCACCTCATTGCCGAGGGCAGGCACGAAACCCTGTGGACCGCGCTCGGCGCCCACGTGCGGCACTACTCCTCGGTGCTCGGAGCGATCGACGGAGTCTCCTTCGCCGTCTGGGCGCCCAGCGCCCGGGCCGTGCGGGTAAAGGCCGACTTCAACGGCTGGGACGGCAGCATCAACGCCATGCGCGCGCTCGGCAGCTCGGGGGTGTGGGAAATCTTCGTCCCCGGTGCCCCGGCCGGTGCCGTGTACAAGTACGAGATCCTCGGCAGCGACGGGCACTGGCGGGAAAAGGCCGACCCGATGGCCCGCGGCACCGAGGTGCCTCCGCTGACCGGCTCGCGCGTCGTCGAGTCCCGCTACGCCTTCGAAGACGACACCTGGATGACCGAACGCGCCTCAAAGGACCCGCACAACGGGCCGATGAGCGTCTATGAGGTGCACCTCGCCTCCTGGCGCGTCGGCCTGAGCTACCGCGACCTCGCGGAGCAGCTCGTCGAGTACGTCACCTGGCAGGGATTCACGCACGTCGAGTTCATGCCCGTCGCGGAGCACCCGTTCGGCGGTTCGTGGGGCTACCAGGTCACGTCGTACTTCGCGCCGACGTCCCGGTTCGGGCACCCGGACGACTTCAAGTACCTTGTCGACAAGCTCCACCAAGCCGGCATCGGCGTCATCATGGACTGGGTTCCGGCCCACTTCCCGAAGGACGAGTGGGCGCTGGCCAAGTTCGACGGCGGAACGCTCTACGAACACGGCGATCCCCTCCTGGGCGAGCACATGGACTGGGGAACGCTGATCTTCGACTTCGGACGCCGGGAGGTGCGTAACTTCCTTGTTGCCAATGCCCTGTACTGGCTTGAAGAGTTCCACATCGACGGGTTGCGGGTCGACGCCGTCGCTTCGATGCTCTACCTCGACTACTCGCGTCAGGAAGGCCAGTGGCGGCCCAACCGCCTGGGCGGACGGGAAAACCTCGAGGCCATCTCCTTCCTCCAGGAAGTCACTGCCACCGCGTACAAGCGGGCACCGGGCATCGTCATGATCGCCGAGGAATCCACGGCCTTCCCGGGCGTCACCCGGCCCACGAGTGCCGGTGGCCTGGGCTTCGGGCTGAAGTGGAACATGGGCTGGATGCACGACACCCTCCAGTACATGGCGGAGGATCCGGTCAACCGGTCCTACCACCACGGCAAGGCGACGTTCTCAATGGTGTACGCGTACACCGAGAACTTCCTCCTCCCCATCAGCCATGACGAGGTAGTGCACGGCAAAGGCTCCCTCCTGCGGAAGATGCCGGGGGACCGCTGGCAGCAGCTGGCCAATGTGCGCGCCTACCTAGCCTTCCAGTGGGCCCACCCGGGCAAGCAGCTGATCTTCATGGGCTCGGAGTTTGCCCAAGAGTCCGAATGGGCGGAACAGCACGGCCTCGACTGGTGGTTGTGCGACACCCCGCCGCACCGCGGTGTGCAGGAACTCGTGCGCTCGCTCAACACGGTGTACCGGGAGACCCCGGCGCTGTACGCGCGGGACAACGAGCCGGCCGGCTTCCAGTGGATCGATGAGAACGACGGCGGACGCAACACGCTCTCCTTCATCCGGTGGGATCACCAGGGCAACCCGCTCGTCTGCATCGCCAACTTCGCCGGCGGCCCGCACGAGGGCTTCCGCGTCGGCCTGCCCTGGGCGGGGGAGTGGACCGAGGTCCTCAACACCGACGCAGAGCAGTTCGGTGGATCCGGTGTCGGGAACGGCGCAATCACCGCCGTCGAGGGTGGGCACAACGGCCAGCCCGCGCACGCGGATCTGCGCGTTCCCCCCTTGGGTGTGCTGTACCTGGCACCCAAGAGTGCCAAGGCGTAACTGCTCATCCAGCCTCCGCCGGACCTCCTCGAGGTCCGGCGGAGGTTTACATTCAGCCCTCAAGGGTGCTAGTGTTTATATCCGCGCTGATCGAAGTTCTCGGTCGGATGGCGACCACAAGAACGGTTGGGAACGGGATCTGTCGATCCCAGAATCCAGCCGGATGGGGGTCCAGCTGGAAACAGCCGGAACGGTGGAAACCAGCCGATTTGCGGGGATGGGCTGGTGCGGGTAAGCTTGTGAAGTTGCTCCGGAGCGATGGGGTCCTGGTTTTGCAGGGTTTTTGGTGCCGGTAGTGCCTGTTGTTTGAGAACTCAATAGTGTGCCAAGTTTGTTGATACCGATTGTTTTTTGATTGGTTGAATTGGCTGGTCTGCCGCACGTTCGTGTGGTGGGCTGGTTTTTTTGGCTGGTTTCGAATTTTGTGCAGCAGGTGTTCCCGTTTTCCCGGGGGTGCTTGTTGTGTCTGTAATGCATTTACGGAGAGTTTGATCCTGGCTCAGGATGAACGCTGGCGGCGTGCTTAACACATGCAAGTCGAACGATGAAGCCAGCTTGCTGGTGGATTAGTGGCGAACGGGTGAGTAACACGTGAGTAACCTGCCCTTGACTCTGGGATAAGCCTGGGAAACCGGGTCTAATACTGGATATGACTGCCGGCCGCATGGTCTGGTGGTGGAAAGCTTTATTGCGGTTTTGGATGGACTCGCGGCCTATCAGCTTGTTGGCGGGGTAATGGCCCACCAAGGCGACGACGGGTAGCCGGCCTGAGAGGGTGACCGGCCACACTGGGACTGAGACACGGCCCAGACTCCTACGGGAGGCAGCAGTGGGGAATATTGCACAATGGGCGCAAGCCTGATGCAGCGACGCCGCGTGAGGGATGAAGGCCTTCGGGTTGTAAACCTCTTTCAGTAGGGAAGAAGCGAAAGTGACGGTACCTGCAGAAGAAGCGCCGGCTAACTACGTGCCAGCAGCCGCGGTAATACGTAGGGCGCAAGCGTTATCCGGAATTATTGGGCGTAAAGAGCTCGTAGGCGGTTTGTCGCGTCTGCCGTGAAAGTCCGGGGCTTAACTCCGGATCTGCGGTGGGTACGGGCAGACTAGAGTGCAGTAGGGGAGACTGGAATTCCTGGTGTAGCGGTGAAATGCGCAGATATCAGGAGGAACACCGATGGCGAAGGCAGGTCTCTGGGCTGTAACTGACGCTGAGGAGCGAAAGCATGGGGAGCGAACAGGATTAGATACCCTGGTAGTCCATGCCGTAAACGTTGGGCACTAGGTGTGGGGGACATTCCACGTTTTCCGCGCCGTAGCTAACGCATTAAGTGCCCCGCCTGGGGAGTACGGCCGCAAGGCTAAAACTCAAAGGAATTGACGGGGGCCCGCACAAGCGGCGGAGCATGCGGATTAATTCGATGCAACGCG
>NZ_CADCTE010000097.1 GCF_902805515.1 uncultured Arthrobacter sp. | reverse complement strand
TTCGCGCTCAGGTGCACGCCGCGCGGTATGCCCAGGGCGACCGCCGCGCCTCCCATGAGTCCGCCGGTCATGGCCCCGATGGACCAGACGGCGTGGAAGGAGTTGAGGATCGAGCGCCCGTAGAGCTGTTGGACGCGCAGGCCGTGGGAGTTCTGGCCGACGTCCGTGAGGGCGTCCATGGCGCCGCCGAGAAGGAGCGCGGCGGCAAGGACGAGCCAGGACTCGGCGAATCCTGCCGCGGCGACGCCGATCCCGGTCAGGACGGTGCCGGCGACGGCGACCCGGGAGGAGCGGAAGCGCCGGATCAGGGTTGCGGCGGCCAGTCCCGCCAGCAGTGCTCCCAGCGGGAAGGAGGCGACGGCCAGGCCGTACTCGAGATTGGCCAGACCCAGGTCGGCCTTGATTTCCGGGTAGCGCGGCAGGATGTTCGCGAACAGTGCGCCATTGGTGAAGAACAGGGCGGCAACGCCGGCCCGGGCACGGCGGGCCCGGCGGTCCACCGGCGGGCGGGCTGGAGCGTACGTGGCGGTCATGGGTAATCCTCGGCAGTAATGGGGAAGGTGATGGGGGAAGAGGGCATGCGGGCATGCCGAAGGACGGAAGGGACAAGCGATCCTGCGCCGCCCACAGGGTAACGGTCTACCGCTGGCGGCGCTCCCGGCGGCAGGAGCAGCCACTGACCTGCAGGGGCCAGAATCTGCCGGAAAACGCCCCGGTCAGGTCAGGAGCCGGCGTACCGCGCGTTCGGTGTCGGCCCGGGGCCGGGCGGTCTGGTCCAGGCTGGTGTGGATGAACAATCCCTCGATCAGCGCGTCGAGGTCGAAGGCCGTCTCGGAGTCAACGAACCGCTCCAGGGCGCTGCGGCTGTTGCGCATCCACCGGTGGGTGATGCGCCGGAACTCCGGCTGCCTCGCCGCCAAAGTGTAGAGCTCCAGGCTGAGGACCAGATCCTCGGGGGACTGGACCAGGTCACGATGCACCAGATCCGCGACGGCGCCGATCAGGTCATCGATGGAGTGGGCGGCGAGAACCCGTTCGGAGTAGCGCTGGAAGATCCGGTCGGCGTACCGGGTGAAGGCTTCGAGCAGCAATTCGTCCATGTCGGTGAAATGGTAGGTCATCGATCCCAGCGGAACATCGGCGTGCTGGGCCACTTTGCGGTGTGTCGTTCCGGCGACCCCGTTCCCGGCGATGACGGCCAGGGCGCTGTCGATGATGCGGTCACGCCGCTGCGGATCATGCCGCCGTTCGGCCACCGGCTAAATCTCCCGGACGACCCGGGCAGGGTTGCCGACGGCGACGACATTGGCTGGGATGTCCCTCGTCACGACCGCGCCCGCCCCGATCACGCTGTTGTCTCCGATCGTGACTCCGGGAAGCACGATCGCCCCGCCGCCGATCCACACGTTGTCGCCGATGGTGATCGGCTGTGCGGCCTCGAGCTTGTCCCGCCGCGGCTGCGGTTCCACCGGGTGAGTGGGTGTGAGCAGCTGCACGTTCGGGCCGATTTGGCAGTCCGCCCCGATCACGATCGGGGCGACATCCAGGGCCGTGAGGTTGTAATTGATGAACGTCCGTGCCCCGACGGTGATGAAGGAGCCATAGTCCACGTACAGGGGCGGCCGGATGTGGGCGCCCTCGCCCAGCTCCTGCAGGAGTCCGGCAAGGATCGGCCGGGCGGCGTCCATGTCCTGGACGAACGCCGCATGGTATTCGTTCGTCATTCGAACCGCCCGCTGCTGCTGGGCCGCGATCTCCGGATCGTCGGCGATGTAGAGGTCACCGGCGAGCATTCGCTCATGGTTGGTCCGGGAATCACCGGGGAAGTAGTCGATCATAAGTACAATCGTACACATAGCTATGTACGAATGTACATTCAACGCACGGGCCCATTTCCATCAAGCCCATCCGCCGGGTGAACGCTTCGAGCGACTTCTGAGTGGCGCGGGTCCGTCATGGAAGCTTGATGTTCCGTAACGGTCCGCTGCCGGGGTCATCTGCTGGCTACACTGACGCGATGGAGGAGAACAGCCGAGACCATGTCGTCATGCGTATCGTTGACCGGCTGGCCGCCCGCTATCCGGAGGCGCCGCGGCCGCAGGTCGAGGTGATTGTCGAGGAGGAGTACGACACCTTGGATGGAGGCCGAATCCGGACTTACATTCCGACCCTGGTCGAGCACAGTGCACGGGACCGGATTTACCGCGAGTTCACCAGCCAGCGCCACGACCGCTGACCGGCCCTAGCTCCGCTGGTTGACACCATCGACCGGAAGGTAGGATTCCTGCCCGTTGGAATCCGCCCGCTCGTTCGAATCATGACCGTGCCCGTCAGCGGCGGCCCGTCTGTTCCACAGACTCATCAGCTAAAGGAGTGTCTCGCTGCGCGGTGATGCGGGCCGCCCGCAGCGGGCGGTGGGCCGGCCTGCCTTCCGCCTGACCGGCTCGGGAAGGCTCCCTAACTCTCGGGCATGAACTGCAGGGCGATCAGCAGTTCGGCCCTGTTCGATGCATCGTCCATGTCGAGGCGGAGAAGGTCGGCGATGTGCTGAATGTGCCGGCGCACGGTGTTGCGGTGCATTCCGAGCGCCCGGCCGCTGGCGTCCCAGTTTCCATGAGCGTCCAGCCAGCACCGCAGAACCTGCACCAACAGCCGCCGGCGTTCTTCGGGCAGCGTATCGAGCGGCGAGAACAGGCGCCCGGCGATCAGCCGCCCCGACTCCGCACCCAGCAGGCCTGTCACGGACCACTGGAGGTCCTCAAGCCGGACGCTCGCACCCTCGGTGCAGGCCCGCCGGCGGGCGGCCGCGACCCGTGCGTTGCCATCGGGCAGGCCTGCGGGCCCTACAGGCTCCCCAACCGCCACAATCCATCCGAGTTGTTCAAGGTCCGACAGGACCCGGTCCGGGACAGCGGACCGGGTGATGGCGGCAAACCCATAGTCGGTCAGGTCCACCAGTCTTGTGTCCAGAAGGCGGCGTAGCTGGATCAGCTCCTGCAGCTCCTCCGGGGCGGGTGGAGGCCACGGGAGACTCCGCTGCTCCCGATGGCTTCCTTGAACAATCCGCATCGGGTTCCGCTCCGTCCCGGCCATGCTTTGAGCGAGCAGGCGTGCAAGTGTCCGTCCGGTATCCACGGGGTCCTGCATCAGCGCGGCGCGATCGAGAAGCAAGGCGGTCGCCAGGCGGCTTGGCCCGAAGTTGCCGACCGACCGCTGCCTTAGGAGGACTTCCAGCAGCCCGACGGCGAGTGAGATCGCCGTGGTCTGCGGCGGCGTGAAGCCGGTGTCCGAGCCCAGCACCAGGGTGCCGAGGTTGATGTCACGTTCGTTGCGCAAGGGATGGCCCACCACATGGGCGGCCCGCGGGGCCTCAAAGCCGGTGACCTCGACCCGTGGCCCCTTTCCGGCCAGTATCCGGTGCTGAAGGGGCCGCAGCTGCTCCCGGGGAACGGCCTGTTGGCCGGCCGAAGCAGCGACCCGGCCATCGTCATCGGTCAGGACGACCCAGGCGTTCAGCTCCCGCGCCAGCACGGCAAGCAGTTCCCGCTCAGGGCTTGTTGAGAGGACCGCCCGGAGCATCCGACGGTTGACCCGCAGCAGGTCCTGCGCCGCCCGGTCGCTCTCGGCCTCCAGCATGCCGGCGAATTTCCGCGTAACGGCCACGAAGGGGATGCTCTCGGGGATGCGCAGCAGGGGCAGTGCGTGGCCCAGGCAGGCCTCGCCCAGACCGGCGGGTACGGCGTCGTGCACCGGTGAAACTCCGAGGCCCAACGCGGTGACCCCGGCCCTCACCAGGCGTTCGACATATGCCGCTATGGCCGGCCTCGAGGCCCCTGCCAACACGATGCCCGCGGTGAGCAGCAGTTCGCCGCCCAACAGGAACGGCGTGGGGTCCTCCAGCTCGCTCGTGGCCACCCACCGCACTGACCGGAGCAGGCTTTCCTCCGGGACGTGGACCACCTCGAGCTCGCCGGGCATATGTTCAATAAGTCGGGTGAGTGGAAGCCATGCCGGGGACGCCCCGCCAGCGTTCCCTGGTGCACTTAAGCTCATGGAGCTTAACTATAGGTCAATTTGTCCCATGTGAGAGCGGGGTCACACGTCTAATGTCTGTGGAGACCAATGGCCGCTCATCGTAAGGGACGCTTCCATGACCATCTCACCTCCGGTGCGGCAGCGCCCGGGTTCACGACTGACGCTCGGTCGCCAGCTGAGCCGCCGAAAGCCGCTGCAACAGATGATTCGGGAGTCCGATTCCGGCAGTACGGGCCTGATTCGCAGCTTTGGGCTGCTGCAGCTCACCATGATCAGCGTGGGGGCAACGCTGGGAACCGGGATCTTCGTGGTGCTCGGCGACTCCGTGCCCATCGCGGGACCGGCTGTGTGGATCTCCTTCGTCATCGCCGGTGTCGCGGCCATGCTCTCGGCACTGTCCTACGCGGAGATGGCCGGTGCCGTTCCCGTGTCGGGCTCCAGCTACTCGTACACCTACGCCACGATGGGCGAAGGGATGGCATGGATCTGCGGCTGGTGCCTGCTCCTGGAATACGCGGTCTCCGTCGCCGCCATCGCTGTCGGAGCCGGCGAGTACCTCACCCAGATCGCGGCGATCTTCGGCATCATCCTTCCCGAATCCCTCATCCAGCCCCCCGGCGAAGGCGGACTTTTCAACGTCCCGGCGGTCGCTGTCGTGCTGTTGGCTACTGTTTTGCTGATCCGCGGAGCGAGGGAAAGCGCCCTGGTCAACACCGTGCTGGTGGTCCTGAAAATTGCGGTGCTGCTGTTCTTCATCCTTATTGCCTTCACCGCCTTCGACTCGCGCAATTTCGACCCGCTGCTGCCGATGGGCACTGCGGGCGTCGCTGCTGCCGCCTCCCGCCTGTTCTTTTCCTACATCGGGTTCGACGCCGCCTCCACGGCCGGCGACGAGGCGCGTAATCCGCAGCGGGATCTGCCGCGCGCCATCATCCTTTCCATGGCGATCATCACGTCCCTCTACATTCTGGTGGCGGTTGCCGCCATTGGCGCCCGGCCCTGGAATTGGTTCGACGGCCAGGAGGCGGCTCTCGTGGGGGTCCTCCAGGAAATCACCGGCCGGCCCTGGGTGTCGCTGGTGTTCGCCGTAGGCGCCGTCCTTGCCATCATCAGCATTGTGCTGGTTGTGCTCTACGGCCAGACCCGCATCCTCATGGCAATGTCCCGGGACGGGCTCATTCCCCGCATCTTCAGCCGGGTGTCTCCCCGGACCGGCACACCGACCGCCAACACGCTGATCACCGGCGGAGTCATCGCCGCCGCCGCCGGGCTCGTTCCGCTGGGAGAGCTCGCCGACGCCACCAGCATCGGCACGCTGTTCGCCTTCAGCCTGGTCAGCGTGGCCGTCATCTACCTGCGCCGAAACCGTCCGGACCTGCCCCGGACCTTCCGCGTCCCGCTGTACCCTCTGACGCCGATTCTCGCCGTGGCCATGTGCATGTTCCTGATGGTCAACCTCGGAGGCGCCACCTGGGTGGTCTTCGCCCTGTGGATGACCGTTGGGGGAGCGGTGTATCTGGGATACGGGCGCCGGCACTCGACCGTGGCCGCCATGACCGACGAAGATTACGCGACAACTTCCGCTGCCGGCACCGCCGCCAAGACCACACAGGACCACGAATGACCATTGCGGCCGACATCAACCATTCCGGGCCCGGCTCCGCGCCGATCACCATGCTGAATCCCGACTTCCCGTTCAGCTATGACACCTATCTGCAGCATCCCGCAGGTCTGGGCAGCGTCCCGGAGCATCTGCTGGGCACGAAGGTCGCGGTCATCGGGGCGGGCCTGGCGGGCTTGGTGACTGCCTACGAACTCATGAAGCTGGGTCTGCACCCGGTGGTGCACGAGGCCGGAGACATCGGCGGACGGCTCAAGACTCAGTCCTTTGCCGGAGCCCCCTCCGTGACCGCCGACCTGGGCGGGATGCGTTTTCCGGTGTCTGGACGCGCGTTCTACCACTATGTGGACAAGCTTGGGCTGGCCACCGAGGCTTTCCCCAACCCCTTGTCAGACGTCACCTCCAGCACCGTCATTGAGCTTGGTGGCAGGTCACACTACGCCCGCACCCCTGAGGAGCTCCCCGGATTCTTTGGCGAGGTCGCACAGGCCTGGCGTGACGCCGTCGATGACGGGGCACAATTCCTGCAGATGCAGGAAGCCATCCGGGCCCGCGACACCGGCCGGATCAAGAAGCTGTGGAACACCCTGGTGAAGGATCTGGACGAGCAGACCTTCTACGGCTTCATCGCAGCCAGCAAGGCCTTCAAGGAAGCCGGCTTCGAGCACCGGGAAGCTTTTGGGCAGGTCGGCTTTGGGACGGGCGGCTGGGACACCGACTTCCCCAACTCGATCCTCGAGATCCTCCGGGTCGTCTACACGGACGCCGATGACGGGCACCGCAGCATCGTCGGCGGCGCCCAGCGCCTGCCCGAAGCCCTGTGGCACCATGCACCCGAGGACATCGCCCACTGGCCCGCGGGAACGTCGCTGGCTTCCCTCCACAACGGCTCTCCCCGCGGTGCCGTCGTGCGGATCACCCGCCCGCCCCGGGCCGGCGGCGGCGTCGGAGACTTCAGGATCGAGGAGAAGTGGGGCCGCGCCGCGCAGTACCCGGCCGTCGTCTCGACCTGCCAGTCGTGGCTGCTGTCCACGCGGATCCACACCGAGGAAGAGCTTTTCTCCGCGCCGATGTGGACAGCGATGGAGCGCTCCCACTACATGCAGTCCTCCAAGACCTTCGTCATGGTGGACCGGCCCTTCTGGAAAGACATCGACCCTGACACCGGGCGCGACGTCATGAGCATGACGCTCACTGACCGGCTGCCGCGGGCCACCTATCTGCTCGACAATGGCCCGGACAAACCGGCCGTCATCCTGCTGTCCTACACCTGGAACGACGACGCCCTGAAATGGCTGGCTCTGGACGCCGACGGGCGGGTCGAGCTGATGCTTCACTCGCTCAAGCAGATCTATCCGGACGTCGATATCGCCTCCCACATCATTGGGGAACCCATCACCGTCTCCTGGGAGTCGGACCCCAATTTCATGGGGGCGTTCAAGGCGAACCTGCCCGGCCATTACCGCTATCAGCAGCGGCTGTTCACCCACTTTGCTCAGGACCGGCTGCCCGAGCATCAGCGTGGGATCTTCCTCGCCGGTGACGACATCTCGTTCACTGCGGGTTGGGCGGAAGGAGCAATCACCACCGGGCTCAACGCAGTATGGGGTGTCGTGAAACACCTGGGCGGAACGAGCACCCCGGGTAACCCCGGCCCGGGTGACTCAATCGACGAACTGGGCCCCGTAGCCCTGGACTGACACCAGAACTATGCCCGTGCGATTGCTGACGACAGGCGTGCCTCTGGTCCCGTCAGGGTGAACGCTCAACGCACCCACGGACCTATCCTCAGGACGATGCCCGGAGGAACCCAGATCCTGCACCCAGTTGCATTGGCGGGATACCACGAACCGCTTCCACCTCCACGAAAGAGAACACGTCATGAAAACCTCCACTGTCCCGGTTGAAACCATCCCTGAAGTACGAGGCTCCATGACCGCACGCCGCCGTTCCGTTCAGAGGATGCAGTCCGAGGCGAGCAACGATGTCTGCTCAGGATTCCCCTCCCAGGACTGTCCGTATTGCTGCGGTCCTGAAACGGACTGATCTCCGCCTCACGTTCACATCCGCCCGAACTCTGGGTTTCCAAAGCCGATGGCGGATAGAGGTGAAATACGGCTGGTCCGTTAAGGTCACTTCATCCTGCAAAGAAGCGCCGCACCCTGTGAATGCGGGGGTGCGGCCGGTTGGGCCGAGGCTATCTGGTAGGTGAGCGGCACCAGTCCCAATCCTGTTCTTGCCCGACAGGATCTGAGGAAGTCCCTGCTCCTGCTCGGCGGATTCACCGCCGCCCTGTGCTGGTGGATCGGGCTGACCGGCTTCATCAACAGCGGGGGCGGCGCCGCCGTATTCTTCGGCATTCCCGTTCTCCTGACGCTCGGAGCCTTCTTGGCCTCGCGCAGGCGCAAACCCCGTGCGCCCAAACACCTCCAAAAACCCGCCACCGGCCGGCCGTCGTCCGCCTTCAGCGAGGGCCAATAGGGTCCCTGACCATCATCGGAGTCTTCACGGCGGCCCTGTGCTGGTGGATCGGTGTCGTGGGATTCGTCAACGCCGGCGGCGGCGCAGGAGTGTTCTTCACCATCCCGCTTCTGCTGACCCTCGGAACCCTCTGGGCCGCCCGTAACGGGCCCACAGGTAGCGCCCGCCGGCCTAGCCGGTAGGTGTCTTATAGAGCAATCCCCCAACGAGCAGTTTCGCGGGCGGGTGGACCGCGGCCACGGAGCGATCATTGTGGGCACGAAGCCCCAAGTACTGCAACTGATCACCGCGTCGCCGGTGTGTGCCACCCGGCCCGCTCAGCCCCTAAGGCCGGAGTGAGGGCCGCACCGGCGTGTGCCCTCACTCCAATGCTATTTCGGGGTTAACCCCTACCCAGGGTCGACCCGGCCTTTGACTTGCCGGTCTTGCTCGTTGAATTGGACGCAAGCTTCGCGCCGGCCTTCGAGAGCTGACTCTTGGATGGTTTGGCAGATTTTCCCATGGTCTTCTCCCTTGAACTGTTGCTGCGAGTGATATTTCTCAGGCTAGAGGCTGCTTCCGACATTCCTTCCCGAAATGACTGGGTGCTGGAGCCAGATGCCTGGTTCGACGTATGTCCCGTTGTCCTGTTCGGTGTCGACATCGAGGGTGGCCAAGCCTCCGTCGATAACGTATGTACCGCTGGCGGGGAAGACCAGCCCCGTCCAGGACTCCCACTCGGGGACGGTTCCGGTCATGGTCTGGGATACCTCGATGGGGCAGAGCACTTTTGCCCCCATCCGCAGGTGGGTGCGCAGCCACGGATCAAGTGCCTGACCGTCGTCGCGGGTCCAACCGGCGTAGCTGCCGATCGGTGTCAGGGGGTAGCGGTGCTTCAGGGTAGGCCGCAGCGGGACGATCACCGATTCCAGACCGTACCCGGGGGCAAGATCGATAAATGCGTTCAGGAGCCGGGCGGCAAGCCCTGTTCGTTGGACGCCGGGGTGGAGCTGGGCTGCGCAGATGACGAGGGTGTTCGGCGCCGCGTTCCCGTCGAAATTGGCGAGGGCTCGCAAGAGGGTTCCGGTGAACCCGGCAGGCAGGTCCCCGAGGGTCCCGTTCCACCGGACGGGGACGGCCCATCCGGTGGCCACCAGCCCGGATGCGGCGACGGCGGCGAGTTCGAGGTGGGCGAATTCGCCGCGTACGCGGTCCCAGATGGCGGCCACCGTCTTGTCGGCGGAGATGAAGGCCGGCCATGCCCCGTCGGATAGAGTGGCCAGCTCGGAGTCGGCCCGGGGGCGGGCGTTGAGGCGTTCGATCGTCACTGACATGAGGTGAGTCTATGATCCTGCCCAGATCAAGGGGCGTTGAAAGTGGCCAGGATCAGGAGCGAGGGCAGCTTCCGGGGTTCGGATCAGCAGGGGCACGGTTCTCCAGGGCCATCGCTCAACGTACATTGTCTTGGGTGGGTGAACCGACAGCGGATCCGTGTGGGTTTGTCTGTTTGGAACCGCAGACGTCAGGGTCTTCAGTCCGCCCGGTTGACTGATCCGCGGTTTCTTTGCCATCTTGTTGGCAGGGCATTTGTTGAGTTCGGGCCGTCATGATGACAAGCTCGTTCGGTGACGGCTGAACGAGACGTGTTGGATACGGCACTGAAGCGGGTTGAGTTCCTGCGCAGACGCGACGCTCGGTCGCTTACCGAACTCCTGCACCCGGCTTTTGGCTGGACTTCCCATACGGGGGAGCATTTCAATCGGGACGCGTACGTCCGTTCGAATACCGGAGGCTCCGCGGAGTGGCACGGACAGGAACTCCGCGACCCAAAAGTCACTGTCCTGGGTGAAACCGCAATTCTCCGATGCCTTGTGGTTGACGATGTCTCTACAGGGCAGGGTCGCAGGCAGTACCGCATGCCAATGACCCAGGTGTGGGTGGATCGGGGTGGGGCCTGGCTGCTGCTGGCCGGACATGCGGGCCCGTTGCTGGAATCCGCTGACCAGGCATAACCCTTACTTGTCTTCTGATCGCATTTGTTCCACCCGTTCAATCTCGCACAGCGAATGGGTTCCCCTCAAGGGCCCTCGTCAACTGTCCGCTGAAGGATCCCTCACCGGGCGCTTGTGCGGGCGGGTCTAACGTGGTGGGGGAGCGGTGTGTAGTGGCGGGATGTGTTCACTCGGCCTCACGATTGTTAGTGGGTGTGCGCGCTGCTCTTTGGGAAGTTGTTCGGACAGGAAGTTGGGTATCTCGCCCTTGTCGGACCACTCGAGGCGCCTCGGGCAACACGATAGGTAGGTGGCTGCAGATGGGATTGGAGATGCAAAAGCTAATTTTCAGAACCGCTGCCGACAGGGTGACGATGAAATTCCAAGTTACGTTGATGTATTCCATAACCCGGTGCATAAGAAACCATCTCTGATATAGACCTGCTCAAATTTCGAGGGGTACCCCACGGCATAAATCAGGAACATCACGCAGAGCCCGCCGAGTAGGCCAATCACCGACCAGCACCGATCATCGGGTTTCTGCCACCATTTGTCGTCCGCCCATCCGGAACTGAAGCACATGGCACTTGGCATGGTTGAGCCAGCTTCGGTGCGGCGTGCGCTGGTCCGAAGTGGCGACCAGGGATGGCCGCGCAGTAGGCC
>NZ_CADCTE010000096.1 GCF_902805515.1 uncultured Arthrobacter sp. | reverse complement strand
TCGAGCCCGACCTCCTCGGCATGCTTGGCGATCGTCACCATCGCCTTGATGCGCTCGTATTCGGTGGGCGCGGTCCCATTGGTGGGGTCAACGGTGACGTCACCGACTGTAAATATGCCGATCTGCACGGGGTCTCCTCGTTCGGGTAGATGCGTTTGCATCAATTATACGCCGGTTCGTACCGGCGCCCGGCCGGGCGGGCCGGTCCGGACGCCGGTACGGGCCGGTGCAGGTCAGGGCGGGCTAGGCCGGCACCGTCTCCCGGGCCTGCTCCGCGCGGTCGGACGCTTCACGGCGGCGGGCGCGCCGTTCCCGCCGTCCCTCGATCAGCCGGTAGAGAACGGGCACCAGGATCAGGGTCAGGGCGGTGGAGGAGACCAGCCCGCCGATGACGACGACGGCAAGCGGCTGGGAGATGAAGCCGCCCTCGCCGGTCAGCCCCAAAGCCAGTGGCGTCAGGGCGAAGACCGTGGCCAGCGCGGTCATCAGGATGGGGCGGAGCCGCTGCCGGGCGCCCTGCAGGATGGCCTCGGCCACATCCAGCCCGGGCTCGCCGTCCCGCGGCCTGCGGTACTGGTTGATCAGATCGATCAGCACGATGGCGTTCGTCACAACGATTCCCACGAGCATGAGCATGCCGATGAGCGAGGGCAGTCCGAGCGGGATGCGGGTGATCACCAGCAGCGCAATCGCCCCGGTCGCGGCGAACGGGATGGAGACGAGCAGGATCAGGGGCTGGAGCAGGCTCTTGAAGGTGGCCACCATGATGACGTACACGATCGCGACGGCCGCCCACAGCGCAATGAAGAGCTGGCCGAAGGATTCGCTCTGCTGTGCCGCCGCCCCGCCGACCGTGGCGGTGGCTCCGGCCGGCAGGTCCACGCCGTCAAGGCGGTCCGACACCGCCGCGGTCAGGGCGCCCAGGTCGTCGCCAGCCGGGGTGACCGAGACGCGTGCCGTGCGCTCCCCGTTGGCGCTGGTGACAGTCAGCGGGACCTGGACCTCTTCGATGGTGGCCACCTCGGTCAGGGGCACCGGGCGTCCGGCCGCCGGGATGACCAGGTCCTCAAGCTGGGCCAGGCTCGTGATGGGTGTTCCCTCACCGATGAGGACGGGATAGTCGGTGGCCTCCAGCCGGAGCACTCCGGCAGGGACCGGGCTGATGCTGCCGCCGAGCAGGCCGGCGATCTGCCCTTCGGTGAGCCCCGCGGCGACCGCGGCGGCGCGGTCCACGCTGATCTGGACCTGCGGCTGGGCGGCGGAGAGGTTGCTCGTGATCTCGCCGGCGCCGTCGATGCCCTGGAGGCTCTCGACCACCGCATCACTTGCGCGCTGGAGGTCCTCGGGGACCGGAGCGGTGATGTTGATGTCGATGGTGCTTGAGGTGCCGAAGCCGCCCTGCTGGCTCGAGAGCGAGAAGTCCCCGGCACCGGTGAGCTGCTCGAGGTCGTCCCGGATCCTTGCCTGCAGCGCGTCCTGGTCGGCGTCCTCGTCCGTGGTGACGGTGAAGCTTGCCACCGAGGCCCCTTCGGAGAACTGGGCGGCGAATGCGCCCTGGGCGTTGCCGACGGTCAGCTGGATGTCGCGGATGGCCGGGTCCCGGGCGAGCACTTCCTCGGTCCGTGCGGCCGCTGCGGCCGTCGTGGCGAGGCTTGAGCCGGCCGGCAGGGTCTGGGAGATGCTGAAGTTGTTCTGGCCGCTGCTGCCGAGCAGGTTGGTCTGGAGCAGCGGGACCATGGCGGCCGTTGCCCCAAGCACCAGCACGCCGGCGGTAAGCGTCCAGACGGGGTGGCGCTGAGTTCCGCGGAGGATCGGGAGGTAACCGCGCTGCAGCCAGGAGCGGCGTTCGGCCCGGTGGGCATCCTCGACCGCCCGGGCCCGCGCCTGCCGGGCCGCCTCGGACGCGGCATGGTCGACGTCGGTAGTCCGGGTGCGGGGCAGGAACCAGTAGGCGAGGACGGGGATGATGGTCAGGGACACCGCGAGGGAGGCCAGCAGGGCAATCCCTGTGGTGACGGCGAAGGGACGGAACAGCTCACCCGCCAGCCCGCCGACGAACGCGATGGGCGCGAACACCGCCACGGTGGTCAGGGTCGAGGCCGTCACCGCCCCGGCCACCTCGCGCACCGCCGTCAGGATGGCCGTGCGTTTTTCCTCGCCGTAGCTCAGGTGCCGCTTGATGTTCTCGATCACGACGATCGAATCGTCGACCACCCGGCCGATGGCGATGGTCAGCGCCCCGAGGGTGAGGATGTTCAGGGAGTACCCGGCCGCGTAGAGACCGATGAAGGTCACCAGCAGTGAGAGCGGGATGGAGATCGCGGTGACCAGGGTGGAGCGCACCGACAGCAGGAACACCAGGATTACGACGACGGCGAAGGCGAGGCCGAGCAGCCCCTCCGTGGTGAGGTCCTTGATGGAGCGTTCGATGAAGGGCGCCTGGTCGAAGACCACCGTGATGTTGGCGCCGTCGCCCAGCTCCGTTTCGAGCTCGGGGATGAGTTCCCCGACGGCCCGGGAGATGCGCACCGTATCGCCGTCGGGCACCTTCGTGATGGTGAGGCCGAGGGTTTCGACGCCGTTGGTTCGAGTGATCGAGGTGGCGGCGTCGTCGGCGAGTTCGACGTCGGCGATCTCCCCGATAGTGACCGGATCGGCGCCGGGAGCCGGTGCGGGCTCGGCGGGCGACGGGTTCGCGGGGTCTGGGAAGCCGGGGGCGCCGGGCGCACCGGGGGAGCCCGGAGCGCCACCGGGAACGTCCGGCGCCGGAATGCCGGGCGCGGGGAAGCCGGGGGCGGCCGGAGTCGAGGGTGCCTCGGGGGCCGGTTCGGCCGTCCCGGCCGGCTCGGAGGGCAGCACGGGCAGGCCCCGGATGTCCTCGAGGGACGCGACGGGGCTGCCGGCCTGGATGGTGAGGGAGCGCAGGTCCTCCTCGAGGGTGCCCACCGGGAACAGGGCGCCGTTGGCTTCGAGGGTGTCGACGATGTCCCGGACCTGCACTCCGGCCTCGGCGAGGGCGCCGTCGCGGGGAAGCACCGAGATGTGCTGCCGCGAGCCGCCGGTGATGTCCGCCGAGCGGACCCCTTCGAGCTTCTGCAGCCGGGGCACCGTCAGCCGGGTCAGCTCGTCGTTCAGCTCGCTGAGCGTGCGGTCCGAGGAGATGGCCAGGAAGGCGATCGGGAAGTCGCCGATGCTGCCGGCCAGTGCCTGCGGCTCGACGTCCTCGGGGAGGTTGGGCCGCACCGCGGAAATGGCCCGGTCCACCTGGGCGCGGGCCCGGTCGAGGTTCGTCCCGTAGACGAACTCGAGGTTGACGGTGGAGACGCCGCTGCGGGAGGTGGCCGAGGAGGTTTCGAGCCCCTCGACACCGCTGAGCGCGGTTTCGAGCGGGCCGCTGACCTGCTTGTCGATGTATTCCGGGGAGGCGCCGGGCACCGAGGAGATCACGGTGATCCGGGGAAACTCGAGCGAGGGGATGAGTTCCTGCTTGAGCGAGCCGACGGTGATCACGCCGAACACCGAGGCAAAAACGGTGATCAACGCAATCAGGGCCCGGTTTCCCAGGGAGAGCTGCGCCAGACGGAACATTGGCCTGCCTTCGGTGCTGACGGTGCCTGGTGTCCCGGGGCAGCCGCGGCTTACTGGAGTTTCAAGACCCGATCAGTCATCGATTGGACTTCCGCGGCAAGCTCCTCATTCTCATTGAGTTTCACGCCGTATCCGGGGATCATTTCCTTCAGCTTCGCCTCCCAGCCCGACATCTTTGCCGGGAAGCACCGCTTCAGGAGTTCGACCATGATCGGAGCCGCCGTGGACGCCCCCGGCGATGCGCCGAGGAGCGCCCCCACCGACCCATCGGCCGAGGTGATGACTTCCGTTCCGAACTGCAGAATTCCACCCGTCTTGGGGGCCTTCTTGATGACCTGTACACGTTGGCCGGCGGTGATGAGTTCCCAGGCGCCGCCGTTGGCCGACGGAACGAACTGGTTGAGGGCCTCGTTCTTGGCCTCGCGGTTCTTCAGGACCTCGGAGATCAGGTACTTGGTGAGCGGGACGTTGTCCTTGGCGACGGCGAGCATCGGCACCAGGTTGGAGGGGCGGACCGACCCGGGCAGGTCGAGGAAGGAGCCGCGCTTGAGGAACTTGGTGGAGAAGCCGGCGTAGGGCCCGAACAGCAGGGACCGCTCACCGTTGACGAACCGGGTGTCCAGGTGCGGCACCGACATCGGCGGCGCGCCGACCGAGGCCTGGCCGTACACCTTGGCGTTGTGCTGGTTCACAATGTCCGGGTCGGTGCAGCGCAGGAACTGCCCGGACACCGGGAAGCCTGCGAAGCCCTTGCCCTCGGGGATGCCGCTGCGCTGCAGCAGGTGGAGGGCACCGCCGCCGGCGCCGATGAAGACGAATTTCGTGCTGACCGTCCGGGTTGCACCGGTGCCGCGGTTCTTCACCTTGATGTCCCAGCGCCCGCTGGAGGCACGGGAAACGTCGACGACGTCGTGGTGGTAGTTCAGTTCGACGCCGTTGCCCTCGAGGTAGGTGGTGAGCCCGCGCGTCAGGGCACCGAAGTCGACGTCGGTCCCGCCGGCGACCCGGGAAGCCGCCACGGGCTGGCTGGGGTTGCGGTCCTTCATGATCAGGGGAGTCCACTCGGCGATCGTCGCCGCGTCTTCGGAGTGCTCCATGGTGCGGAAGAGCGGCTGGGCGCTGAGGGCCTCATGCCGCCGGCGCAGGTAGCCCGCGTTCGCGGTGCCCCAGACAAAGCTCATGTGGGGCACGGGGTTGATGAAGTTGCGGGGGTCCCCGAGGTGTCCGCTGGAGACCATGTGGGCCCAGAACTGGCGCGAGACCTGGAACTGCTCATTGATCGCCACGGCCTTGGCCGGATTCACCGAACCGTCTTTGCCCGCCGGAGAGTAGTTGAGCTCGCACAGCGCCGCGTGCCCGGTCCCGGCATTGTTCCACGGGTCGGAGCTTTCAAGGCCGGCGCGGTCGAGGCGCTCGAAGACGGAGATGTCCCAGTCCGGCTGAAGCTGCTTCAGGAACGCCCCGAGCGTGGCGCTCATGATGCCCCCGCCGATCAGGACAACGTCGGTGGTGGATGCGGATGATGCCGCCTGGCTTTGTGCAGTCAACGTTGTCTCCAGTCACGAGGTCCTAGCCCTTGAAGCCTAACGGCTGGGAGCCACCATAATTAAATCAGCCGGAGCTTGCGTCGCCACCGGGGGCCGGCACCCCGTCGAGGTCGATCCGGTTGAAGACCTCGTTCATGACGGGGCTCACCGGGTAGGAGGCCACCCGGGGGGACATGGCCAGGGCCGAGATCGGGAAGGCCAGCGGAACGGCCGGCAGCCGCGTGGCGATCTGGGCGCTGATGTCGGCGTAGGCCTCCCGCCGGTCCTCGCCGTTGGGCAGGGTTCCGGCCCGGGTGATCTTGCTGAACAACTGAGGGTCCCGAAAGCCGAACTCGCTTGAGTATTTGCCGAAGAGCGCACCGGCGAAGTTGTCGGGGTCCTGGTAGCTCCCGCTCCAGCCCAGCAGGTGGAAGGCGCGGTCGCCGTCCTCAAGGACCCGGTCGAGGTAGCCCTCGTTCCAGTCGACGGCCACGGGTTTGAGGTTGAACCCGGCGGCGGTGAGCTGCCTGCTCAGTTCGGCGTAGATCTTCTCCGGGGCCGGAAGGTACGGCCGGGAGATGTTGCGCGGGTAGTAGAAGGGCAGGGGGGTCCCCGTATAGCCCGCTTCCTCGAGCAGCTCCCGGGCCCTGTCCGGGTCGTGGTTGTAGGAGGGGACGGACTCGCTGCTCACGCCGAGCTTCTGCGGAAGGAACTGGCGGGCCGCCTTGGTGCCGTTGAGGAAGCGGCCCTCGATCAGCGCCTCCTTGTCGATGGCGTGGGCAACCGCCTGGCGGAAGAGCACGTTGTCGACGCCCGGGAAGTTCTGGTTCAGCCCCAGGTACAGCACGGAGTAGGGGTCGCGCTGCAGCAGCTGCTGGCCCGCCCGGGCCAGTTCGGCGGCGTTCTCCACGGTGACGAAGTCGTAGCCGTCGATGCGGCCCGCCTTCAGGGCGCGCAGCCGGGAATCGGGGTGGGCGATGGTGGTGAACACGACGTCGGTGACTTCGCCGCGGTCCCCCCAGTAGGAGTCGGACGCAGTCAGCCGCACCTCGTCCCCGGTCCAGCTCTCGAGCCGGAAGGGGCCGGTGCCCACGGGTGCCAGGGCATACCGTGACAGCCGGACTCCCTCGCGGGTTTCGGTCAGTTCGTCCGCCTCCAGCTGCTCCAGGGCCCGCGGGGAGGACATGGCGAAGGAAGGCAGCGCGAGGGCGGGGATGAACTCGGTCATCCGGCTGTTCAGCTCGATGAGCACCTCATGCCCGCCCAGGTGCCGGCAGCCCTTGTACAGGGAGGCCTCGGCGTTGTCCGAGAAGGCCAGGAAGACCGTTTCGAAGGAAAGGGCCCCCGCCGCGCCGCGCGCCGCGGGGGGAGTGTTGAACCAGCGGGAGAAGTTGGCGCACACCGCCTCGGCGTCAAAGGGCTCCCCGTCATGGAAGACGACGTCCTCCCGGAGCTCGAAGGCGTAGGCCCGGCCCTCGTTGCGTTCCTCCCACGACTCGGCCAGCAGCGGTGCCGGCTCGGAGGTCAGCGGGTCGATGCCGACGAGGCCTTCGAACAGCTGCTGGGTGACCCGGAAGGATTCGCTGTCGGTGGCCATCGCGGGGTCAAGGCCGGTGGGGTCGGCTGCCGCCCCGAACCGGAAGGTGGTGTCAGGTGCGGCGGAGGAGGCAGGCGCCGGAGTTGACGGGGACGGCGGCGCGGGCGGCGTCGAGGTGCAGGCGGGAAGACTGAGCGCTACGGCGGCCGCGGCAAGGACTCGGAGGACGCGACGGGACCGGACGCGCCCGGCGGTTTTCTTCACAGCCAGATTCTCCAAAGGGGCGCAGCGCCCGGCTAGGTGGTTGGAAAGTTCAGTCTAGGCGATCCGGCCGGTGCGGCCGCCCCGGCTTGCGGCGTGCTGGCTGTGCCGGCTCCGGGCCGTTCCGCACAGAGGACGGGCCCCCGCACGGCGAGTGCGGGGGCCCGTCCAGGTTCCCTGGTCACGTTAGAGGAGTTACACCAGGGAGGTTCCTAGCCCTCCGGCGGCGTGAGGACGCCGTCGATCAGGTACACGGTGGCGTTGGCTGTCTGGACGCCGCCGCAGATGACGTTCATGCCGTTGACCATCAGCTCGTCGCCCGACCCGGTGATCTCGACGTCGCCGCCCTGGACGGTGGTCTGGGTGGTTCCCTCAAGGTCGGCCGGAAGCATCCTGCCGGGCACCACGTGGTAGGTCAGGATGCCCGAGAGCAGGTCCTTGTCGGTCTTGAGTGCCTCGACGGTCTCGGCGGGCAGCGCCTTGAAGGCGTCATCGACCGGGGCGAAGACGGTGAACTCGTCGCCGTTGAGGGTGTCGACGAGGTTGACGTCGGGGTTCAGTTCGCCGGAGACGGCGGCCGTGAGCTGGGTCAGGATGGGGTTGTTCGAGGCTGCTACCGCGACCGGATCGAGGGCCATGCCTTCGACCGAGCCGGCGCCGTCGGGAACCTCGGCCGCGTAGTCGGCGCAGCCGGGCCCGACAAGGTTCGCCGCCGGGTCCATTGCCTCGCCGGAGGCCTCCCCGGTGCTCTCCGGTGCCATCGACTCGGCGGCCTCGGTCTCCATGCTCTCGGCGCTGGGGGCCGACTCGGAGGCTGCATCGCCGCCGCCGCCACAGGCCGACAGACCGAGCACCGAGACGGCTGCGAGTCCGAGGACGGAAAGGTTCCTGCGCTTGGTGAGTTCCATCAGATTTCTCCTTGATCGACTCGGCCCGGTGGGGGAGGTCGGGCCGCTTGCTGGGGGGTGGAGCGCATCGTGTCGATGTCTCGGAGGTACTTCGACCGTGCGTCGAAGTCGGATGGGTCGGAGCCGAAATTATTCCGCCGGGCGGGGGAGGGAGAGGGGAAGGGCGGATGGGAAGGGCGGAGCGTGGACGGATTTTCCGGCGCGGCCGCCGTGGGAGGGCGGGTCCGGGCACGCGCCAACGAAAGAACGGCACCCCGGTGCGAAGACCAGGGTGCCGTTGGGCGCCGGCCGGGGGCCGGGGGCCGGCGCTGAAGTGCGCAAGGGGGGACTTGAACCCCCACGTCCGAAGACACTGGAACCTAAATCCAGCGCGTCTGCCAATTCCGCCACTCGCGCGCCGACGCTGCGCGGAAGCGCAGCGTCGGCCTTTAGTCTACGGGAATCAGGAAACCCCGAGGTCGCGGCGCAGCTTCGCGACGTGTCCGGTGGCCTTGACGTTGTACTGTGCCAGCGCGACCTGTCCGCCCTCGTCGAGGACGACGGTCGAGCGGATCAGGCCCTCGTAGGTCTTCCCGTAGTTCTTTTTCTCACCCCACGCGCCCCACGCTTCGGCGACCTTGTGGTCCTCATCGGAGAGCAGCGGGAACGTCAGGTGCTCGTCCTCGCTGAAGGCACGGAGTTTCTCCTGTGCATCGGGGGACACTCCCAGGACCCGGTACCCGGCCGCCGCGAGGGAGGAGAGGTTGTCACGGAAATCGCAGGCCTGGGTGGTGCAGCCGGGGGTGGCGGCCGCCGGGTAGAAGTAGACGACGACCTTTTCGCCGCGGAACTCCGAGAGCGACACCGAGTTGCCAAACGCGTCAGTGAGCGTAAAGTCGGGGGCATGATCTCCGGCCGACAGTTGTTGTGTCATGCGGGTTCCTCAGTTCAATAGGGGCGGCGCGAAGGCATTAAAAATGACTGGGACGCCTAGTTATCATAAAGGGGACGGGTTGGCGCCATCCATGAGCGTTGATCAGCTTAGCGAAAGGGAGTGCACAATTTCATGCCGGATCTGGAGCAATGGCCCACAGGCCGACTGCTGACGACGGCTGCCCGCCTGGTCGAGCACGCCTGGAATGAGCGGCTGGTGGACATTGGCGTTACCCACGCCGGAGTGATTGCACTAGGAGTCCTCGCATCGCAGGGCGCCATGACGCAGGCGAGCCTCGCCCAGATCGTCCGGGTCCAGGCCCAGACCATGGGCAAGACCCTGGCCCGGCTCGAATCCCGCGGCCATGTGGCCCGCGTGCGGAACGACCTCGACCGCAGGTCCCACCTTGTCTCCATCACCGACGCCGGCCGTGAAGTGCTCACCCGGGCCGACGACGTCGAACGCACCCTCGTGGCAGGCGGCGGCCTCGTCTCCGATGAACTCCGCACGCATCTGCAGAGCGTCATTAAAGAACTGGGCGCCCCTCGATGGAACTGGGCGGCCGCCGCGGCGGCCCCGGAGGTCGCCTCCGCACTCCAGGACGACGCCGTGCCGGGGCCGGAGTCCTCCGGACCCACCGCCACCATCGGCAGCTGACATGGCCTTCTTCCTCGAGTACGTCGTCCCCCCGGTGGACGGCGGTGAGATCGCCGTTCCCTTGCAGGACCACCCCGAACCCACTCTTCCCCTGAGCGAGACGGAAGTTCCTGTCGTCGATGCGGCGGCCCTGCCGGTGCGCAGCGCCGTCCTCGCGTCGTCCGTCGGAGAGGCGAAGACGGCAGCGGAGGAAGTGATCGCCTCGAGCAAAGCCGTCGAAGCCACCCTGTTCGACGATCCTGCGGGCTCCCTGGACGCCGGCTCGGGCCGGATCGTCGCGGTTTTCCGCGAAAACGACGGCTGGAGCGTCAGCTGAGCGCGGCGCGAAAATCGCCGAGAACGCATACTCCATCGGAATTGAAAATAGAAGATTTTCGGGAGTAAAACTTTTAATTAATCGTTGCAGGGCCCGGTGGCCCGTGGTTCCTTGGGGGTGTCAGTTGGACACACCGAACTGGAGAACCATATGTCGAATCCTGCCGCCGCCCCGACGCCCCCGTTTGAGCCTCATGGCAGGACCGACGGGCCACTGCGGGCCGCGTTGCAGGACGACATCGCGCTGCGGCACCTGAGCCTGGCCGAGTCGGTGGCCCGGTCCTTCTCCTCGTTCGGCCCGGACGCCGCGGACATCCGGCAGGTGGCCTACCTCGGCCTGATCAAGGCTGTGCAGCGGTTCAATCCGGCCCGGGGGGTGCCCTTTGCCTCCTTCGCCATTCCCACCATCACCGGCGAGATCAAGCGCTACCTGCGTGACTGCTGCTGGGTGGTCCGACCGCCACGCCACCTTCAGGACCTGAGGACCGAAGCCGTGCGGGCCGCCCCCGTGCTGGCGCAGCGGCTCGGGCGGGAACCGACCACGAGGGAGCTGGCGGCCGAGCTCGGCGCCGAGGAGCCGGTGGTGGCCGAGGCGCTCACCTGCTCCACAAGCCTGCGGCCGGAGTCGCTCGACGCACCCTTCGACGGCAAGAGCTGGGGGGACACCCTTCCCTCGCCGGATAACTGCATCGAGCGCAGCGATGACCTCGTTTCGCTGCGGGCGGCGGTCAACGGCCTCACTGCGGCGGAGAAGGAGCTGCTGTACCGGAGGTATTTCAAGGAGGAGACCCAGCAGCAGATCGGTGAGCACCTCGGGATGACGCAGATGCAGGTGTCCCGGAAACTGGCCCGCATCCTGGTGCTGCTGCAGGAGCGGCTGGCCGGCGCGGCGGGCAGCGGGTCGGCGGACATCCGGATCGCCTGAACCCGGTCCGCTCCCGCGGTCCCGGCGGGCAAGGGCGATCGGGCCCGGGCGGGCGCGCGGGCTAGTACACGCCGAGCCGGGAGGCCGCCGCGAGCACCGCATCGGGGGTCACTGCGAGCAGCTCGGGGTCCGGCTCCGTGGCGAAGGTTTCGCCGA
>NZ_CADCTE010000095.1 GCF_902805515.1 uncultured Arthrobacter sp. | reverse complement strand
GCGGTTGGCGAACTCATGGGCCTGCGCGCGCAGGGCGGCGGTGACGTCCCGGGCTCCGTCCAGGTCCGTCAGGAGCTGGTGGAGTTCGGTGCGGTCGCGAAGGATCATCACGGTGCCCACCCGCTTGGAGTCGACGACGGCGTCGGTGGTCCGTGCCAGCAGGACCCGCTCGCCCACGAGGACTGTCTCGTCGGCGTCACCGGGGGAGGTGAGGAGCCGGGCGAGGGCGGGATCGAGCACCTCGGAGGCGTGTCGGCCGGTGGCGGCGTCGTCGAGCTCGAGCAGCCGCTTGGCCTCGTCGTTCATCAGGGCGATCCGGCCGTTCTCGTCAACGGCCACCATTCCCTCGCTGATGCCGTGGAGCATGGCGTCGCGCGTCTCGAGCAGGGACGCGATTTCCTCGGGTTCAAGCTTGTAGATGCGGCGCCAGACCAGGCGGGAGATGTAGATGGAACCGGCCGAGCCGACCAGCGCCGCAGCGACCAGCCAGATCAGCAGGCGGGGGAGGTCCTCGAAGAGGTCCTCCCGAAGCTCGGACTCAAGGGTGCCCACCGAGGCCGTGCCGATAATCTCGCCTGCCGCGGAGTAGATCGGAACCTTCACGCGCCACGACTCGCCGAGGGTGCCGGTCTGCGTACCGACGTAGATTTCGCCGGAGAGCGGGACCGACGGGTCGGTGGAGACGACCTTGCCGATCAGCTCCGGGTTCGGGTGGGAATACCTCACCCCGCGTTCGTCGGTCACCACCACGTACGTCACCCCGGTGGACTGGGCGATCAGGTCGGCGATCGGCTGGATAGTGGCGCTCGGCTCCGGGTCGTCGAACGCCTCGATGATCGAGGGCAGCTGCGCCACCGACTGCGCCACCCCCACCATGCGGTCCTCATACTGGTCGCGGATCTGCTGCATCTGGCTCGCGACGGCCGTGGATCCGGCCACCAGGACGACGGCGAGCACGATGAACAACTGCAGCAGGAACAGCTGGAACCGCAGCGACATCGTCCGGACCATGCGCCCATTGTGGCACGGCGGCGGGCCGCTGCGGCGCGGAATTCCACCCGATCGCCGGGACCATAAAGACCAATACGAGCGTTACGACCGTATTCTTCCGCTGCCTTTGACACGTTCCTACGCTGAAACGAGCGTGGTGATCCACATCACATCTCAAGGAAGAGACACCCCCATGAAGATCAACCCAGCCGGCTCGCGCCGAACTCCCCTGACAGCACTCGCCCTGGCCTCCGCGCTTGCTCTTTCCGCCTGCGGCTCGATGACCGAGAGCACCACCGGGGGCGGGGGCGGCGACGCCATCGAAAAGCTCAACATCGTGGTCCCGGCCGACCCGGGCGGCGGCTGGGACCAGACCGGCCGCGCCATGCAGAAGGACCTGCAGGACAACGACCTCGTCGAGACGGCCTCCGTGGTCAACGTCGGCGGTGCCGGCGGAACCAACGGGCTGGCCCAGCTCGCCACCGAGACCGACCCGAACACCCTGATGGTCATGGGCTACGTGATGGTCGGAGCGGTGGAGACGAACAACGCGGCCAACCGCATCGAGGACACGACGCCGATCGCCCGCATGACGGACGAGCCGCTCGTCGTCGTCGTCCCGGCCGACTCGCCGTACCAGAACATGCAGGACCTCCTCGATGACATCGAGGCGAAGGGCCAGGGCGTCTCCATCACCGGCGGCTCCGCCGGCGGCGCAGACCATATCCTCGCCGGAATGGTCCTCAAGGAGGCCGGTATCGCCCCCGACAAGCTGAACTACATCCCGTACTCAGGAGGCGGGGAATCCCTCGCCGCGCTGCTGGGCAACAAGGTGAACGCCGGCATCTCCGGCGTCGGCGAATACGCCGAGCAGGTCGAGGCCGGCAAGCTGCGCGCCCTCGCCGTCTCCGGCGAGGAGGCCGCCCCGCAGCTTCCCGAGGTCCAGACCCTCACCGACCAGGGCATCGATGTGGTGCTCACCAACTGGCGCGGCGTCGTCGCCCCGGGGTCGATCGACGAGGCGCAGGCCGACAAGCTCACCGAACTCGTCACCGACCTCCACGAGACCGAGGCCTGGAAGACGACCCTCAAGGAGAACAACTGGTCCGATGCGTTCCTGACCGGCGATGAGTTCGACACCTTCCTCACCGAGGACATCGCCACGGTGAAGACCACCCTGACCGAGATCGGCCTGCTGTAGCCATGAGCACGTCAACATCCAGTCCCGCCGGGAGCGGCACCACCGCCGCTCCCGGCCGGCCGATCGGAGAGCTCATCTTCGCGCTCATCGTGATCAGCGTCGGCGTGGTGGGATTCGTTGCCGGGGCATCCATCCAGACCCCGCCCTCCGCCAGCGACATCGGCCCCAAGGCCTTCCCCTACCTGGTCTCGGGCATGCTCGTCCTCGTCGGGACGGGCCTTGTCATCCAGCTGCTGCGCGGCGGGACCGGCGTGCCGGAGGAGGGGGAGGACGTCGACCCGAACATTGCCACCGACTGGGCAACCGTCGGGAAGCTCGCCGGCTTCGTCCTGCTCCACTCCTTCCTGATCGTGCCCCTGGGCTGGCCCATTGCGGCCGCGGTGCTGTTCTTCGGTGCCGCGTGGTCCCTCGGTGCCCGGCCCTGGTTCCGCAACCTGATCACCGCCATCGTCCTGGCGCTCGTCCTGCAGTTCGTCTTCGCCGGGCTGCTCGGTGTCTCCCTGCCCGCGGGCTTCCTCGAAGGGTTCGGTGTGTTCAGTGGATAACTTCATGAGCCTGCTCGAAGGCTTCGCCGTCGCGGCGCAGCCGATGTACCTGCTGTTCGCACTGGGCGGGGTGCTCGTGGGCACCGCCGTCGGGGTGCTTCCCGGCATCGGGCCCGCCATGACCGTGGCGCTGCTGATGCCGCTGACCTACAGCCTGGAGCCGACGGCGGCCATCATCGTCTTCGCCGGCATCTACTACGGCGGAATGTACGGCGGCTCGACCACCTCCATCCTGCTCAACACCCCCGGGGAGTCGTCCTCGATCGTCACGGCCCTCGAGGGCAACCGGATGGCCAAGGCCGGCCGCGGCGCCGCCGCGCTGGCCACCGCGGCGGTCGGCTCGTTCATCGCCGGCACCATCGCCACCGTCCTGCTGAGCTTCGTCGCCCCCTACGTGGCGGCATTCGCCGTGCAGATCGGCCCGGTCGAGTACGTCGCCCTCATGGTCGTCGCCTTCCTGACCGTCGGGGCCCTGCTGGGGTCCTCGGTGCTGCGCGGCCTCGCGTCCCTGGCCCTTGGCCTGTTCATCGCCACCATGGGCTTCGATTCGCTGACAGCCCAGCAGCGGTACACCTTCGGCAGCCCGTTCCTTGCGGACGGGATCGACGTCGTCCTCGTCGCCGTCGCGCTGTTCGCGGTCGGCGAGGCACTCTACGTCGCCTCCCGGCTGCGCCACGGGCCCATCAAGGTCATCCCGGTGACGGGCGGCTGGACCAAGTGGATGCGCAAGGAGGACTGGAGGCGCTCCTGGCGGCCCTGGCTCCGCGGCACCGTGATCGGCTTCCCCGTCGGCACCATCCCGGCCGGAGGCGCCGACGTCGCCACCTTCCTCTCCTACGCCTCCGAGCGCAAGCTCGCCAAGGGCGCCCGGAAGAAGCAGTTCGGCAAGGGCGCCATTGAGGGCGTCGCCGGACCGGAGGCGGCGAACAATGCCGCAGCCGCCGGTGTGCTGGTGCCGTTGCTGACCCTCGGCATCCCCACCACCGCCACCGCCGCGATGCTCCTGGTGGCATTCCAGCGCTACCAGATCCCGGTGGGGCCGCAGCTCTTCGAAAACGACAGCGCGCTGGTATGGGCCCTGATCGCCAGCCTCTATGTCGGCAACCTCATGCTGCTGGTGCTCAACCTTCCCCTGGTGGGCATCTGGGTCAAGATCCTCCAGATCCCGCGGCCCTACCTCTACGCCGGCATCCTCGTGTTCGCCGCCCTGGGTGCGTTCTCGGTGAACTTCACGCCCATTGACGTGATCATCCTGCTGATCCTTGGCATCCTCGGGTTCTTCATGCGGCGCTTCGGCTACCCGGTTGCACCCATGGTGGTCGGCCTGATCCTTGGCCCGATCTTCGAGAACCAGCTGCGGCGCTCCCTGGCCATCTCCCAGGGCGATCCGGTGGCGCTGGTGTCCTCGCCAATCGCCGCAGTCATCTACGTGGTGCTCATTATCATCTTCGTCCTGTCCTTCTGGATGAGGAAGCGTCAGAGCGCGCTGGAGGCGGAGACCACCGCCGACCTCGAGGACGACGTCGATGACGGCACCGGTACTCCCCGCGCTTCGGCCGCCCCGGGCGGTCCGGACGCCGACGGGACCTCCGGTACGGCGCCCGCGGTGTCCGGTGATCCCGTTGGACCCGCTGATCCGGGTGCGGCGGCCGGCGTCCCCGGCGCCAGGAGCGCTCACGGGCCGGACACCGTGTCCGGTGGGGCCCACTCCGGAGCTTCAAGCACCAAGAACCGAAAGGAAGGCCCATGAGCACGATCGTTGTCGGCTACGTGCCCAACGCCCTCGGAGACGCAGCGGTGGAGGAGGCGATCCACGAGGCGCGGCGACGGGACGCCGGGCTGGTGGTGGTGAACACCACCCGCGCGGACCGGCTCGTTGACCCCGGCTACGCCGATGACACGGATGTGTCCCGGCTTGAGGGAAAACTGGCGGCCTCGAATGTGAAATACGAGATCCGGCACGGCACCTCCGACGCCACGGCGGCCGAGGAGGTCCTCGAGGCCGCCGAAAGCCTGAACGCCGAACTCCTGGTGATCGGGCTGCGGCACCGCACGCCGGTTGGCAAGCTCATCATGGGCTCCACCGCGCAGACGATCCTGCTTTCGGCCCGGTGCAACGTGCTGGCGGTGAAGCTGCCTTAAGCCCTGCCCCTCGGCGCCGTTCCGGCAGGGCCGGAGGCACCGAGGGGACCGGCCGGGCCCAGATCGACCCTCACCGTTGTTCCGCCGCCCGGAGTGTCGGTGATCGAGACGCTCCCGCCGTGGGCCGCGGCGATACGGGCGCAGGTCGCAAGGCCGATCCCGGTGCCTGGCGGATCGCCCTCGCGGGACAGCCGTACCAGCGGCTCGAGGACCCGGGTGCGGTCCTCGGTGGCGATGCCCTTGCCGTTATCCACGACGGTGAGGACCTGGGTGTCACCGGTCTCGGCGAGCACCGCAATGCGCGGGGCGGCATCGGGGCGGGAGTACTTGATCGCATTAGCGATGAGGTTCTGCAGCAGGGCGCGAAGCAGCGTCGGGTCGGCGTCCAGCTCGGCGTCGGCGGCGGTGATGCCCGCCCCGGAGTCCCGCACCAGCGGCAGGATGTCCTGCCGGACGGCGGAGACGGCGGCGGCCAGCGGAACCCGCTCCCGCGTGATGCTGCCACCGACCCGGGAAAAGCCAAGGACCTCCTGGACCGTCTCGAGCATCCGGCCGGCGCTTCCCCGGATGATCCGGAGGTAGCCTGCAGCGGGCCCCGACACCGAGTCGTCCTGCTCGCCGAGTTCCGCATAGCCAAGGATGGCCGTGAGTGGATTCTTGAGATCGTGGCTGACCCGGGCCGCGAACCCTGCGAGGTCCTCGTTGCTGCGCCGGACGGTGGCCAGTGCATCGGCGAGCTGCCGGGTCCTCAGCTGCAGTTCGAGCACCTCGATGACCTGCGATGCGAGAATTTCAAGGCCCTCCCGGCGCTCCGGATCAAGGTCCTGGCGATCGCTTGTGAAGACGCAGAGCGAGCCGAGGGCCGAGCCTGCCGGGGAGACCAGCGGCACCGAGGCGTAGGAGCGGATGCTGAACTTCACTCCGTTGACGAAGGGATTGTTGACGAAGCGGTGGTCCCGGGTGGCGTCGGGCACCACAGTGATCTCACCCGACTGGAATACCTTGGAGCACATCGAGTCCTCCCGGGAGCAGACCTCCGGCTTGATGCCGTGCGCGGCGATCGTGTGCTGCTCGTCCGCGGTGATGATGTTGATGGCACCCGAGGCCATTCCGGTGATCTGCACCGCGAGCCGGACCAGGTTCAACAGTTCCGGTGGAGGAGAAACCTCACCGGAGGTGGCTTCCCCTGCGTGGGAGGGAAGCCCATACGCGCGCAGCACGGCCTGGCGGGAAAGCTCCTCCAGGCGGGGCTGATCGATAAGCGCATCCTGCATTGCTCCCCCTGGGGTGAATCGAGACCGGGTCAGGAATACCCCAAGCTACCGCATCGCGCGAATTCAGACGCTGTAGGCGCGGGGAGGCGGCCGGTGCGTTCGATAGGCGGGGGCCTACCGGGAGTAGGCGTCGTACCCCTCGACCTCGAGTGTGCGGCGGAGTTTCGTCAGACCGCTCTGGATGCGGGACTTCGCCGTGGGGACCTTGAGGTTGAGTGCCTCGGCGACCTCGACATAGGTCAGGCCGCCGTAGTAGGCGAGCCGGATGGCCTCGGCCTGGTGGTCGGTCAGGGAGGAGAGGCACCTGCGGACCGTCTCGGCCATCAGGGAGCGGTGGACCGTCTCGTCGATTGAATCGTGCTTGAGCGCACCCATTTCCTGGGCGTGGCGCGCACCGCGTTCGGAGGAACTCTGCTCACTGCGGACGCGGTCCACCGCCCGCCGGTGGGCGAGGGTGAGGATCCAGGTCTGGGGCGAGCCCAGGGAGGGATCGTACTTTCCGGCCGACGTCCAGACGAGCAGATACACCTCCTGAACGATCTCGGCCGCCATCGCCGGGTTCTTGATTACATTCAGGGCCACCCGGTACACCCGGCGGACGGTCTGCTCGTAGAGCGACTCAAACGCCGGCTCGCTGCCGCCCGCCACCTCCTCAAGGAGCCGCAGCAGAGTGGGGGTCGTTGAGCTGTTGGCGGTCATGGCTGCAGGGTCCCTGAGTCCGAGCATGCGCAAGCTAAAGGATGCGCACCCGTCGCTTGAGTGTTGCCCGGCATGAAAACCTGCTCTGTTCGTGGACCAACCCTCCCCGGCTCGTGGAGGTCCTGCCTGCGTCCTGCCGCATAGACCGATTGTGTATCCACTCCCCAGCGAAGAATTCGAGTATGACATTTATTTAGACAATCGAGCAATACACCTACTTACTTTTTTCTCGGTCCGGACGCAGCCGGTGCGGGGCGGCCAAAACTTCGGAGGCTTTGGTGGACCAGCCGGGCGGGAGACAAGCCCTGCGTGTACGCTGTGCTGATTACGACGCATGCGGGGGATTCAATGGGGGAAAACATGGGAAGAATCGGCGCGCGCGTGAGCGCCCTGCTGACTGTCGGAGTATTGCTCTCGGGCTGTGGCGTGCTCGGCCCCGGCCCCGGGGCGGAGGCGGAGGGTTCTCCAGCTGAATCCGTCGCCTCGCCGGATCCCACCCGGCCCGTCTCTGCGGACCCAGAGCCGACAGTCCCTGCATCGACGGCTCCGGCCAAGCCGCCCGCCGCACCGGAAGTGCTGCCGCCGGCGGAACTGGAGGCACGCGTAGCCGGGCTCCTGGACGCCCAGGGCCGGCCGTTTACTCCGGTGCCGCCGGATCAGCAGGCGGCAGGGATGGATCTGGTCAAGATGGGACTCGACGCGGCCGTGATCGAGCCGGCGGCATGCGCGGAGATGGCGAACAAGAGCCTGCAACAGATCCCCGAGGACGCTGCGGCGGCCGCGGGGATCGGCATCCCCGACCCAGCCGGCTCGATCACCGTTGTGTCCCTCGCGTCCAACGACAATCCGGACCTTTTGGCGCAGAGCCTGGACATCAACACGTCGGGATGTACGGAGTTCACCATGACCATCGAAGGCCAGACGGTCTCGGTCACCATGGAGGAACTGCCCATCGATCCAGTGGGTGGAGAAACGGTGTCCTTCCTGATGGCCCAGGCCCTGCCCACCGGTCAGACCATGTACATCATCGGGGTCATGGCCAGGGAGGGCGCCACCGTCGCGTCGGCCCAGCAGATCGGAACCACCGAGCCCGACCTGGTGACCCAGGATGAGCTGGGACGGCTCGCCGGAGAACTCCTCACCGGCAAACCCGTCTCCGGCTAGTTCAGCCCGCGTCGGCGTACCGCTTCGCACGCCCGAGCGCTTCCCGCATCCCGTCGGCGTCCGCCGGGGTGACGTAGGCGGGTGTATCGCGCTGAAACCGCCAGCCCTCGGCCAGCGGTCCGGCGTCGATGACGTCGAAGCCGAATTCATCGATCATCGCCGCGACGGTGGCCTTCGCCGCCTCGTCGTTCCCGGCGATCGGCAGGGCCCGCCGGTTTGGCGTCCCGGCGGGCGATCCCTCCCGCAGGTCGGCAAAGTAGATGTTGTTGAAGGCCTTCACGACGCGCGCGCCGGGCAGCTGCGCCTGAATCAGTTCGCTGGTGGTGGTGCTTTCGTCGTCGAGCTCGGGGATCCGGCCGTCCCGCTGGGGGTAGTAGTTGCAGGTGTCGATGACCACCTTTCCGGCCAGCGCCTCCGCGGGGAGATTCCGGTAGCCCTTGAGGGGGACCGTGACGACGACGATGTCACCCGCCGCCGCCGCTTCGGCGCTCGTGGCCGCCCGGGCCCGCGGACCGAGCTCGGCCACGAGGTCGGCCAGGGTCGCCGGGCCGCGGGAGTTGCTGAGGATTACGTCGTATCCGCGGGAGACAGCGAGGCGTGCCAGCTGCGAGCCAATGTGGCCGCTGCCGATCAGGCCGAGTGTCGTCGTGTGTTTGCTCATGCCTCATCCAACCCGGTTTCCTGACGCGCCGTCCACCCCCGCCGGACTCACTCCGGCGGCCGGCGCCCGGCCGCGAGCTGGTCAGTGAGGTCGGCAAGCTGGGCGCGCACCGCAGCAAGCTCCTGCCGCACGGCGTCGGCGGAGTCGTCGGGCGATCCGGTCGAGACGCTCTCCACCAGCCAGGAGGCCACGGTGGCGGTCACGACGCCGAGGACCGCGATGCCGAGCACCATGAGCCCCGAGGCAACCAGCCGGCCGGGTACCGTGACGGGGAAGTGGTCGCCATAGCCCACGGAGGTCACGGTCGTCAGGGACCACCAGAGGGCATCGCCGATGGTGAGGATATTGCCCTTCTGGGCATCCTGCTCCACATCGAGCACCGCCAGGGCGCCGGCATAGGAAAGGATAGCGGAGGAGGTCAGGACATAGAGCGCCAGCCGGCCGCGGAGCGCGTCTCCTCCGGCCCTGTTCAGCACCCGCAGCAGGGTCAGCAACCGCAGTAGGCGCAGCGGCCGCAGCATGGGCAGGACCAGGATGAGAAGTTCGTGGAGGTTCCGGAGCAGCCAGTGCCACCGCCGCTCCGCCAGCGCGAGGTTCACCACGAAGTCAAGGAGGAAGACCGCCCAAATGGCCCAGTTCACGGCGGCCAGCAGGGAGGACTCGGCCGGACTCAGCGGCAGAATCACCTGGACCGAATAAAGCAGGAGGAAGAGGACCGCGGCCCCGGCCAGGGGCCACTCGGTGCGCGCCCGCCACATCTCAGAAGTCATAGCTGAATCCTAGGGTGGCATCTCCGCCGCCCGCGCCTGTGGCGATCCGGGGACCGCTTTGTAGAATGCTCAGACGTCCATCTCCCCGCCCGCGCCTACCCCGCGGTCCGACGAAGGGTCAACCGTGCCGCAAACCCAGCTTCCACCGATCGTCGTCATGGGGGTGCAGGGCTCCGGCAAGACCACGGTCGGCACCCTGCTGGCCGCCCGCCTCGGCGCCGACTTCGTCGACGGCGACGACCTGCATTCCGAGCACAACCGGAAACTCATGGCAGCAGGCACGCCCCTCACCGACACCGAACGCCTGCCCTGGCTGCGGGCCGTGGGCGAGAGGCTCGCGCAGGGCGGAGACCAAGGCATCGTCGTGGCCTGCTCTGCGCTGAAGCGTTCCTACCGCGACCTGCTGCGCAGCTTCGCGCCGGCCGCGGTGATGGTCCACCCGCACGGGCCGATGGAGGTGGTGGCCGAACGCGTGGCCAACCGCCGGCATCAGTTCATGCCGCCCTCGCTGCTGGTGTCCCAGTACGAGGTTCTGCAGACCCTGCAGGAAGACGAGCGCGGTGTCACCGTCGACCTGAGCCTGTCCCTCGAGCAGATCGTGGACCAGGCCGCCGACTATCTGAGGGGCCTGCCCCCCGAGGATGAGACCCCGGGCAGCGACAGGGAAAGAGCGGCAGGGGAAGATTGACCGGGGAATAAGGGGCGGGCCCGGGACGCTACCCGGGGATGAAGAAAATAGGTTTCCTGTCCTTCGGGCACTACCAGGATGTCCAAGGTTCCCTCGTGCCCACGGCACGGGACGCCCTGCAGCAGATGGTGGAGCTCGCGGTCGCCGCCGAGGAGGTCGGCGTCGACGGCGCGTTCCTGCGGGTGCACCACTTCGCCCCCCAGTTCGCCTCGCCCTTCCCGCTGCTGGCGGCGATGGCGGCCCGCACCAGCCGCATTGAGCTGGGGACGGGCATCATCGACATGCGTTACGAGAACCCCCTGTACATGGCGGAGGAAGCGGCCGTCACCGACCTGATCAGCAACGGCCGGCTGCAGCTCGGAGTCAGCCGGGGATCACCCGAACCGGCCCTGCGCGGCTATGAGAAGTTCGGCTACGTGCCGGCCGAGGGGCTCTCCGACGCCGACGACGCGCGCCGGAAGACGGCCATCTTCCGCGCCGCCATCGCCGGGGCGGGAATCGCCGACGCCGACCCCCGGATGACGGGGTCCGCGGGGCAGTTGGCCATCGATCCACAGGCCCCGGGGCTCAGTGGACGCATCTGGTGGGGATCGGGCACCCGCGCCACCGCCAAGTGGGCGGGGGAGCAGGGTATGAACCTCATGAGCTCCACCCTGCTGACCGAGGATACCGGGGTTCCCTTCGACCAGCTCCAGGCCGAGCAGATTGAGGTCTTCCGCGCAGCGTGGGCCTCGGCCGGGCACGCGGGAAGCCCACGCGTGTCGGTGAGCCGCAGCGTGTTCCCCCTGGTCACCGACGAGGACCGCTACTACTTCGGGGTGAGGGCACAGCTCGAGGCCACCGACCAGGTCGGCAACCTCGGCGGCGTCCAGGCCCGCTTCGGCAAGAGCTACATCGGGGAACCGGACGCCATCGCCGCGCAGCTCGCCGCCGATGCGGCGGTGCAGGCAGCTGACACCGTCCTGCTGACCATCCCGAACCAGCTCGGCGTCGAGTACAACGCGACGCTCCTCGACAGCATCGTTCGGCATGTAGCGCCCGCGGCGGGCTGGCGCTGAGCCGGCGGCAGGCCGGGGCCTGAGGACAGCCAGCGGCGGGCGGCCAGTAGGGGGGCCGCCCGCCGCTGACGCGGTCAGAGGACTAGCGCAGGGTGCCGAGGATTGAGCGCTGGATGACGACGGCGGCGGCGCCCCGGGCCCACTCGCCGAAGTCGGTCGGCTGACGCTTCAGCCGGATCGGCGTCGCTTCGGGGTCCCGGTGGCTCGCAATCGCCGCGTCGATCTTTTCGGGAGAAACATCGGCGAGTTCCATCCCCTCGCCGGAGAGCACGACGAGGTCAACCATCGTCAGATTCCCAACGGCGGCGATCAACGTTCCCAGGGCGGTGCCCGCGGCGTCCATCACCGCCCTTGCAACGGGATGGCCCGCGCGGGCCATGTCGAGGATGTCCTCATACTTGCACTGCCGGCCGGTGGCGGCGGCGACCTGGGCGCAGATCGCCGGGATGGTCAGGACGGCCGAGGAACACCCGCGGTGGCCCTCAAGGCACAGGGGGCCCGATGGGTCGAGCGGGTAGTGGCCGAGGAGGCCGAGGCCGGCATCCGGCGGCGCGATGACCGTGTCGTTGAGCACCAACCCGTACCCCACGCCGGCACCGACGGTGAGGACGGCGAAGTCGGTCTCCCCGCGCCCGCCGCCGAACCAGTGTTCGGCCATGGTGAGGGCGACGACGTCGTTCTCCACGGCCACCGGGACCGCCACCTCATCCCCGATCAGGCGGGCCAGGGGCACGTCCCGCCAGCCAAGGAACGGGGCACGGACCACGACGCCGTCAGCGCTGAGCTTTCCGCCGATGCTGATGCCGACGCCGCTGAACTGCGAGGCGCCGCCAAGGTCCTCGATGACCGCCAGGATCGTCGAGACCACGTCGGCGACATCATGGCTCGGCAGGAGTCTCTCGGCCGTGCCGAGGGAGTCCGAGCGGAGGTTCGTCGCAACGCCCGCCGCGCTCGTGCCGCTGAGCTTGATGCCGACGAACCGGTGCGCCTCCGGAACGATCTCCAGCGGGCGTGTCGGGCGGCCGACTCCGCCGGGGACCAATTCGTTCCTCTCGCGCACCACCCCGGCGTCAAGCAGCGGTTTGCTGAGCCGGGTGAGGCTCGCGACCGAGAGGCCGAGGCGGGAGGCCAGGTTGGACCTCGAAATCGGGCCGTGGATCAGCACCTCGCGCGCGATGCTGCGGACGGGACTGTCCGGGGAGAGAGCGAGGACCGATTCCATGGCCGCCTCCGGAGATGCCGTGATTATTTTCACCGTAACTGTAACACCACTCAAGAACTACGCAGGAAAGCCCCGGATGGGTGTCCTGGGGCCTTTTGACACTCTACTTTATTTCAAGGTAAAAATAATCTCATGTTTATACAGCGCCGGGTTCGAGCGAAGATTTTCGCCACCGCGGCCGCGACAGCGCTGATGCTGTCCGCCTGCGCGCCCACCGACACCGACGTCGTGACCCTCGATTTCTTCCAGTTCAAGCCGGAAGCCGTCGGCAGTTTCGACAAAATCATCAGCGAGTTCGAAGCCCAGAATCCCGGCATCAACGTGGTGCAGAACCATGTGCCCAATGCCGACACCGCCATCCGCACGCTCCTGGTGAAGAACAAGACACCCGACGTCCTGACCCTCAACACCAACGGCAACTACGGCAAGCTCGCCGAGGCGGGCGTCTTCGCCGACCTCAGCGACCATCCCGCCGCCGATACCGTGCTTCCGGCGGTCAAGGACATTGTCCAGGAACTCGGCACCCGCACTCCCTCGGAGGTCAACGCGCTGCCGTTCTCCAGCAACGCCAGCGGCATCCTGTACAACAAGGACATCTTCGCCAAGTACGACGTGGCTCCTCCCCGGACCTGGGATGAGCTGATCGAAGCGGCCGAGACCTTCAAGGCCAACGGGGTGACGCCCTTTTACACAACGCTGAAGGATGCCTGGACCGTTGGGCCGGCCTTCGTGAACCTCGGCGGCGCCCTCCAGCCCGAGGGCTTCTTCGAGGATCTGTTGTCCAAGGACGGCGATGTGTCCTTCTCCAAGGACTACCCGGAAGCGGCGGAGAAGTTGAAGACGCTGTTCTCCTACGGCCAGCCCGATGCGCCGGGCAAGGACTACAACGCGGGCAACGCGGCCTTCGGCGCCGGCGAGGCAGCGATGTACCTCCAGGGCAGCTACGCGATCCCGGCGATCCGGGCCGCCAATCCTGACGCCAACATCGGCTCGTTCCCCTACCCCGCCAGCAATGACCCCGCCGAGACCGTCGTCGTCTCCGGCGTCGACGTCGGGATCTCCATCGGACGCGACACCGAGCACCCCGAGGAGGCACGCAGGTTCACGGAGTTCCTCCTCTCCCAGGAGGTCGTCGAGGCGTACGCGAAGGAGCAGAGCGCCTTCTCACCCCTGAAGACCAGCCCGCCCAATGAGGATCCGGCCCTCGAGGGGCTCGCCCCCTACTTCACCGAGGGACGCCTGATCGGCTTCATCGACCACCAGATCCCCTCAAGCCTGCCGCTGGCGCCGCTGCTCCAGGAGTTCGCCCTCGGAGGTAGCACCGACAACCTCCTCGCATCACTGGACAACGAGTGGAACAAGATCGCCGCCCGCACCATCAGCAATGAGAAGGACACCCCATGAGCACGCTGACACGGCCGAACGTCGGCCGCAAGACTCCTCGGGTCTTTTACTTCATGGTCCTCCCGGCGCTGGTGATCTTCGCGGTGTTCCACACCGTGCCGCTGCTGAGCGGAATCTACTTCAGCTTCACCAACTACGCCGGCTACGGTGAGTGGTCCTTCGTCGGGCTGAGCAACTACATCAACCTCTTCCGCGACGACCGGATCCTCAACGCCTACGGGTTCACCTTCCTGTTCGCAATCGTCTCGACCATCGCGGTCAACGTCATCTCCCTGGCCGTGGCCATCGCCCTCAACGGGCGGATCAAGTTCAAGACGGGCTTCCGCGGGATTTTCTTCATCCCGAACATCCTGTCGATCCTCATCGTCGGATACGTCTTCAACTACCTGTTCTCCAACTCCGTCCCGGCGATCGCGGAAGCACTGGGGATCAACGCCCTGACCACGAGCATCCTCGCCGGCGCCGATACGGCCTGGATCGGCGTGGTGATCCTCTCCGTCTGGCAGGCGGCCGCCTTCAACATCATCATCTACCTGGCCGGGCTGCAGACCATCGGCGGTGAGCTGTACGAGGCGGCCTCGCTCGACGGCGCCTCCTCATGGCGGCAGTTCCGGTCCATCACCTTCCCCCTCATCGGGGCGTTCTTCACCATCAACATGGTTCTGTCCCTGAAGAACTTCCTGCAGGTGTTCGACCAGATCGTCTCCCTGACCGCCGGCGGACCGGGCACGTCGACGGAATCGATCTCCCTGCTCATCTACCGTGGCGGGTTCGAGGGCGGCGAATACGGCTACCAGACCGCCAACGCCGTGATCTACCTCATCGTCATCATCGCCATCTCATTCGTCCAGCTGCGCATCCTGCAGCGCAGGGAGGCTTCGTTCTAATGACAGCTACAGCCGAATCGGCAGCGCCACGTACCTCTGCCCCGTCCGGGCCCGCCCCCAAGGCTCTGCGGCGCGACCGCGCGAAGATCAACTGGTGGCTCACCGCACTCGTCGCGGTCTGTTCCCTGACGGTGCTCATCCCGTTGTACCTCGCCGTCGTCACTGCACTGAAGACACCAGACCAGCTCGGCGGCACCGGGTTCGAACTGCCCATCGGAGCCCGCTGGGAAAACTTCGCCGAGGCGTGGACCACGGTCAAGTTCCCGCGGGCCCTGCTGAACACCGCGCTGGTGACGGTCGGGGCGGTGCTGCTGACGCTCCTGACGAACTCGATGGTCGCCTACGCCATCGCCCGGAACCTTCACCGGAAGTTCTTCAAGGGCCTCTACCTGTACTTCATCGCCGCCCTCTTCGTACCGTTCCCGATCATCCTGCTTTCGGTGGTCAAGGAAACCGCGATCCTGGGCCTCGATAACCAGCTCGGCCTGATCCTGCTCTACACGGTGTACGGACTCTCGTTCAACATCTTCGTCTACGTGGCCTACATCCGCTCGATCCCGCTCGAGCTCGAGGAGGCCGCCCTCACCGACGGTGCCAGCACCTGGACGATCTTCTGGCGCATCATCTTCCCGCTGCTTGGGCCGATGAACGCCACCGTGGGCATCCTCACCTGCCTGTGGGCGTGGAACGACTTCCTATTGCCCCTGGTGATCCTCTCGGACCCGGCCGCCCAGACCCTCCCGCTGGCCCAGTTCATCTTCCAGGGCCAGTTCAACACCAACTACCCGGTGGCCTTCGCCTCCTACCTGCTGGCCCTGGCTCCGCTGCTGCTCGTGTACCTGTTCGCCCAGCGCTGGGTTGTCTCCGGCGTCATGCGCGGCTCGACCAAATAAACTCGTCCCAGATACCGAAAGGAAACCCCGCCGTGGCTACAAGCACCGCCGAACTTTCCGCACAGACCGGCTCCATGTCGGATCCCAACTGGTGGCGCCAGGCCGCCGTCTACCAGATCTACCCCCGCAGCTTCGCCGACTCCAACGGCGACGGCCTGGGCGACATCCGGGGCATCACCTCGCGGGTGCCTTACCTGTCGTCCCTGGGGGTGGACGCCGTCTGGCTCAGCCCGTTCTACCCCTCGGCCCTGGCCGACGGCGGCTACGACGTCGATGACTACCGAAACGTCGACCCGAAGCTCGGAACACTTGAGGACTTCGATGAACTGGTCGCCGCCCTGCACGGTGCCGGGATCAAGCTCATCGCCGACATCGTGCCCAACCACACCTCCAACCGGCACGAGTGGTTCCGTGAGGCCCTGGCCTCGCCGAAGGGATCACCGGCCCGGGAGCGCTACATCTTCCGCGACGGCAAGGGCCCGGACGGCTCGGAGCCGCCCTCGGACTGGGAGTCCGTCTTCGGCGGGCCCGCCTGGGACCGCACCGAGGACGGCCAGTGGTACCTTCACCTCTTCGCCCCGGAGCAGCCGGACCTCAACTGGGACAACCGGGAGGTGCGCGATGACTTCCTGAAGACGCTGCGCTTCTGGTCCGACCGCGGTGTCGACGGCTTCAGGGTGGACGTGGCACATGCGCTGACCAAGAACCTCACCGACCCGCTTCCCTCGAAGGCCGAGCTGGGCGCCGAGGACGAAAACCTCAACGGCGAGCACCCCTTCTGGGACCGCGACGAGGTCCACGACATCTACACCGAATGGCGCCGGGTGTTCAACGAGTACGACCCGCCGCGCACCGCCGTGGCCGAGGCCTGGGTCCACGCCACCCGTCGGGCCCGCTACGCCAGCCCCGACGGGCTCGGCCAGGCGTTCAACTTCGACCTGCTGCGCGCCGACTGGAACCCCGGCCAGTTCCGCAGCATCATCACCACCAACCTCACCGAGGCCGAGAACTCCGGCGCCTCCTCGACGTGGGTCTTCTCCAACCACGACGTCGTCCGCCACGCCACCCGCTACGGCCTGCCCCCGGCCGGGGACGGCAAGCCCACCGGGATCGACTGGCTGCTCAGCGGTGGAACCACCCCGGAGCTGGACGCCGAACGCGGCCTCCGGCGCGCCCGCGCCGCGTCCCTGCTGATGTTCGCGCTGCCCGGCTCGGCCTACCTGTACCAGGGTGAGGAGCTGGGCCTGCACGAGGTGGCCGACATCGCCGACGAGGCGCGCCAGGACCCGACGTTCTTCCGCAACCCGGGCGTTGAGGTTGGCCGCGACGGATGCCGGGTGCCGCTGCCCTGGACCGCCGATGGGCCCTCCTTCGGCTTCGGGGGACACACGGCCCACCTGCCCCAGCCGGACTGGTTCTCCGACTCCGCCGTCGAGGTGCAGGAGGAGGGCGGGGACTCCACCCTGAACCTCTACCGCCGTGCCCTGGCGCTGCGCCGGGAACTCCAGACCACCGAGCAGCTCGACTGGGTTCCCTCGGCACCGGAGGTCCTTCACTTCACCCGCTCTGGTGGCTGGCACTCGGTGACCAACTTCGGGGCCGACCCGGTGGACCTGCCGGCGGGCCGGGTCGTCGTGAGCAGCGGCCCCCTGATCGACGGGAAGCTTCCCGCCGACACCACCGCGTGGGTGGTCGCGGGAGCCTAAACACTCCGGGGCGGGAACACCGCGCGATGGCGCATTCGACGCTTCATCATCGAACGCTTCATCATCGAACGACGGCGGGCGGTCACCTACTGGTGGCCGCCCGCTGGTGTCCGGGCAGGAGGGTCTCCAGATGAGTGATGATCGCCTCCACCCCCACTTCGAAACCGAGGTCGGAGCGCCGTCCCTCCAGGGTGGCCAGTGCGAAGGCCTCGTGCAGGGCCGGTTGTGAGGCGGGATCAGCCACCCAGGCCGCCTCCGGGGACGCCCAGTCCAGGGTGGAGCCCAGCATGAAGCTGTCGAGCGCCGTGACGGCGACGACCACATCATTGGGCCCGAAGCCCGCCCCGGCGAACAGGGCGGCGAGCTGTTCATAGATATCGAGGGTGGCCTTGTCCGTCACTGCCTCACCAACCAGCAGCGGAATGGCCTTGGCGTGCTGGCCCAGCGCGCTGCGGTAGCTGCGCGCCCACGCCGCGGCGCGGTTCTGCCAGGCCGGGCCGGCGGTGAAGAAATCACCCGACGCCAGCGCGTCCGAGCCGATGACCGAACGGATCCCGTTGATGATCTCCGGGCGTCCCTGGACGTGGTGGTAGATGGAGGATGGGCTGACGCTCAGCCGCTGCGCCAGGCCGGGCAGGGTGAAGTCCCCAAACTCGTCAACCAGCTCAAGGGCTGCCCGGTAGATCTTCTCGGGCGACAGGATCGCCCGGCGTGGACGCCCCATGGTCCCTCCCGTCCTGGGGTGCGCTGCCGCACCTCCGCCGTCGTCCGTACCGGCGGAAGCCCCGCCGGCAGTTCCAGAACACGATCAGGCTCCGTGCCCGCCGGCAGTTCTAGAACACGATCACGCTCCGTGCCCGCTCGCCCCGGCGCATCGCCTCGAAGGCCTCATTGACCTCGTTCAGCTTAATCCGATGCGAGATGAGACGATCAACCGGCAGGCGCCCCGCGAGGAACAGCTGCGCCAGGCGGGGGAAATCCCGGCCGGGCACCGTGGAGCCATAGTTGGATCCAATCAGTGACTTTCCGCCCTCGGCAAGCGCCAGCGCGTCGATGGAAACGGGGGAGTCCTCGGGAGGAAGGCCAACGATCACGGCCTTGCCCCCCGCCGCGATCAGCGACGGAAGGGACTCGATGGTCTTGACCCGCCCGATGGCTTCGAAGGCGTACGAGGCCCCGCCGCCAGTCAGCCGGTGGATCTCCTCAGCGAGCCCGTCCGAGGGCGTGAGGGTATGGGTAGCCCCGAAGGCCTTCGCTGCCACGAGCTTTTCCTCGCTCAGGTCCACGGCGATGATCGGATTTGCTCCGACGAGCTGCAGCGCCATGATGATCGAGAGGCCAACCCCTCCGCTCCCCACCACGACGGCCGAGGTTCCGGCCTCGACTCCGGCGTCGTTCACAACGGCACCGAATCCGGTCGCGACGGAGCAGCCGATGAGGCTCGCGACGTCGAAGGGCACCTCGCGCGGGATGCGGATGGCCCCTGCCTCGGGGACCACTGCGTACTCGCTCATCGAACCGACGCTCAGGTAGGGGAACGCCCTAGCGCCGTCGAGGACGAGCGGGGTGCTGCCGTCGGGCAGCAGGCACTCCTCCGACCGGCTGCCAGTGCACACGTAGGACCTGCCCGAGACGCACGCCGTGCAGCGCCGGCAGGGGTAGAACCAGGAGAGGATGACGCGGTCGCCGACGGTGACATCGGTGACGCCCTCGCCGACCGCCTCGACGGTGCCGGCCCCTTCGTGTCCCATCACGGTGGGGGAGGGCAGGGTCCAGTCGCCGTCGAGCACATGGCGGTCCGACCCGCAGACCCCCGAGGCTCCCATGCGGACCAGGACGGTTCCCGGGGCGGGGTCGGCCACTTCGACACTTGTCAGGTCGAGGTCCCGCGTACCGGTCCGGTGCACCGCGGCGCGGGAGAGGCGGCTCATGCGCTTTCCTCAACCTTCACCGCGGCGGGTGCGTAGCCGCCGATACCCCGGCGGACATAGAGGGCCCGCGCCAGCACATAGTAGACAACCGCGCCCACGATGGCCGAGGGCAGGGACGCCGTGATGTAGCTGAAGACCGGCAGGGTAGTGAGCGTGACCGGGTTGTAGATCACCAGGTAGAAGACGGCCCCGGCGGCGACGGCGCCGAGCCCGGCCCAGTTGATTCCGCCGGAAAAGTGGTAGTCGCTGTCGCTGCGGTGCCGGTAGAGGTGCTCGAGTTCGACCCGCTGGCGGCGCAGCACGAAGTAGTCGGCGATGATCGCCCCGCACATCGGGGCCAGGAAGGCCCCGCTGAGGGTCACGAAGACCATGAACTGCTCGTACATGAAGCCCGGGAAGAAGGCGAGGATGGCCGGCAGGACGAAGAACGCGGCGCACAGCCACGCCCACCGCACCCGCGAGAGCAGGTTCCCGCTGGCCTGCCGGAGGGCAAGCACCGTCGAGTAGACGATGGAGGAGGTGCTGGTGATGTTGGCGAAGGCGATGAACAGCAGGATGAAGGCGCCGAGCAGGGGGCCGCCGAAGGGAAGCATCCAGACCGTCGGGTCGGAATCGCCGAGGGTCAGGGCCGCAGCCATGCCGACGATCTGCGCAATCAGGGTGGCGCCGAGCAGTCCGCCGTAGGAGGGCCACAGTGCCGCCCGCGGCGTCTTGGTCAGGCGGGCGAGCGAGCCCATCACGGGGTACCAGGACACCCCGACACCGGCGTTGAATTCCACGGCCAGGGCGAAGTTGAGCCGGTCGTCCTCGAACGGCGCCAGCGGCGCCGCCGTGAGGAGCGCTTCCCACGAGGTGTTGAGGACGAGGAAGATCATCAGGAACACCGTGACGACGATCAGGCCAGGTGCGATGAACTTGTTGAACCGCCCGATGGTCACCGGCCCGCGGGAGAGGATCCACCAGGAGACGGCGATGGCGACAAGCGCGAAGAACGTCACCATGAGGCTCTCCGGACCGAAGTCGGTCCCGAAGGTCGAATTCGACACCTGGGTGACGGCGCGCCCCACCATGATCGCGAGCAGCGACGACCAGCCCATCTCTGTGATCAGGATGACGGTGAAGACAAGGATGCCCACGCCGACCAGCCCGAACACCGGCCGGAGGATGGTGTACTGCTCGACGCCGTAGCGCTGGCTGGCCACGACGCTCGCGAGGATCATGAAACCGAGACCAATGGCGTTGCCGATCACCATGGCGGCGATGCCCTGCTGGAAGCCCACGAGGAGGGCCGTTGACCCGCCGACGAGGAACGCCCAGGTGGCGATGGCAAGGCTGATGTTGACGCCGGTGAAGTCGGATCCGTTCCAGATCCGTTCCTTGAGGAGCAGGGGGAGCGAGCCCAGCGATCCGCCGTTCGCGCCTTCAGCAGCAGGCGCCTGCCGCTCCCCGGATGTCCCGCTCACAGGACCAGCACCAGGAAGCCGAGCAGGGTAATGCCCAGGGCCACTGCGGTAAACAGGCCCAGGTCCCGTCCCGACAAGGCCTTCCGGGATGGATCGTTCTGCTCGTGCGCCGAGATTTCCGTGAGCCGCCGGCGTAGTTCGGCGGCCGTCGTGGTGTCAGCTGAATCCATTGTCCTCGCACTCCACTAATCGAATGTCATTCGGTTTTGGATCAATAGTTGTGCCTATCATGGGGGCTGTCAACGGATTTTGTTTCGAATTTTGGAGTGGCGCCCGGACCCGCGGACGCCCCCGGAGAGGAGGGGCCGTGCCGGCAATGGCAGTGCTGCAGGCCGCGGGAGCGGTCAACGCCGTCGAGGAGAACCTGCACCGCCTTAAGGGCTACGCCGCGCGCGCCGCGGAGCAGGGGGCGGAGCTCCTGGTGACCCCCGAGCTCTTCGCGACCGGCTACGCCCCGGCGCTCGTCGTCGATTCGGACGGGGAAGGCATCCGGGCCGAACTGGCCGACATCGCCCGCCGGCACCGCATCGCGCTCGTCGGGTCGACGGTCGAGGCCGCCGGGGAGGGCCGGCACATCACTGCCTCGCTCTTCGACCGGCAGGGGGCGGAGCTCACCCGGTACCGGAAATCGCACCTGTTCGGGCCCGAGGAGAAGTCGGTCTTTACCCCGGGAAACGACCTACCGGACCCGGTGCCCCTGCTGGGCCTCACGGTGGCCCTGGGCATCTGCTACGACATTGAGTTCCCGGAGTTCGCCCGCAGCGCTGCCCGGCGCGGCGTGGACCTGCTCTGCATCCCCACAGCGGTGCCCACGACCGGGGACGTGGGAGGGCGTCCGCCGGAACTGACCTACAACGCGGAACGGATCTCCACCCTGCTCGTGCCGGCCCGTGCCCTGGAAAACGGCCTCTACGTCGCGTACGCCAACCACACGAGCCCCGACTTCACCGGGTTCAGCAGCATCGCGAGCCCGTACGGCACCTTCCTCGGGCTCGCCGGCGGCGGGGAGGAACTGCTCGTCGCCGAGGTCGATCGGTCGGAGGTGGAGCGGGCACGCGGCCTGAACACCTACCTCACCTGCATGCGCCCGGCGCTGTACGGCTGATCCGGCCCGGCGCTGCCCTGCCGGCCCCGGCGCGGACATCGCGACGTCGGAACATTGGAACGACGTCTGAACATTGGAACGACGTCGGAACATTGGAACATCGGGAGCGACGGCGGGCGGCCACCCTTCGGTGACCGCCCGCCGTCATTTCGTCCTGCTGCGGACGCCTCGGAGATTACTCGGCGAGGGCCTTGATGACTTCCTTGGCGACATCCTCGCTTGACTGCGGGTTCTGGCCCGTAATCAGGTTCCCGTCCCGCACCACGGCGCTGCTCCACGCGGCCGAGGTCTCAAGGACCGCGCCCCGCTCGCGCAGCACGTCCTCGACGAACCAGGGGGTGTTCTCGCCGGTGCCGCCGGCGAGCTCCTCCTCGTTGGTGAACACGGTCATGCGCCGTCCGGCGAAGGCGAAGCCGCCGTCCTCGTCCACGGCGCTGAGCAGGCCGGCCGGCCCGTGGCAGAACGGTGCGATGACCTTGCCCGCGTTGTTGGTCTCCACGAGGATCCGGCCGAAATCCTTGTTCTCCGCGAGGTCGGCCATGGGGCCGTGGCCGCCGGGCATCACGACGCCGTCGAAGTCGGACGCGCTGACGTGCGCCAGGACCAGGGGGGAGGAAAGCTCGTTGTCGATGTCCGCGAGGTAGGAGCGGAAGTCCTCGGCCTTGGCGGCGCCGCCGATCTGCTCCGGGTCGAGGCTCGCCGCGTCAATCGTCGGCTTGACCCCGCCGGGGGAGGCGAGCTGCACCGCGTGCCCGGCCTCACGGAGGGTGCGGTGCGCGACGACGAGCTCTTCGGCCCAGACGCCGGTTGGGTGGGAGCTGCCGTCTTTCAGGGTGAGGGCGTCGGCGGACGATACGACCATCAGGATTCGGGCCATGGGTTGTACTCCTTCACGGGCGCGCCCGGCGGGCACGCCGATCGGTTGATTGGTGTCCTTGGAGACAGCCTACCCGGGCCGGTATTTATGCCTGGGTCAGCCTGGAGCGTCACCGGGCGGATTCGAGCTGCGCGTAGGTTGCGTCATCGAGCGCGATGCCGAGGGCGCCCATATTGTCCTCGAGGTGGTCGATGGAGCCCGTGCCCGGGATCGGCATCATCACCGGCGAACGGCGAAGCAGCCAGGCCAGGGCGACCTGGGAGGCGCTGGCATTCAGCCGCCGGGCTGCCTCGTCCACCGGGCCGCCGGGGAGGGCCAGTTCGCCGGCCGAAATCGGCGCCCAGGGGATGAAGCCGATCCCGTTCTCCGTGGCGTAGTCCAGGACGTCCTCCGAGGTGCGGTCGGTGAGGTTGTACCGGTTCTGCACGGTGGAGACGGTGAAGTACTTCTCCGCCTCCTTCAGCTGGTCCACCGTGACCTCGGACAGGCCGAGGGCCTTCACCTTGCCTTCCTGCTGGAGGTCGCGGAGGGTGGCAAACTGCTCGCCGGCGTCGACCTTGGAATCGATCCGGTGCAGCTGGAGCAGGTCGAGGGAGTCGACGCGGAGTTTGCGGAGGCTGAGTTCGGTCTGCTGGCGCAGGTATTCGGGACGGCCGACGGCGACCCAGCGGTTGGGGCCGGGCCGGGTAAAGCCGACCTTCGTGGCGATGCGCACGCCCTCCGGGTAGGGGTAGAGGGCCTCGGCCAGGATCTCCTCGCTGACGTCGGGCCCGTAGGAGTCGGCGGTGTCGATGAAGTCCACCCCGAGCTCGACGGCACGGCGCACGACGTCGATGGCAGTGCCTCGGTGTGCCGGCTCACCCCAGATGCCCGGGCCGGTGATGCGCATGGCGCCGAAGCCCAGCCGGTGGACCGTCCCGAGGTCCTTGAGGTCGATGGTCGGGGACAGAGTCGTGGACGGGTGTGGAGTATCAGTCATACTGCCGCAACGGCCGGGCCGCGCTGGTTGTTCCGCCCGGGGAGACCGGTGTCACTGGGGGCCTACGGCCTCAGGTCCAGCACCGGCATGCCTTCGCGGAGCTCCTTGAGCCTTTGCGCATGGCGCTGCAGTGCCTCGTCCTCATCGGTGGCGGGCGTATATGCCGGCACCGGGACGGCGCGGCCGTCGTCGTCCAGGGCCACGAAGACACTCAGGCACTGTGCGGCGAGATGCATCACCTGGTCCTTCGGGTCGGCGGCACGCACGCGCAGTCCGATGTGCATGCTCGAGGTTCCGGTCATCAGCAGCCTCGCCTCGATCTCGAGGAGGTGGCCCACCGGGATGGGCCGGTGGAAGTGGATGCCGCCGGCGTAGACGGCAGCGGTGTTCTGCCGGCACCATCCGGTGGCGCAGGCGAAGGCCGTCTCGTCGATCCAGGCCATCACCGTGCCGCCGTGGGTCTTGCCGCTCCAGTTCGCGTCGGTGGGCGCCGTGAGGAACCGGAAGATCATCTGCGGCCCGGACCCGGCCGCGGTGTAGGTGGTGCGGGCCACCTCCTTTTTGATCTCCGACCGGATCGGGATGCGCTCCGCGGCCGCCGCATGGAAGGCGCGTTCCTCATCGGTTGAGGGGGTCCATTCGGGCACGCGCCGCGGGGCGCCGGCGTCGTCGACGGCGACGAACACGAGGAGGCACTCGGTGGCCTCCTCGTACCGGCCGGAGCGGGGGTTCGCGGAGAGGACGCTGACCAGGATGTGCATGCTGGTGCTGCCGGTGTAGATCAGCTTGGCATGGGCCTCGATGAGGCTGCCGGCGGGGATGGGCCGGGTGAACCGGACGTCCCCGACGTAGGCGGTGACGCAGTAGCCGCCGCTCCAGCCGACGGCACAGGCGAACCCTGCCTTGTCGATCCACTCGAGCACCCGGCCGGCCTGCACGGTGCTGCCGCCGACGGCGACGTCGGTCGGGGCGGCGAGGAAGCGCAGGACCATGGTGCCGCGGGAGCTCATCGGTTCATCCACTGCCCCCGCTCACCCCTTCCCAACCGCCGAGAGGGCACGTGCGACGGCGGCGATCGACTGCTCGACGTCGTCCTCGTCGGTGGACCAGTTGCTGACGGAGATCCGCAGCACCGCCCGGTCGTGCCAGCGCGATCCGGACATCCAGGCCGTTCCTTCGGCGAGCAGGTTTTCGGTGACCCGCCGGGTGCGTTCGTCGTCCCCGAAGCTCACGCAGACCTGGGTGAAGGCAACGTCGTTGAGGATCTCGGCCCCGGGAAGCCGGCCGATGCCGTCGGCCAAGGCACGGGCGTGCCGGGCGAGCCTCTCGACGAGGTCGACGGTGCCGGAGCGGCCGAGGGAGCGCAGGGCGGCCCAGACCGGAACGCCGCGGGCCCGCCGGGACAGCTCCGGAACCTTTTCCAGCGGGTCGCCGGGGCCCGAGACATCGGCGATGAGGTAGCTCGTGTGTACCCCGAACACCCCGCGCATCACCTCGGGCCGGGCGACGAACGCCACCCCGCAGTCGTAGGGGACATTGAGCGTCTTATGGGCGTCCGTGGCCCAGGAGTCGGCCGCTTCGATGCCGGCCAGCTGCCCCCGGTAGTGCGGGCTTGCCGCGGCCCACAGGCCGAAGGCGCCGTCGACGTGGACCCAGGCCCCCCTCGCATGGGCGACGGCGACCGCCTCGGTCATTGGGTCGGACGCCCCGGAGTGAAGGTTGCCTGCCTGAAGGCAGACGAGGGCGGGGCCCTCGCCGGCGTCCAGAGCCGCCGCAAGGGCATCGGGCCGAAGGCGGCCCTGGGCATCCGCCTCGACCACGGTCGGGGCACCGAGCCCGAGGTAGCGCACGGCAAGGTCAATGACGTCGTGCCGTTCGGCTCCGACGAAGACCCGGACGCGGGGGCCTCCGGCGAGACCGTCCCGGTCGAGGTCCCAGCCGGCCCTGTCGAGGACGACCTGGCGCCCGGCGGCCAGGCCGACGAAGTTCGCCATGGTGGCCCCGGTGGTGAACCCCACGCCGCTTCCGGCCGGGAGGCCGAGCAGCTCCAGCAGCCATCCCCCGGCGGCCTCCTCGGCGGCCACCACGGCCGGGGTGGCGAACCGCAGCCCCGCGTTCTGGTCCCATGCGCTCACCAGCCAGTCGGCGCCGAGCGCCGCCGGAAGGGTGCCGCCGATGACCCAGCCGAAGAACCGGCCCGACGGCATGGCCATCAGCCCCGGCTCGGCGAGCAGGGCAAGCTCATCGATGACCCGAGCGGGATCCGTGGGCCCCTCGGGCAGGGGAGCGGCGAACTGCGCGGCGAGTTCGTCCGCCGTACGCCCGGGCGGCAGAGCGCGCGTAGGGACTGACGCGAGCCACTTCTCAGCGTGAACCCTCGCCCTCTCCAACGCGTCGCCATAGACGTCCGGCCGGGCCGACATGCCGCCACCTTAGCAGGGACCGCCGCCCGTGCCGAGGCCTCGACCGGGCTTCCCGGGGTGCCCACCGTCAGGTGAGATCCCCGACCCGCTGCTGCGCCTGCTCCACCTCCTCCTGTGCGGCCTCCGCCGCACGTTCGGCTGCGTCTTTCGCGCGCCCGGCTTTGGCGGCTTCGGCGTCCAACCCATCCAGCTCGCGCTGCAGCACCCCCAGCCGCTCCTGAAGGTCCTCGATGGAGGCCGCAAGCCCCTCGCGCTTCACCGCGATCCGGTGCGCGCGCTTCTGCAGCGCCTCGGCCTCCCCGGCCGCCCGCTGGGCGGCGGCCTCGGCCTCCGAAAGGTCGGCCTGGGCCTGCGCCAGCCGCGCCGCGCGCTTCGGATCATCGGCCGGCCGGCTCTCATCCCCGGCATCGCCACCGGCTTCAAACGGGTCCTCAAACGGCCCGGCGACCGCCCCGGCCAGATCCACCGGCTCCCACCCCGAGACCTCGAGCGGGCGGACCAGCCGGCCGGTGAGGACGGCCGCCGCCGCGCCCGGATCGGTCATCGCCGCCCGAAGGGTCCCCTCCACCTCCGGCAGGGCGGAGGCTCCGACCCGGTGGCCGAGTCCGGCGGCGAGGTCAAGGCTCTGCCGTGCGATGCCGGCCAGGAGGCGCTGCCGCTGCTGCCCCAGCGCGTGAAGGCGGGCCCGGTCGGTGGTCTCCTGGGCCTCGCGCAGGGATTCGCCCAGGGCAAGCACCTGCTCGATCTCCTCCCGCTGCCGGTCGACCAGGAGGTTCACCAGCCAGGCCGCCGTCGAGGCCTTCCGAAGCTTCCGGAGTGCACCGCCCAGGTCCTTGTCCCCGGCCGCAGCGGCCTCCTTCGCCCGGTCGTCCCGGGCACGGGTGAACTCGTCAAGGGGCAACGCGTACAGCTCGGCTGCCGCTGAGGCCAGATCCATGTGTCATGCCTCTCGGGAGGGAGTCGGGGATGCCAACACTGGCAAAGACATCACCGTTGGGCAAGGGTGCCGCCATGCCGGACGGCTCCGTGCGAGGCACAGGACGTGAACGGTTGGTTGCCGTCCGCACCCGCCGCTATCGCAAACACTGAAGTACTCCTATGATGAGCGTGTTCGGCTGATTTCGAGCAGGACAGATGGGGGGCGGAATGGTCTTCCCGGCGCATTTCCGGTCCAGGAAAGAAGGGCTGAACACATGAACGAGGAAGACCTCCGACGCATCCGCATTGCCGCAGCAGACAAGGAGGCTGCGGCCTTCGAACTCGACCACGCCTCACTGACCCTTGAGGAGGCTGTCGTCGAGGCGCTGCGCCACGGCGAACATCCGGCCCTCATCGCCGAGGCCGCAGACCTGCCCGAGCCCGAGGTGGTCGGGCTGTCGGGTGCGCCGGCGGGTGCCAAGGAAATCCAGCCCGAGTGAAGCCGCCGTTCTCCTCCGGATGCCTGGGAGGGAAAGAAGGCCACGATGGCACTTGTTAGAAAAGCTACCTATATGCTTTCCTAATGGTTTCGACGAACGCTGTTGAGTCGAGTCCGGTCCCCGCCACCCCCTCACACAGACAGAGCAGATCACATGCCCAACAAGAGCAGACTCACCCCGGAGGAGCCGTTCCCCGACGACCTGACGGAGCTCAGGGACGAGTCGGTCGAGGTCCTGCACAGCAAGATCCACCGCGAGATCGATGCTGAGTACGACGAGCTGGGGGAGCTTGTTCCGGAGACCGAGTTTCGCCTCGAGGAGCTGACCGAGGAACTTGACCGCAGGGACGAGGACGCGGAGCTGGAATCCCGGCCCGTCGCCGAGGTGACCGTCCTCAAGACCCCGGATGGGGACGCGGAAGAGGCCGAAGCCTGATTCGCCGGGCCTAGGCGGGCCGGCGTCCCGGGTGGCCGCCGGGCGGGCGTGCCGCTCAGGCAGAACCGCGAAGGACCAGGGATGTGCCCAGCCGGGTGACCCGTTCGACCGGGCGGCCCTCAATCAGGGCCACAAGCTTCTCCGCCATCCGTGCGCCCAGGCCGGTCACCGGATGGTGGACTGTCGTCAGGGCCGGGGTGAGCGCCGCCGCGAACTCGTCGTCGTCGAACCCGACGACCGCCACATCCCCGGGAATCCGCAGCGAGTGCGACGCGAGGATCGAGTACGCGCCGGCGGCCATCTGGGCGCTCGCCACGAACAGCCCATCGATCGGGGCGCCGCGGGCGAGGAGCCGGCGCATCGCCGCCGCCCCCGAGGCGGGGGTGAAGTCCCCGAACTCGACCCTCGAGGAATCAAGCCCGGCACCGGCCAGTGCCCTGCGCCAGCCGGCGAGCCGGTCAATTCCGGCGGGCATGTCCTGCGGGCCGGCGATGGTGGCGATGTTCCGCCGCCCCCGCGAGAGCAGGAGGTCCGTGGCGGCGGCCGCGCCCGGCTCGTTCTCCACCTCGACGTAGTGGCTCCCGGCCTCTCCCACCAGCGGGCGGCCGGCGAAGACGACCGGCAGGGACCCGCTCACCCGTGCCCAGGAGTTGTCCCCGCTGTGATGGGACACCACGAGGGCCCCGTCCACGTTCCCGCCCAGCAGGTAGCGCCGGGTCTTCTCGGGTGAGGACTCCGAGGACAGGATCATGGTGAGGGTGTACTCGGTTTCCGCAAGGTAGCCGGCGATTCCCTCGATGACCGAGGCGAAGAAGGGGTCGGTGAAGACCTTCGAGGTCGACTCCGGGAGCACCAGCGTCACCGCCTGGGTCCGCCGGCTGGCCAGCGAGCGGGCGGCACGGTTCGGGACGTAGTTCAGTGCCGCGATGGCATCCCGGACCGCCCGTGCGCGCTGCGGATCGACCGCCGGGGAATCGTTCACCACCCGGGAGACGGTGGCGCGCGAGACTCCGGCCAGCGCCGCCACCATTTCGAGGGTCGGCGCCGGCCGGGCCCGGCCCGGATCGCGGTGTGTCACAGGGCGGCAGCCTACCCGGCCGGCCGGTCCTGCGCCTCGGCTGGCGCGGCGGCCGGATCGGAGCCCGAATGCGCGGCGGCGATCACCCGGCCGTAGGCGTGGCCGCTGTCCTTGATGGTGCGGGCCAGGGTGTCGTAGTCAACGCGCACGATGCCGAACCGTTTGCCGTAACCCCACGACCATTCAAAGTTGTCGAGCAGGGACCACACAAAGTACCCCCGCACGTCGGCGCCCTCGTCGATGGCCCGCCCCACGGCGTCGATATGGTCTCCGATGAACCGGGTCCGCTCGGCGTCGTGGATGGCACCATCGGCACTGACCTCGTCGTCGTACGCCGCACCGTTCTCCGTGATGTACAGCGGGGGGAGGGTTTCGTACTCCCTGCCCAGGCGCACCAGCAGGTGCCGCAGCCCGTCGGGGTTGACCTCCCAGTCCATGGCCGTGCGCGGCAGGCCGCGGCTGGGGAAGGTGATCCACTCGGCGCCGATCCAGGGCGACGCCGCCGGCCGCTCCGCGCCGCCTGAATGTCCGTCGCTGCCCGAGAGGTCGGGGTGTCCGCTGATGAGGTCATCGTGATAGTGGTTCACCCCGAGGAAGTCCAGCGGAGCCCCGATCACCTCAAGGTCGCCCGGCTGGATGAGCTCGGCCAGCCCGAACGGTTTCAGGTCCCGCAGGGAGTCCTCGGGATAGGCGCCACGGAGGATCGGGTCGATGAAGATCCGGTTCTGCAGGGAATCGAAAAGGCGCGCCGCTTCGAGATCGACCGGGTCGGACGGGTCCTTCGGGATCGAATTGCTGAGGTTGAGGGTGATGCCAAGGTGCGCGGCGCCGCGGTTGCGCAGCTCCGCCACGGCCAGGCCGTGTGCCAGGTGCTGGTGGTGCACGGCGGCGATGGCGGCGCGCGGCTCCTGGCGGCCCGGGGCATGCACCCCGGAGCCGTAGCCGAGCAGTGAGGAGCAGAACGGCTCGTTGAAGGTCGTCCAGTGCTTCACGCGGTCGCCGAGGGCCTCGTAGACGTCGGTGGCGTACTCGACGAAGCGGTAGGCGGTGTCGCGGTTGGCCCACCCGCCCTTCTCCTCAAGCGCCTGCGGCAGATCCCAGTGGTAGAGGGTCAGCCAGGGCAGGATGCCGGCGTCGAGCAGTTCATCGACGAGCCGGGAGTAGAAGTCGAGTCCCTCCCGGTTCACGGCGCGGTCCCCGGGGCGCACGCGGGCCCAGCTGGTGGAGAACCGGTAGGAGTCGAGTCCGAGTTCCCTCATCAGGCGGACATCCTCGGGCATGCGGTGGTAGTGGTCCACAGCGGTCTCGAGGTTCTCCCCCTTCGCAACGGCGCCGGGGATGCGGGCAAAGGCGTCCCACACCGAGTCCTCCTTGCCGCCTTCATGGCCGGCCCCCTCCACCTGGGCAGCGGCGGTAGCCGAACCCCAGAGGAAGCCCTGCGGCCAGTTCGTGCGGAAGTGTTCCTGCTGAGACATGGGCCCTTACCTGCTCCTTGAATGGGTTGCGGAAAAACGCCGTGCTGCCGCAGAGAGCGCTCTCACGGGGTGGGTTGAGTCTAGGAAGGCGGGGGCGGAAGTGTCAAAGGAGGGGCAGATCGTGCGATTTGTCCAGCGCCGGCGTAAACCCGATCCCGTAGGCCCGGCGGCAGCGACCGGGTTTAATGGCAGGACCTGCCCGCGGTATCCAGGAGGAGAAGATGAGCGCTGTGTGTCCATCGTGCGGATCGAGTCTGCTGGAGCTTCCGGAGAGCCAGTGGCCGGCGGCCGGACCCGTCCCGGAGGGGGCGGTCGCCGTCTACCAGTGCGAGGGCAATCACCGGGTCATCGTCGCCGAGCCCGCGGTCCAGGCCTAACGTCCCTGGGAGTGGGACTGGCGGTCGCGGATGATCCTGTCGATCTCGTCGCGCAAGGCAACCGCCTCCTCCATGGTGAGTTCGAGTTCGGCGGACTGCTCCACCCAGCCGATCTTCAGCACCTCGTCGCCCCCGGTGCCCGAAAGCCCCACCGCAAGTGCCCGTCCGCCCACCCGGCTGACATCGCCGATCACCATTTCCCCGCCGTCGTCCTCCGCGATTGCCATGCTGTCCGCTCCTTGTGCGAGTGTCCGCCGCCGCCCCCGGGGCCCTCGGATGGGGGCTGAGGTCATCATCCTACCCAGAGGGAATCCGCGGAATGAAGGGTCTTGAAAGTTATGGCCGGGAATACATCGCAGGCTTAGCATTGAGGCGTGACCGGTGGGTATTCGACCTGCGGGCACAACCAACCAGGGAGTGCGCCATGGGCTTGAGCAACCGACTTATCAACGCTGCGGGACGACTGGCGGGCCGCGGCACCACGGGGACCACGGGCACCCGCGGGACCCGAGGTACGGGCGGAGTAGGACGCGGCATGGGCGGCGCAGGGCGCGGCATGGGCCGCACCACCGGCCGGGGCGGCATGAGCAGCGGTTCGCGCGGCGGACTCGGCGGAATGATCCGGGGGATCCTGGGCCGGCGGTAGGCACCGGCCGGCTGCCCGGTCCGGGTCCATGCCGGAGAGGTCCCGCCGGGCGTCCCGGGCCCATCCCGAAACCGCAGCAGGCACGAAGGGCCGCCGCGGAGTAGGTTGGTGCGATGCAGACACCTGAACTCCCGCACGCCCCGGAATTCGATCCGGATTCATTCGAACCCCAGCCGGAGGAGCTGCTCGCCGCTGCGATCGGGAAAATCGAAGGCGAGATCGCCGAGCTCCAGTTTGACCGGTTCACCGCTGCCGACGCGCTCGCACTCGGACTCCGGCTTGTGGAACTGGGGACCGAAAGGGATCTCCCAATCGCCATCGACATCCGCCGCGGCGACCACACGGTCTTCCACGTCGCCCTGCACGGCGCCACCTACGACAACGACCTGTGGGCCGCGGCCAAGAGCCGCACCGCGATGCGGTACGCGGAGCCGTCCCTGCTGGTCGGGCTGCGGGCGCGCCGGGGTGGCGGAAGGCCCGAGGACAATCCGATGCTCGATCCTGCACTCTACGCCGCCCATGGCGGAGCGTTTCCCTTGTATGTGCGCGGTGTGGGGCCGGTGGCCGTCGTGACGGTGTCCGGGCTGCCTCAGGTCGCCGACCACGACCTGGTGGTCGAGGCGCTGCGGTCATGGCAGCACGAGGCGGGTTGAGCGAGGCGGGTTGAGCGAGACCGGTTGAGCGAAGCGGGCCGCGGGCTTGTGGCCGTGCCCGGGCGTGGAGTGAACCACGCGCCGGGCACGGTCAGAGGCGGGAACGGATAGGTTCCGTCGTCTCATCGCTTCCCCCACGGAGCGGTGAGTCGTGCGCCCCAACGAAGCCTAAGCACAGCCGGCGTTAAAAACAAACCATTCGACCGGTTTCACTCCTCCGGCGTTCCGCGGACGAGTCCAACGAGCCGCCCGATCTCCTGCTGATGCTCCTGGGCGAGGATGCCGGGGAGGAAGGCCGCCCACATTTCCTCGATACGCTCCATGAGGTCCCGGCGCCCGGCGAGGATGCTGGAGACCATCTGAATGCCTGCGACCGAGGCCACCAGAAGCCGGGCAAAGGACCCCGGGTCGACCTCCGCATGCAGCCAGCCCTCATCCCGCGCTGCGCGGGTCATCGACTCCAGGGCCTCGGTCCAGTGCAGGTAGGGCCCCGCCACATCCTGGCCGAAAGCCGATGCCTCGAAGGTCAGGCGGATTCCGGCGCGGACGATCGGCTCCTTGAGGCTGTCCTGCCCGAAGCCTCGAATGATGAGGATCATCGACTCAAGCGGCGGGCGGCCCTCAGCAATAATGGCGGCCGAGCGCTCCATCCCACGGGCATGCTGGGCCGCAATGACAGCCCGCGCCAGTTCGTCCTTGGAACGGAAGTGGAAGTACAGCGCGCCCTTGGTCACCGAGGCCTCCTCCGCGACACGCGCGAGTGAGGCCATCCCATACCCTTCTTTTTCGAAGACCGCAGCGGCCCCGGCGAGGATGGACTCGCGGGTCGCCCGTGCCCGCTGCTGGATCATGCCGGCTCCCTGGGGCCGGGCGGGATGCCCGGTGGGCGGACCTGCTGCACCAGCTGTCCTCCGGACATTTCGAGGTTGGATCCCATGTTGTGCCCTTCCTTCAGGCCGGATGGTTGGTGCGCTCCCACCATGGTTCTTGGACGGCTTTTGTCGCTCGTTCCGGCAAAAGCACCAGATATACGCCGGGTTAGATACGGGTTAGCATGCCATTAACATCCGTCCTAAGGCGCAGCGCAACGCTGTGCCGACGCACGGGCACGACGGCGGGTGGCCGGTGCTTTCGGGTGTGACAGGTAGAGGGGGACTACGTCATGCATCTACGCCATGGGCCGCGTTTCGGCGGCGGCGAACTGCCGGAGGAGCTGTTCATCAAGGCGATGGCCGCGACCTCGGAAATTTCCTTGATCACCGATGCTTCGGAGCATATTCAGCATGTCTCGGAGTCCTTCACTGCCATCACCGGGTACACGGCCGATGAGGTGCTGGGGCGGAACTGCCGGATGCTTCAGGGGCCGGGCACCGACGTCGAGACCCGGGCCGCCATCCGGCTTGCACTCGACGCCGGTGAGCCCTTCCGCGGTGAAATCCTCAACTACCGGAAGGACGGGTCGGCGTTCTGGAACATGCTCAGTATCACGCCCCTGACCTCCGAGTCGGGGGAGCTCACCCACTTCGTGAGTGTCCAGCGCGACATCAACACCCGCATGGCGCTCCATGAACAGCTCCGCTTCCAGGCGCTCCACGATCCCGTCACCGGATTGCCGAACCGCCTGGCGATGAACAACCACCTCGCGGACATTCTGGCGGGCGGGCCCCGGTCCGAAATCACTGCGGCCGTGGGCATGATCGATCTCGACGACTTCCGCGTCGTGAACAACACCTTCGGGCACGAGGCGGGGGACCTGCTGCTCAAGGAGTGGGCGGCGCGGATCCAGGCGCAGCTGCGCGATGAGGATTTCCTCGGCCGGATGGGCGGGGACGAGTTCGTCCTGATCCTCAGCGGTATCAGCCGCGGCGCTCCGGAAGCGGGCCTCACCCGGGTCCTGGAGCGGCTGTCCTCCGCCGTCGAGGTGCCCTTCAGCATCGATGGGCGCAGGGTGACCATCGGGATGAGCATGGGGCTCGCCCTGTTTCCAGAAGACGGCTTCGACACCGCTTCCCTGCTCAAGAGCGCCGATGAGGCCCTCTATGAGGTGAAGACCCGCAAACACGGGCGGCGCCGATGGTGGGAGCTTTCCGCCGAGGTCTCCCCGGCACCGGCCGGGGCCTTCGCCGGTGCTGCAGGCGCCGCCTCCGCCGGCGCCGCAGAGGGGGTGGATCCCGCCGATACGGCCGGGGAGGAGGCCGCGTGGGCCCGCGAGCGGCGGCGCGATGCCCTCTACGGTGGAGGACTGTCCATCTGCCTTCAGCCCGTCATCGACCTGCGGGACGGCTCGGTGCACCTGTTCGAGGCCCTGGCCCGCCTGACCCTTCCCAACGGGACGGTGCTGGAGCCCGCCGGGTTCGTCAAGGACCTGGGCACCTTCGACCTGGACCACCTCTTCTCCACGGTCCTTGAGCAGTCCCTTGCGCAACTGGCCGAGTGGGACCGGCAGGGGCTGAACTACAGCGTGTCGGTCAACCTGCCGCCCACCACCCTTCTCGATCCGGCCTCACCCGCCCTGATCGGCAGCGCCCTGACCCGCCATGGAATCGCGCCCCACCGGCTCGGCCTCGAACTGCTCGAATCGCAGACCCTTGAGTGGGACATCCAGCGGGAGGCCCTCAGCCAACTGGTCCGGCTGGGGGTCGGCCTCGCCATGGACGACCTCGGCGCGGGATACAGCAGCCTCAAGCGGCTGTCGTCGCTGCCGTTCAACGCCATCAAGCTCGACCGCGATCTGCTCGCGGACATCCGCACCAAGCCGCCCGAGACGCTCAGCCTGATCGCGACCCTGATCCAGATGGGCAGGGATTTCGGCATGAACGTCGTGATCGAAGGGATCGAGGACGAGGGGATTGCCGAGGCGGTGGCGGTCCTCGGAGCGCCTCTGGGTCAGGGCTTCCACTTCAGCCCCCCGCTGGCACCCCAGGACGCCGCGGCGTGGGTCGAGCACTTCCGCCTGCCGGCGCGCAACGGTTCGCTCCGCACGTGCCTTGGGGCGTTGGCCTACCACTGGCAGTTCGCCCGACTGGGTTCGCCCCACCCCCGCGCCCTGGCCGAATGCCCCCTGAGTCGATTCCTTGCCTCTCGCGGCAGCAGCGCCGACGTGGACCGATGGCACATCCAGCAGCATGATCCACGGGCGGCACACGCCGGCGCCGGACGGCTCCTCGTGGACTGGCTGGTGCGCGAGATCCGCACGACCGCCGAGCCGGCCGGGCCGCGGCTGGAACTGCTGGCCTGAGCCTGTGCAGGTCGCAACGCCCGAGCGGCTCGGGGCCCGAGTCTCGAAGCCCTGAGCCCCGAACGCCTGAGGCCTGAGGCCTGAGCGTGTGCGGTCCGAGGTCTGGGGCCCGGGCGCCTGAACACCCGGGGCCGGTGCGGGCGGCACCCCGCCGCCGGGCAGGCGACGGGGTGCCGAAAGGTCAGGGCCGCCCGCCGTCCGCGGATCCGCCTGGGGCCGGCGGTGACACGGCGCCGCCGTTCGCGGAGACGCGCGGGGCCGACCCCGCGCCCTTCAGGATGTCGCCCAGCAGGGTGATGACATCGAGGCCGGTGGTGTCCTTGATCAGCTGGGTGGTCTGCTGCACGCCGGTCGACACATCCCGGCTGAGCTGGCCGGCGCCGTCGTTGGACACAACGGTCATCGTCTTGATCGCCGCAAGCGGAGCGGCGACCTCCCGCGCCATCGCGGGCAGGACCTCAAGGACCTTGCTCAGCACGGCCGCTTCGTTGAACTTCTCGTAGGCTTCGGCCTGCGCCGCGATGCCGGCGGCCTCTGCCTTGCCCCGGGCCTCGGTGGATTCCGCCTCCGCCTCGCCGCGTGAACGGATCACTGCCGCCTCGGCGCGCCCGCGCGCCTCCTGCACGGCCGCTTCGGCGGTTCCCCGTGCCGTGTTCGCGGCGGCGTCTGCCTCCGCCGCAACCCGGTCGCCTTCGGCGTTGAGCTTGCGCTTGGCCAGTTCCACCCGTGCCTCGATCTCGGTCGCCTCCGAGGCCCGCCGCCGCTCCTCGAGCCTGGCATCGGCCTGCTGGATCAACCTGTACTTCTCGGCGTCCGCGGGCTTGCGGACCTCCGTGTCGAGCTCGCGCTCGCGCAGTTCGGCGCGCCGTTGGGCGACCTGCTGCTCGCGGATGATCACCTGCTCGTTCTGTTCCGCCACGGCGAGGGGCCCGGCCGCGTCCGCCCGCGCCTGGCGGGCGTCGGCAACTTCCTTCAGTTCAGCACGCTTGATGATGAGCTGCTGGTGCGCCAGGGCTACCTGCTCGTCGGAGATTGCGCGGGCCTGCTCCGATTCCTGGACCGACCGGGCCTCCGCAATTTTAGCGTTTTTCTCGGCCAGTGCGGCCTCCGGGCGGCCAAGGTTTTTCAAATAGCCTGAATCGTCGTCCACAGACTGGATCTGAAAAGTGTCGATTTCGAGACCCTGATTGTGCATTGAGTGTTCGGCTTCTTCCTTCACGCTCTTTGCAAAGGTGGCCCGGTCTTTGATAATCGATTCGACTGTCAGTGTGCCCACAATAGAGCGGAGCGACCCGGAAAGGGTTTCCTGGGTGTAGTGGTCAATGGCCTCCTGCTGGTTGAGGAACCGTTGGGCCGCCTTGCGGACGGCGTCGGCGTCGCCGCCCACCTTGACCTGCGCCACCCCGGTGAGGTGCAGTTTGATCCCGTTCTGCGAGATTCCCTCGATCTTGAGCGAGACCTGGCGGGAGGCCAGGGAGATGGGGTAGGCGCGCTGGGAGAACGGATTGATGAAGATCCGCCCGAAGACCACACGCTGGCTGTCGGGGTCGGGCTGGCCCTTGCTGTCTTTCGACGAGATAATCAGGGCCTGGTCAGGGCTGGCAATATGGAGCGCCATGCGGGCAAGAATGACGCCGACGACGGCGAGGACAAGCACAGCCGCGACGATGAGGATAATTGGAATAAGAGTGGGATCCATGGTGGCCCTTTCCGCGGGCACTGGGCAACGAGCCGCGGAAAAAGGTCCCGCGTTCCACTCCTGATCTTAGGGATGAAAACGTTTCTTGCATCCCCAATCTGCCGAACTCTTTAGCCGGCCCGGCTAATTCAGAGGAAGCCGTGCATATTCTTCGATACTGCGGTCCGCAAGCCAGTCCACAAGCCGCGCCCCAGGCTCCGGGGCGTCCGCGGCCGGACCGTGCTGGAGGCCGTGCCAGTCAAAGGCCGGCGACCCGGGCTCGGCGTGCGCGTCCAGGAACGCCGTGAGCGGGCACTGGTCCTGTGGCCCGGGATGGGGCGAGCGCAGCCGGGTGAACTGCCACGTGTACGCGAGGGCGCCAAGGAAGGTGTCCAGCCCGCCGTCGGCGCCGCGCGGGGCAAAGACCTCAACCCAGGCGGGGACGTCCCCCGGTTCCAGGGGAGGGGCCAAATGGTATCCCTGTCCGAAGGGCGGTGCGAGGATCCGTGCAGCCTCGGTCAGGGCAGCGTCCTCAAGGCCTTCGATGATGACGTCCCAGTCAAGGTCGCGGCCCATCTGGACGAGCATTGCGAGGATCGTCAGCGTACGCACGGGCCGTGTCCTCAGCTGGGCCGTCAGCGCGCCATCGATCTTCACCGCGCTGAAAGGCAGCACGGACAACCGCTGAAGACTGCTGTAGCCCGACCCGAGGTCGTCCATGGCGAGGCAGACGCCCAGGGTCCGGAGGTTCGACAGCGCGGCCACCTGAACCGGGGAGGTGATCGCACCGGTTTCGAGAAGTTCAAGGACGAGCCGGTCCGGCGCGATGCCGTGCCGTTCGAGGGTAGAGGCGACCCACCCGGCACACTCCGGATCGAGCAGGGTGGAGGGGCTGAGGTTCACGCTGACCCGGAAGGCACGCCCCGAGCGGTCCCAGCGGGCGAGGTGGGACAGGGCCTGCTCGAGCGCGTCCCGGAAGAGCTGGTCAACGTCCCGCGGGGCCAGCGCCGGCAGGAAGTCAGCCGGTCCCATCGGAGGGTGGCCTTCGATGCTGACCCGCGCGAGCGCCTCCAGGAGGTCCACTTCTCCCGTCCGGAGGTCCACAACGGGCTGCAGGACCAGTGACAGTGTCCCCGCCGGGCCGCGCGGGCCGGGGGCTGGATCTCCCGTCTGCGGCGCTGGGCTTTGCGGAGGCTGCACGGTTGCGGATGCGCCGGGCTCGGGGTGCGGAGATGGATCACCGGGGTGCGGTACCGGATCGCCGGGTTCGGCGAGGCGCCACCACTGCCGGCCGGGGCTTCCCTCGACCGGTCTATCGGAGAGGGCGGCCTCCGCCCGCCGCCGGGAGTCGCCAAACCCGTCGCGGCCGGCGCGGTGCAGCGCCAGCCCCATGCTCAGTCCGACGTCGACCGAATTCCCTCCGCCGAGCGGCACCGAAGTTTCAACGGCACGGTGGAGCCGAGCGGCGACGGAGCCGATCTGCCGGTGCGCCTCGGCGTCGTCGATGCCCGCGATCAGGAGAACGAACTCGTCTCCGCCGATCCGGGCGAGGAAATCGGTGGTGCGAAGGTTCGACTTCAACCTCTGTGCCATCTCGCGCAGGAGGGCGTCTCCGGCGTCGCGGCCGAACGTCTCGTTGACGTGGCGGAAATTGTCGAAGCGAATCACCCCAAGCGCCACGTCCGTGGCGGCTGGTGCGGCGCCCAGCCGCTGTTCGAGGCCGCTGCGGTTGGGCAGCCCGGTCAGCGGGTCGTGAAGGGCGAGGAAGCGCAGTTCCTCCTGCAGTGCCACCTGGGCGGTGATGTCACGCTGGATGCTGACGAAGTGGGTGATCCTGCCGTCGTCGTCGCGCAGCGGTGAAACGGTGAGTGCGTTCCAGAACGGTGAACCGTTCTTGCGGTAGTTGAGGATATTGCCCCGAAAGGTCTCCCCCCGCTGAAGGCGGCTGCTCATGGCGGCAAGCGTGACGCGGTCCGAACCGGGGCCCTGGAGGATCCGGCAGTTCTTCCCGAGAAGTTCCTCGGAGGTGTAGCCCGTGATGGCCGTGAAGGCGGCGTTGGCGTACACGATGTCCTGGGCGGCGTCCGTGATCAGGGAGCCCTCTGAGACCGCGTTCAGGGCGTGGCCGAGCAGTGAGTCCGGCAGGGCGGGCGGGCCCGGTCCGTCGTCGCCGTCCCCGCCCGGGCGCGGCGGTTCATCCCCGACGGGACCGCCGGCCGGGGGAGTTGTACCGGTTGCCTCCGCGGCGCGGCCGGCGCGCAGCCGCACCTCGAGGTCGGTCAGCGCCTGATGGTGGGAATCGAGGACCCAGCGCCAGGAGTCGGTTGGCGCGCCGGCGGCGAGGCCCGCCAGTCCTGTCGCGGATCCGAGCCCCCACTCCTGGGCGACGGCGGCCAGCTCGACATCCCGCGCCAGGCGGATCAGCCCGAGTTCCTTGCGCAGGTCGGACTCGGCGCGCGGTGCTTCCGCCGGGCCCTGGGCGGAGTCCCGGGGCGGTGCCAGCGCCTGGCCGGTCGCCGCAAGCAGTTCCTCAAGCACCCGCCGCTCCTGCCACAGGGTGACGGTCAGTTCAGTGATGCCCATGGCACACCGACCCCTGCAGCCGGCGCCGAACGCCGATGCGCCCGGACATCAGGAGGGGAACCTTCGCTGCGGCGTGGAGCATGGTTGCATGGTGAACCTTCGCTGATCGCTGTGCATCGGTGCAGCGCGAGCCGGGCCCACGACCGCCCCTCAGGTGAGCCGGACGGTGGCCACCTGCGCCGACTATAGCAGGGCGGGCGCGCGGGACCTGGAAGGTGCGGCGCACGCGCGGAGGGCCCTCATGCGGGCGGCGTCCCGGGTTTCGAGACCGCCCTCCGGGACCGGGACCCCGGGACCGGGCGCGGGCTCGCGCGGCCCGGGCTCACTGGCCCGGGATATCCGGGCCAGCGATTCCGGGCCCGTGATTCCAGGCCAGTGATTTCCACGCCCGCGGTTCGACGCCTGCGATTTCCAGGCCCGCGCGCGTGGATGAAAGACTTGGCCCACCACCCTACCCACCAGGAGCGCCCGTGCGATCACTTCGGCTTGGTCCGGACTTCCTTGCCCGCACCTCGTCCGTCTGGATCTTCTTCGCGCTGATCCACGCGGGGTTCCTCGCCCGGCTGATGCCCTTCATCCTGTCCGGGGGAGTGCTCAGCGACATCAACATTTACCGCGGCTGGGCCTACCAGGCCCTGGACGACGGCATCTGGCAGGGCATTTCCACCGCCTGGGTCTATCCCACCGGAGCCATCGTGCCCATTGTCGCCGCCACGGCCCTCGGCCCGGAGCTGTACCAGCTGACGTGGTTCGGCATCTTCGCAGCCCTCAACGCGGCCGGCACCGCCGCCCTGCTTCGCCGCGGCACGCCGCACGGCCCCCGGGCGGCGTACTGGTGGCTCGCTGCCACGGCACTGCTCGGCCCGGTCGCGGTGGGACGCCTCGACGGGCTGACCGCCCCCGTGGTGATCGTCGGAATCCTGCTCCTCGCGGCGCGGCCGGTCCTTGCCTCCCTCCTGCTCAGCGCCGCGACCTGGGTGAAGGTCTGGCCCGCCGCCGTCGTACTGGCCGCGGTCATCACCTGCCGCAGCCGTCTTCGGATCGCGCTCGCGGGTGCCGGACTGTCAGCGGGCATCGCCGTCGTCGTCGCCGTCTTCGGTGACCTCCGCAACCTCACCGGCTTCCTCGGCGCCCAGGGCGCGCGTGGAATGCAGCTCGAGGCGCCGCTGTCGACGCCCGGCGTCTGGCAGGCGATCACGGGCACCTCGGGCGCGTACTTCTACGAGGACAAGATCATCAACACCATGGAGGTGAGGGGGGCGCTGAGCGGTCAGGTCTCCGCCCTGATGGGCCCGCTGCTGGCCCTGGCGGTGCTCGGAACCGCCGCGCTGGTCGCCGTCGGGCTCCGCCGTGGAGCGCGCCCCGGCCCGCTGCTGGCCACCGCCTCGCTCGCCCTGGTGACCACGCTCGTCGTGTTCAATAAGGTCGGTTCACCCCAGTTCATGCTCTGGATCGCCGCGGCGATCGCGGCAGGGCTGGTGCTCGATACCGCAGGGGGCTGGCGGCTCCCGGCGGCGGCGATGCTCCTGACCGCGGCGCTCACAACGCTCGTCTACCCGATCTTCTACGACGAGCTGCGGTACGGGCTGAACCCGGCCGTCGCGCTCCTGCTGACGCTGCGCAACCTCCTCGTGGTGGGCATCTTTGCGTGGTCGGTGCGCAGGCTCTGGCGCATGAGCCGGAGGACGGCGGGGGCGCCCTCCCGGGCCGGCCTGCCCGAGTCCGCCTAGGCCCGTACGCGGGGCCCGGTACCGCACCGCACCTCAGCCGTGCCCGGGTTCCCCCGTGACACGGTGGTCGGCATGGTTGAGGCCCTCCCGGACCAGCCGCGCCAGATGGCCGTCCGTGATGCTGTAGATCACGCGGCGGCTCTCGCGGTGCGTGCTGACGAGGCCGGCCAGACGCAGCTTCGCCAGGTGCTGGCTGACCGAGGTGCGGCTCACCGCCGTGCGCGGGCGCCGCGCGGCCACGTGCTCCCGGGCCCGGTGCGCGATCTGCCGGACCGCCGCCGGCGACTTGCCGACTGCCTCGGCGATCTCGTCGTACGGCACGTCGAACACCTCGTGCAGCACCAGGACGGCGCGCTCCGTGGGGGCCAGCGTCTCGAGAACGGTGAGCATCGCCATGGAGACGCTCTCGGCGAGCTCGACGTCCTCGGCCACGTCGGGGCTGGTCAGCAGGGGCTCGGGCAGCCACTCGCCGACGTAGTCCTCGCGGCGGCGGGCCACGGTGCGCAGCCGGTTGAGGGCCTGCCGGGTGACGATCTGCACCAGGTAGGCCCGCGGCTCGCGCACCGCCGCCTGATCCGCGTCCGCCCACCGCAGCCAGGTCTCCTGCACGACGTCGTCGGCGTCAGCGGCCGAGC
>NZ_CADCTE010000094.1 GCF_902805515.1 uncultured Arthrobacter sp. | reverse complement strand
CACCCGCGTCGAGCTCGTCGGTGGGCGCTTCATCTATGCGATCAAGGCCGACACCGCCCGCGGCGGCTTCCAGCTCTGCCCCGCCGATGCCTGCGCCATCGACCCGGTGACGGGCCGGCCGATTATGCCGCCGGGGGCCACCATTGCGCCGGAACCCGGCCAGCAGCTGTTCTCCCGAAGGGAGGGGTTCGATTCCCCGATCATCGCGGCGTACCTGGACTTCGCCCGGCGGAACCACCTTGAGGTGTGCGGCATCGAGTTCATCGAGACAGAGGACGGAAGGGTTGTGACCTACGACGTCAACACGAACACCAACTACAACGCCGTGGTGGAGGCCGGGGCGCCGCTTTCGGCGCCGCGGGAACTTGCCCGCTACCTCGCCGGTCTGGCCGCTCCCGGCCGGCAGACGGTGCTGGCCTAGCGTCCGGTGCTGGCCTAGGGTTGAAACATCACCGCGAGAGAGGGGATTTTTCATGGCGAAGGCCACGAAGAAGCGAACATCCGGTGGCGACGAGCTGCCCAGCACGCTGCAACGGTCGGGCGAGGCCGCACAAAACACCTATGCGAAGACGCTGGAATCGGCGGAGGACCAGTACGGGGATGGGGAGCGCGCCCACCGCACCGCCTACGCGGCACTGAAACACACCCACGAGAAGGTGGGTGATCACTGGGAGCCGAAGGAGAAGAGCGGGCCCTCCGATGCCCGGGCCGAAGGCGGCGCCGACTCCTCCCGCGACACGGCCGGCGGTGTCGACGCGAACGCCTCCAAGGCCCACCTCTACGACCTGGCGAAAAAACTTGACGTGCCGGGCCGGTCCTCCATGACGAAGGAGGAACTCGTCGGTGCGCTGCAGAAGGCGAACGACGCCTCCACCCGCAGGGCCCGGGAGTCCAAGGCACGCTGACGGCGCGCTGACCGGCCGCCGCACGGTTCGCGGCGGCCGCTACAGCCCGTAATAGTCGCCCAGCAGGCGTTCCTCTTCGACGGAAAGCTCCTTGTCGCCGGCCACCTCGGGGGCGTCGCTGATCATGTCCCGGGTCCATCCGAGGTGGAGGTCGCCTCCCTCGAACCGCGAGCCGGCCAGCGGAACGAAGTGCTCCCGGGTGTTCAGCAGGCCCAGTGAGACGGTGACCCAGCCCGGCGCTCCCGAGGACTTCTCAAGATGGACCTCATTGACGGCACCGAGTTTGGTGCCCTCGCTGTCCCACGCCGTCGCGTCCTGCAGTTCGTTGATATCAAGCTGGGCCATGGCTGCTCCGTTCGTTTTTACCATTTCAGCCCAGATCGCCGGGATGGGCAATGGCCCGTCCCGGCGCACTCCGGCGGCTATCCGGCGTTGTCCACCGCATCGCCCAGCAGCGGCAGGAACTCCTCCAGGGCCCAGGGCAGGCTCAGGGGGCTGGCCGCCGAGATCGACAGGGTGAGGGTATTGTCGCTGTCGGCCACGAGCGCACCCGACTTGACGGCGGGAATCTGGCCGAGCAGCGGGTCGGTGGCGATGGCGTCCTTCGTGGCTTCGTCAGGCACCCAGGTGACGAAGACATCGGATTCGAGTTCGTTGGCCCGCTCAGCGGACCAGGGGATGAAGAATTCATCGGACCCCTCCGCGGCACTGCTGATGACCTCGGCCTCCTTCATGCCCAGCGAGGACAGGAACCGGGGGCGGTTGTCGTTGGCGGTGTAGAGGCTGACCGGCTCCGCTCCGGCGGGGTCCAGGGTGCCGTAGATGAAGCTTTTCCCCTCAAGCTGGGGGTAGTCGGCCGCGGCGTCCTCAATGGCCTTTTCGGTGTCGGCGACGAGGTCCTCGGCCTGCCCGGAGAGGCCCAGTGCCTCTCCCACGAGGCGGGTGGAGTCCTGCCACGCCGTGCCGTAGGCGGTCTCGGGGTAGGCAACGACCGGGGCAATGTCACTCAGTGTGTCGTAGTCCTCCTGCGACAGCCCGGAGTAGGAGGCGAGGATGACGTCGGGGTCGGTGGCCGCGATGTCATCGAAGGGCAGGCCGTCGGTCTCCGAGTACTGGACGGGGGCGTCCTCGCTGCCGATCGGGGCACCGAGCTCTTCGAGCTTCGTGTCCTTCCACGGGGTTGATCCCTGATCGTTTCCGCCATAGGTGTCCGTGGGCATTCCCACCGGAACGACTCCAAGGGCGAGGGAGACATCCGCGTTCACCCAGGAGACCGTCGCCACCCGCTCGGGCTTTTCCTCGAGGACGGTCTCGCCGAGGGCGTGCTCGATGGTGACGGGGAACGCATCCGCCGCTCCCGCCTCGTTGCCGCCGGAACCGGCCGATTCTCCCGAGGCGGGGCCGGTGGAGCAGGCCGAGACGGACAGGACGGCAGCGGCCGCCAGGAGGGCGCGCGTGCGGAGGGGGGCCATGGGGCTCCTTGACTTCTTGGTGACCCTTCGGGGTCTTTCGATCAGGACAGAAGTAAGGATAGCCTTAGCTAAGGCTGCTTAAGAAAAGCCTTACGGGCCAGGGTGGCGCCGGGACGGGAGCCGGTCAGAAGAAATTGGCGATATAGCCGACGATCATCAGGAGGAACAGCAGGACGATCACGCCGATAACGGCCAGCCAGATGCGCGAGAATCCCTTCGAGGGTCCGTGCTCCTCGTGGCCCTGCTGCCAGGCGGTGCTCGCCTCGCCGGGAGGAGTTTCTCCCGGAGGAACCCCGCCGCCGGGCTCCAGCCCGGTGAGGTTGTCGTCCTTCGGGTCGGGGTTCGGTGCGGACATCTTTTCCTCCGGTTGACCAGCGGGTGGTGGTATCCCCTAGCCTACCCCGGGAAAGGTAAGTCTGCTTAGGAGTTCAGCCGGCGGGCTGCGCCGGTTCCTCCACGCGCTCCTTCTGCGCCTCCCGCTTCGGTGTCCACGACATGGTGATATTGACGCCGTCGTGCGTTTCCTTGACGAAAAGGTGAAGGTCCTCGCCCAGGAGCGCCTCGTGCTCGAAGTCGTCTCCGGCCTCCCGCGCCATATCGCCCAGGCGGCAGATCGCCACGGCCATGGCGCGGCCCCAGTCCTGGGGATGCTTGCTCGTCGATTCTTCGGTGGCTGTGAATTTTCTGCCGGTCGTGTTCATGTCTCTCCCAGATCCGGAGGTGGAGAACGTGCCTTCCCTCGGATGGAAAGCGTTTCCATTTTATCAGCGGGCCCGTCCGGGCGTCAGGAATCCGTCCGGTTGCGAAAAGCCCGAGTCTCAGGACCGCAGCGCCGCGCGGGCGGCCTGGCCGATCACGGCACTGTAGGTGGGGTAGGCGAACTTCACCCGCGCGAGGGTTGCGAGGTCGGTGCCGGCGGCCATCGCCGCGGCCACGGCCTGGATAACCTCGACGGCGTTCTCCCCGACGGAGTGGGCGCCGAGGATAAGCTCCCGGTGCCGGTCGGTCACCAGCTTGAGGAAGCCCTGCTCGCGGTCGTCGATGATGGGGCGTTCCACCGCGGCATAGGGCAGCACGACGGCGTGGCACTGGGAGTCGCGGGCCCGGGCCTGGGCCTCGGTGAGGCCGACCCCCGCGTAGTCGGGGTCGGTGAATCCGCCCTCGGGCAGCAGGTGGTGCGGGGTGGTGCGGTTGGCCCCCAGCACCGCGTTCTCTGCGGCGGTCTCGCCCTCGAACACGGCCGCCTGCACGAGCATGCTTGAACCGTTGGCATCACCGGCAACAAAGATGTGCGGCACGTTGGAGCGCAGGTAGTCATCGACGGGCACGGCGGTGCGGGTCGAGGTGACGGAGGCGGCCCCGAGGTTCAATCCGTCGAGGTTCGCCGGCCACCCCGCGGCCATCACCACGGCCTCCACGGAGAGCTCGTCGGGCTGCCCGCCGCTGCGCCAGGAAAGCCGCAGCGCACCGTCCGAGGGAGTGATTGCGTCGATCCCTTCGATGCCGGTTTCCACCCGGACGCCCCGTGAACCGAAACCCTCGGTGACCGCCGCCGAGACGTCGGCGTCCTCGGTCATCAGGATCCGCGGAGCGACATCGAGGAGCAGTACCTGCGACCCAAGGGCATTAAAAATGGTGGTGAGCTGCGCGCCGGTATGGCCCCCGCCGATCACCGCGACCGACGCCGGAAGCTCCGGCATGGAAAGCACCTCATGGGGCAGGACCGCCACCTCGGCCCCCGGAATGGGAAGGCGCCGCGCGCTGCCCCCGATGCACAGGATGATCGACCGGGCGCTGACCGATCGGTCTCCGATGGACACCGTGTGCTCGTCGGTGAAGGAGGCGTCCCCGGCGATCAGGTCGATGCCGAGCCGGTCGATGAGCGCAGGGTACCCCTTGGCGGCGAGGACCCGCTCAACGGTGGAGCGGACCCTGTCCACGGTGGTGGGCCAGTCAACCTGCGGTTCGGCGACGACGATGCCGTAGTCGTGGGCGGTGCGGACCTCGCGGAACAGCCGGGCGGTCTTGGCCAGGACACGGGTGGGAACGCAGCCGGAATTCACGCAGGTTCCGCCCAGGGCCGAGCGCTCAACCACCGCCGTACGCGCCCCCAGCTCGGCGGCGCGGACGGCGGCGGCCATGCCCGCCGGCCCCGCTCCAATGACGAGCACGTCGTAGGTGTAGTCCATGAGGCGCTCCCTGGGGTGGACGACAGATGTTCCGCCATCCTGTCGTGGATCCTCCCGCACCTCAAGGCCATGACTGCCGGGGCCGCCGGGAGTACGCTCGATATGTGAGCACCCCTACGACGGCCGAACCGATCGTCCGGCACTCCGCGGTGAACCTGGTTCCGGCCACAGCGGCCGTCGTGTCGGGCTTCCTCCTCTTCGCCCTCGAATACCGGGTGGCGGGTTATCTCCTGCTGGCCGCCGCGGTCGCTGCGGCCGCCCTGATCAGCCGCCCCCTGCTCAAGGACGTCGGGCTCGCGGCCCTGGGCATCACCACCATCAGCACCGTCCCGATCACCACGGACATCAGCATCGGCCACATGGCCGTCATGGGGACCGCGATGGTCCTTGCCGTCGGGCTGCCCTACGCCGTCTCCCGCTGGGTCTTCCGGGACCACGCCATCCGCTTCCCCGTCCTGACCGGCTCGAAGTGGTCCCGGACCGAACGGTGGTACCTTGCCGCCGTCGTCGTGATCGGGTACCTGATCCTGCCCGTGTACATGATCCCGTCCGGGGTGTACCGGAACTGGCCGGCGGCCAGCGAAGCCGGGGACATTTTCAAGCTGTTCCTTGGCACCAACGTCCTGGGAATCTGGGACGAACTGTTCTTCATCTGCACGGTGTTCACGCTGCTGCGCCGGCACCTGCCGGAATGGCAGGCCAACCTGCTGCAGGCGGTGGTGTTTACCTCCTTCCTGTGGGACCTCGGATTCCACGCGTGGGGCCCCTTCCTGATCTACCCCTTCGCCGTGATCCAGGGCTGGATCTTTGCCCGTACCAAGTCGCTGTCCTACATCGTCAGCGTCCATCTCCTCTTTGATTTCGTGCTGTTCCTGGTGCTGCTCCACGCCCATAACCGCTGGTTGTTCCCGATCTTCCTGTACTGACTGTCCTGAGCCGTTAGGCTGGATGCCACCGGTTCGCAGCGGCGTGCCGGGCCGCGGGCCCGTATGGCCAGCCGGTGAGAAGATTCTGGAGGAAAAGGTGCGGGAAGGGCTGTCCACAGGGCCCGTGCAACGGATGGCGGCGCTGCCTCCGGCGGCCCTCCATGTGATCTTCGCCGCAGCCCTGGTCGCCGCCGTCTACATCGGCAGGGGCACCCAGATCGAGTCGAGCGCCTACTCCCTGGCGTGGCCGGCGGCGGGAGTGGGTTTTCTCTGGGTGCTGTGGGCCTGGCCCCGGCGTGCCGGTGTCGCGGTTGCCCTGGCGGGCATTTTCCTCCTGACTGCAGCGCTCAACGGACTGACCGGCCTGGACCCTGAGGTGGCGCTGATCACCGGATTCGGCAACCCGGTGCAGGCGCTGACCGCCGTGTTCCTCTTCACCCGGTTCGTCCCCACCCGCACCCAGCAGGCGGTGGGGGAGTACCTGTGGCTTGCCGCGGCGGCCGTTATCGCCTCGGTGGTCGGGGGAGCCATGATCTCGATCGGGGCCTATGCGGGAGGTGCAGGCTTCGCCACGCAGGGTTTCCTGCCCTGGGTGGTCCGGAACGCCGTGTCCCTCGTCGCCATCGGAAGTCTCGCCCTTGTCGCCACCCGCACCGTGCCCGGCCCGCCTCCGGCCCGGCACACGGCCCGGCGCTGGATCGAATACGTGGCCCTGGCCGGAACCACCGCGCTGCTCTACATCGTCAGTTTCCTGCCTGCGGATCCGTTGCCGATCGCCTTCGTCACCCTGCCGGCAAACATCTGGGCCGGTCTGCGCCTAACCACCGGCTGGGCGATGGCCCACGGCCTGGCCAGCGGCACCCTCCTGGTCTGGCTCACCATCTCCGGCAACGGTCCCTTCGCCAGCCTTCCACCGGATGCCGCGGCCTACGTGGCCCAGGCATTCACCTTCGTTGCCTTCTCGGTCTCGGCGGTTCTGGCCCTCAACGGGGAGGAGCGGCTGCGCCTCATCGCCAGCCTGTCCGAGGCGCACCGGGAGGCCCAGGCCGCGACCCAGCTCCGCGACGTCGTGATCGAGAAGATGTACGACGGCGTCATCGCCGTCGACGCCGCCGGCGCGGTGCTGGTGCACAACACGGCCGGGGCCCGCTGGGTGGGGGAGACCCGGCTGCGCTCGGATGTGCCGTGGACAGCGCGCTATGACTTCCGGACGACGGCCGGTGTGCCGCTGGCCGAGGAGGAGCTCCCGCTGAACCGTGCCCTCGCGGGGGAGACCGTGGAGCGGGAGAGCATCGACCTGCACCTGCCCGAAGGAGAGGTGCTCCACCTCTCCGTCGACGCCGTGCCGCTGCCGGCCGGCCAGGGCGCGGTCATCGTCTTCCACAATGTCACCGTGGAGCGGCGGCACCAGCAGGACCTTGCCCGTTTCGCCTCGGTGGTGGCCCACGACCTGCTCACTCCGCTGACGGTCTTCGACGGATGGCTTGAGATCCTCGAGGATGAGGATCTTACCGAGGAGGAACGTGCAAGCGTTGTCCGGCGGCTGAGCCGGGCGAGCCTGCGTATGAGCAGCCAGATCCGGGCGCTGCTTGACTACAGCCTGGCGAAGGCGGACAAGCTCGCCCCCGGACCAGTAGACGTGGACGCCGTCGTCTCGGCGATCGTCGACCTGCGTGCGGCCCTGCCCGCGGAATCGGACGCCCCGCCGGTCGACTTCCGCCTCGACCTGCGCAGCGACGTCTACGCCGACCAGCGGCTGTTCACGCAGTTGATGGAAAACCTGATCGGTAACGCGGTGAAGTACGGGCCCGCCGACGGAACGGCCGTGGTATCGGTGACCTCGGAGAAGGACCCCGGCACCGGCTGGACGCGGATCACCGTTGCGGACAACGGAATCGGGGTGCCTGCCGCGGACCGCGAGCGGATATTCACCGAGTTCCATCGGTCCGCCAACGGCGCGTCCCGCGCCCCCGGCACCGGGCTCGGGCTCGCCATCTGCCGCAGGATCGTCGAAGGCCACGGCGGCGACATCCGGGTCGAATCCCCGCCCACGGGAGGCGCTGTTTTCATCGCCACCCTTCCTGCCTCCCCGGAGCAGCTGCCGGCGGGCATCGGGTCCGCGGACGCCGGCTCGCGCGTCCCGGCACGCGGCGGCGCCGCCTCCTAGCGGCCCTCCGGAGGCCGGCCGCTCCTCGGATAGAGTGCGGGTGAGCCGGAGTGGCCCCCGCCGCCCCGCATCCCGGCGAGGATGGCCGCCATCGCTTCAATCGAGGTGTGCTCGGGCCTCCAGCCGAGGACCGCGGCGGCCCGGTCGGTGCTCATCACCGGCGACTGTGCCGCCATGTCGACCCAGCCCGGATCCGTCCGCTGCACGCCGAGGGACCAGCTCGCCCCCACGGCGGCCCGCAGCAGGGCCACCGGCACGTTCAGGACGCGTCGGGCGCCGAGGAGTCCCCCGACGCGGGCGGGGGTGAGCTCCGGTTCGGCCGCAATGTTGAACGCGCCCGAGGCCCGCCGGTCGACAACGCGCCAGTAGGCGTCGGCGACGTCGTCGGCATGGACGGCCTGGAACACCATCCGGTCTGGAATGGGCACCAGGGGCGGGGCGACCCGGCCGAGGAACACCTTCGGAATGAGCGGACCAAGGAAGTACCGGCCGACCTCACTGCCGGCCCCTGTCTGGAAGATCAGGCCCGGCCGCAGCCGGGCCACGGGGATCTCCGGATAGTCGAGTTCGAAGCGGTCAAGCAGCCGTTCCTGCTCCGCCTTGTGCCGGCTGTAGTGCGAGGTGGTGATTCCCCCGGTGGGCCAGGACTCGTCCCGGCGGACGGACTTGTCGGAGGGGGAGTAGGCCCCGACCGAGGAGGCGCAGACAAACTGCCGCACACCGGCCTCCCCGGCGGCCCGCAGCGCGTTTTCGGTGCCCAGCACATTGGTCCGGTGCATAGCGGGTTCGTCCCGGTTCGGCTGGATGGCCCACGCCAGGTGGATGACGGCGTCGACGCCGGCCAGCGCGCCGGGGAGCCGGCGGCGGCCCTCATCGGTGCCCACATCGAGAGTGTGCCACTCGACCCCGCTGTAGGGCGGGGCGGATTCGTCGGGGCGCCGCCGGGCGATTCCGACGATCGAGAGCGGCCCGGCATCCCCCGCCGCCGCACGGTCCGCGGCCGCCCGGTGGAGCCGTCGAAGCACGGCGGTGCCGACATTCCCGGTGGCTCCGATGACGGCAATACGCATGGGACCGCTCCTTCTCGTCGCTTTGTTACACCGTAATGGCTGTTCATCCAACTGGACTAGTAAGTAAGCTTATGGTGCAGTGGGGCGGGGAACAGTGCAGCGGCGATCCGTACGTCTGCAGATCGACACGTAGGTGGAGGTACCAGTGAACAGCAAAAACGCATCGCAGGCGGACACTCAGGAGGAGGCGACCCGCCTGAAGGCGCAGAATGCCCCTGATCCTGACGACTCGCGCAAGCCCGACGACCCCACGGAGCTCGCCAAGCCGGCCTGGGGCTACATTTTCAAGCGCACCATCAGCGAGTTCGGCAAGGACCAGTGCACCGACCTGGCCGCCGCCCTCACCTATTACGCCGTGCTCTCGATCTTCCCGGCGATCCTCGCGCTGGTCTCCCTGCTGGGCGTCTTCGGACAGGCGGAGGCGACGACGACGCAGGTCCTGGGCCTTGTCGAGCGCTTCGCGCCGGGGGATGCTGTCAACACCATCGAGCCGGTCATCGAGCAGCTCACCTCCTCCAACGCCGCAGGGCTCACGCTGGTCGTCGGTATCCTCGGTGCCATCTGGTCGGCCTCCGGCTACGTCGGTGCCTTCGCCCGCGCCATGAACCGCGTCTACGAGGTGCAGGAGGGCCGCCCCTTCTGGAAGCTGCGCCCGATCATGCTCGCCATCACCGTCTCGGTACTGATCCTCATCGTGGCCCTGGCCCTGATGCTCGTGCTCTCCGGCCCGGTCGCGGAGGCCGTCGGCAACACCATCGGGCTCGGCTCGACGGCCGTCACCATCTGGAACATCGCCAAGTGGCCGGTCATGGTGGCCTTCGCCGTCATTATGATCGCCATCCTCTACTACGGCGCCCCGAACGTGAAGCAGCCCAAGTTCCGCTGGATGAGCATGGGCGCCTTCATCGCCCTGATCGTCCTGGCGCTGACCACTCTCGGCTTCTCCTTCTACGTTGCGAACTTCGGCAACTACAACAAGACCTACGGCGCCATCGCCGGTGTGATCGTGCTGCTGCTGTGGCTCTGGATCGCCAACCTGTCGCTGCTGTTCGGTGCGGAGTTCGACGCCGAGGTGGAGCGGGGACGCCAGCTCCAGGCCGGCATCGAGGCCGAGGACACCATCCAGCTGCCGCCCCGCGACACCAAGGCCACCGAGAAGAAGGAAGAGAAGACGCTGAAGCTGGTCAATGACGGGCGGGAACTCCGCGACAAGTACGAGCGCGAATCCGCCCACCGGTAACCCCTGGCCACCGGACGGCCGGAGGGGATTAGGTCACGGCACCGTTTCCTAATCCCCTCCGGCGTAGGCTAGCCTTACCTCAGACCGATCCCGCGGCTGAGGAGGAACCCAGATGGCAGTGCGAGCGACCGCGCTGCCGAAGGCCGTCTCAGTCCCGGATGCCACTTCCGCCGCGGAGGGGAGCGCGCCGGGCGGACGGAAACGAAAGCTCCTCGCCGCCGTTGCCGCGCTCGCCCTGATCGGCGTCGCCTCCCTCACCCTGGGCGCCCGCCCGGTCGGGCTTGACACCTTCCTGCAGGCGCTCACGTCCTTCGACCCGGCCAACGGCGACCACGCGGTGGTGGCATCCCGGGTCCCGCGCACCATCGCCGGGCTGCTCGTCGGGGCCGCCCTCGCCGCCGCCGGCGCCGCAATGCAGGGCGTGGCACGCAACCCCCTTGCCGACCCGGGCATCCTGGGCATCAACGCCGGTGCCGCCCTCGCAGTGGTCGCCGGGATCCACCTCTTCGGTGTCAGCGGGGCGGCCGGGTACCTCTGGTTCGCCTTCGCCGGCGCCGCCGCCGCGGCGGCAGCCGTCTATGCGGTCGCCGCGCTCGGCCGCGAAGGGGCGACCCCTATCAAGCTCGCCCTCGCCGGGGCCGTCCTGGCCGGGGGACTGGGCAGCCTGACCAACGCCATTCTGGTCTCACAGCAGGAAACCCTCGACCGGTTCCGTTTCTGGCAGGTGGGCACCCTCTCCGGCCGCGGCTTCGAGGTGCTCGGCACCGCCGCACCGTTCCTTGCCGTCGGGCTGGTCCTGATCCTGTGCACGGGCCGGATCCTCAATGCGCTCGCCCTCGGCGATGACGTCGCCCGGGGCCTGGGC
>NZ_CADCTE010000093.1 GCF_902805515.1 uncultured Arthrobacter sp. | reverse complement strand
CCGGCATGTCGGCGCGCGGGGAGGCGGCGGCCGCATGCCAGCCGGCGGTGCGCAGGATGTCGATCGAGGCGGCGGCCTCGGCCGGCCGGTCGACGACCACGAGGGCCAGGGCCGCCGATCCATAGCCGGAGGCGGTGGCGAGGCTCCGCGCCTCCTCGGACGTGAGCAGTCCGAGGACGGCTATCAGCGGGCCCCGGTGCCGGGTGGACGCGGGCCGGTCGAGCAGGTCGTCGCCGAAGGGGGAGCCGGGGTCGTGCTGGGGGTCCTCCCGGCGGGAACCGCGGCCCGTCTGGACCGCCTCCGGGGATCCTGCCGGGCTGCTCCCGCTGCGCCGCCGCACCGGGCGGCGGGCGGGACCGGCCCCCGCAGCGGTGCTCCCGCTGCGCCGGCCGCCGTCATGGGCGGGGCCGAGCGCCGCAAGTCCCTCTGCGATGGCGGCCAGCGCGCCGGGGCCCTGGAATTCCTCATCCCCGGGGAAGGGAGCGGAGGGGGACCGCAGCAGGGCGGGGGCCCCGTGGTGGTCAAGGAACCGCAGCGCGTAGCTGCGCTCCAGCAGGTGCGCGCTGATCGACACCGCCGCCGTCACGGCCCATTCAAAGGCCGGGATCGTGTTGATGCCCGCCCCGCCGTGGCCGGAATCGGCGCCGAACACGGCGTTGAAGCCGTAGCTGAAACTGGACTGCCGCTGGTCCATCAGGAGCGTGGCCTCGGGCGTGGTCACCGATTCCTCCTGCCGCACCATCAGCTCGTTGTGGCGGGCCGTGGCGGCCCAGTGCACGCGGCGCATCGAATCCCCGTGCCGGTACTCGCGCGTCATCACGTCGTCGTCGCTGGGGTTCGCCTGGCGGCGGGTGGCGGCGGTGCCGTCGGTGCCGCGCGATCCGGAGAGCGGGGCGGCCACCAGATCCAGCGGCGCCGGGGTCACCACGAGGGAATCGGGGTGTCCGAGGAGGTGCCGGGAGGTGCCCAGCCCGAAGGGGTCGGTGAACTGCGCGGTCACCGGGCCGATGTCGAAGAGGCCGCGGGTTGAGGAGCGGAGGCGGTACTCATAGAGGCTCACCCCGTTGCGCGTCGGATTGCGCGAGGGGAAGGTGAACTGCGGGGCGCGCCCGAAGCGCGGCGGCACGTGTTCCTCCATGGTGACCGGCGGCCCCGGCGGGCCGTTGGAGGCCACGGCCAGGGAAACAGTGGTCGTGGAGCCGGTCTCCATGGTGGAGGGGGCGAAGCTGCGCTCGATGGTGAACCGCGGCTTGATCAGCCGCAGCATCAGCACCGAGAGGGCCGGAAGGCAGGCGAGGAAGACCCCCACATAGAGCAGGTCGCGGCGGCCCAGGATCTGCGCGGCCAGCAGCGCCGCACCGCCCGCGATCACGAAGCCCCACCCGCGCTGGGTCAGGACGTTCGTGGGGAGTCGGTCGAGCAGCGCCATGGCCGGCCGGACCCCGTCAACGGCCCCGGGTCCCGGCCCCGCGCGCATCACGCGGAACCGGCACCTTCGACAGCACGTTCTCGACGACGGAGGCCGCGGTTTCGCCTGCGCTGGCGGCCCGCCGGTCGAGCATCAGGCGGTGGGCGAGGACGGGACCGGCCATGGCCGTGATGTCATCGGGAAGGACGAAGTCCCGGCCTTCGAGGGCCGCGGTGGCCTTGGCCGCGCGGAGCAGTTGAAGCAGGGCCCGCGGGCTGGCACCTAGCCGCAGCCGCTGGTGGGTACGGGTCGCAGCACCCAGGGCCACCGTGTACTCCTTCACCGCGGGGGAGACGTAGACGGTGCGCACGGAGGCCATCATGGCCGCGATGCCCGCGGCCGTGGTGGAGGGCCGGACCTCCGCCAGGGGCGAGAGGGACTGGTGGGTCTCCAGCATTTCGATTTCGGAGCGGGCGTCTGGGTAGCCCATGGAGATGCGGGCCATGAAGCGGTCCCGCTGGGCCTCCGGCAGCGGATACGTTCCCTCCATCTCGATGGGGTTCTGGGTGGCGACGACCATGAACGGATCACCCAGGGCGTGGGTGCGCCCGTCGACGGTGACCTGGTGTTCCTCCATGCACTCAAGCAGCGCCGACTGGGTCTTGGCCGAGGCCCGGTTGATCTCATCGCCGATCACGATGTTCGCGAACACCGGACCGGGACGGAACTCAAAGCGGCGCGAGTCCTGGTTGTAGATCGATACCCCGGTCACATCGGAGGGCAGCAGGTCCGGGGTGAACTGGATGCGGTTCACGGTGCAGTCGATGGTGCGCGCCAGGGTCTTGGCCAGCATCGTCTTGCCGACCCCCGGCACGTCCTCGAGCAGCAGGTGTCCCTGCGCCAGCAGCACCGTCAGGGCCAGCCGCGCCGCATCGGGCTTGCCGTCGATCACCGTGTTGATCGAGTCGAGAATCCCCGACGCCACCGCGGCAAAGGACTCAACCGCCGGGTCCTGTCCCGCCGCGCCTGACAGGTGGGAATCCTCGACGGTCGTGTTCTGGACGTCCATGGGTGCCTTCCGCGCTTCGGCAGCTACGGGTCGGAGTCCGGCGGAGAGCGGCCGGAGAATACGACGCGCAGGCGATGACCTCGGCGACCGCCACGGTGGGCGTGCTTTGGCTGACTAGATACTTAGATTACTAGGTCAACCTCCCGCGCGGGTGGAAAGTTCCCGGGCTGGATAGGCTGGGGCCATGAGCAACAGTTCCGCGTACTCTGCAGGCTCCATCCCGGGGCCCTACCGGCCGGCCGGCGCGCCCGATGACACCTCCGATGACACCACCGGCGCCCCCGGTTCCGGTCCGGCCCCGGTGAGGGCACGGAAGTCGGAGGGCGATGGGGGCCAGCGCCGGAAACTCGACTACCCGCCGCTGCCGGAGCCGCTGCCGATTCCGGTGATCGACAACCACACCCACCTCGACTTCCGCGACGGGCTGGTCGAAGTCAGCCTGCGCGCGGCCCTGGACGCGGCGGAGGCCGCGGGGGTAGCCGGGGTGGTCCAGGTGGGCTCGGACCTTGAGTCCTCACGCTTCACCGTGAAGGCCGTCGATGCCGATCCGCGGATCCTCGGCGCCGTGGCCCTCCACCCCAACGACGCTCCGAAACTCGCAGCCGAGGGTTCGCTCGAGGAGGCGCTCGAGGAGATCGAGCAGCTCGCGGCGCACCCGCGCATCCGGGCCATCGGCGAGACCGGCCTCGACTACTTCCGCACCCCCGAGGAGGGCATCGAGCGCCAGCGTTACTCCTTCCGGCGCCACCTCGACATCGCCAAGCGCCTCGGCCTCGCCCTGCAGATCCACGACCGGGATGCCCACGACGACGTCGTGGCCACCGTCCTCGAGGAGGGTGCGCCGGAGCGCGTGGTGCTCCACTGCTTCTCCGGCGACGCGGCCCTGGCCCGGATCTGCAACGAGAACGGCTGGTACATGTCCTTCGCGGGCACCGTCACGTTCAAGAACGCGGGCAACCTCCGGGAGGCCCTGGCCATCGCCGACCCCTCGCTGATCCTCGCCGAGACGGACTCCCCGTTCCTCACCCCGCACCCGTACCGGGGCCAGCCGAACGCGTCCTACGTGGTGCCCTACACGGTGCGGGCCATGGCCGAGGTGCTCGGCGCCGACCTCGAGGAGCTGTGCGGGCGGATCCTGGCAAATTCCACCGCCGTCTACGGTTCCTGGGACTGATCGGTTCCCCACGGACAACCGGTTCCTGGCTGATCGCTGCCGTCCGGCGGGACGCAGCGGAAAACAGGGCGTGACGCAGCCGGGGCCGGTGGGACGGATGAACGCAAGGGTTTGGAGCTGAGGTCACGGCGCGGTTACGGTTAGCACCTGTTAGCCGGGGTCGGGGAAGGCATTCGGACTGACACCGCCTGCGGCATCGCTGGCGGCGGAGCACCAGTGCTCCGCCGCCGCCTCCACGGGCACCTCCAGCAGCTCCGGGCCGTCCGCGTGCCCGGTGGTGAGCCGTGCGCCCTGCGCTGTCGGCAGGCTCCGGTTCCCGCGCTGCGATTCCCCGTGCCCGGAGACTTCGTACATGGGGGACCCGGTGGGGAAAAGGGTGCGCAGGCACTGGCTGAAGCGGACGGGCCAGACGGTGGTGATGATGAGCCTCGTCTCGGGGCTCGTCGCCTTCGTCGGCAACGGGAAGCAGGTCGAACTCACCGTCGAGGGCCGCACCTCGACGGTGCAGACCTACGGCGGCACGGTAGAGGAGATTCTGGCCAAGGCCGGGGTGCCGCTGGGTCCGCACGACGTCGTCGTCCCCGCCCGCACGGCGCAGGTTCCCGACGGCGCCGCGATCGAGGTGCGCAGGGCGCAGGAGATCGACCTGATCCTCGACGGCGTCCGCTCGACGCACCCCACCACGGTGAGGACCATCGGGGACCTGCTGGCCGAGCTGGGACTGGACCGCACCGCGACGGTGTCGCTGCCGCCCGCCACCGAACTCTCCGCAGTGGATTCGGCCATCACCATCCGGACCCAGAAAAGGGTGACCCTCACCGTGGGCGGAACCACTTCGGTGCGCGCCACCTCGGCCGTCTGGCTCCCGGAACTGCTGGCCGAGGCGGGAATCACCCTCGGGGCGGAGGACCGCATCTCCGTTCCGGCCTCCGCTGCCGTCATCGACGGGCTCGGCGTGAAGATCACCCGCATTACGAGCAAGGCCACCCGAACGCTCACCGAACCCATCGCCTTCGAAAGCGTCGAGACCGAGGACCCAGGGCTTCCCCGCGGCGAGCGGAAGGTCACCGTCGCAGGCGTCGACGGTGAGCACACCAGCGTCTACGCCGTCCGCCTCGAGGACGGCAGGGAGGTCTCCCGCCGGCTGCTCAGCCGCAAGGTCACCCGGGAACCGGTCCACGAGGAGATCGCCGTCGGAACCCGCCCCGCCGCCAAGCCCCGCCCCGCCGCCAAACCCCGGCCCGCCGCAGCCCCCGCGAAGGAGGACGGCCGGCCCGCCGGGGGACCGGCCCCGCAGGGAAACGTCTGGGCCGCGCTGGCCGAGTGTGAGTCCGGGGGGAACTGGTCGATCAATTCCGGCAACGGCTACTACGGCGGCCTGCAGTTCAGCGGGCCGAGCTGGCTGGGCGCCGGCGGCGGCAAATACGCACCGCTGCCGCACCTTGCCACCCCGGCGGAGCAGATCGCCACGGCCGAGGTGCTCAAGGGCAACGGCGGCTGGGGCCACTGGCCCTCCTGCGCCTCGAAGCTCGGCCTGCGCTGAGCCCGGGACGGGCCCCGCTGAACCGGCGGAGGCCGGCCGGCGGCTACCATAACTAGGTGACAATGCCTTCGACACCGCCGCCGCCCGCACCGCTGCTCGGTGCAGCCGACATCCGCCGGCTGGCTGCGGAGCTCGACATCCGGCCCACCAAGACGCTCGGCCAGAACTTCGTGATCGACGGCAACACCATCCGCCGGATCGTCGCCGCGGCCCAGCTGGGCGAGGGCGAGACGGTGCTCGAGGTGGGCCCCGGGCTGGGCTCGCTGACCCTCGGCCTGCTCGACGCCGCCGAACGCGTCGTGGCCGTCGAGATCGACCCCGTCCTGGCCGGCCGGCTTCCGGCCACGGTGCGGCAGTGGCGCCCGGAGCGGGCGGCCGCGCTCGACGTCGTGCTGGCCGATGCCCTGCGCGTCACCGAGCTGCCGCACCCGCCGACGGCCCTGGTGGCGAACCTGCCCTACAACGTCGCGGTGCCCGTGGTGCTGAACCTGCTCGCCCGCTTCCCGTCGCTGCGTTCGGGCCTGGTCATGGTGCAGGACGAGGTGGCCGACCGGCTCGCCGCGGGTCCGGGGTCGAAGGTTTACGGCGTCCCCTCGGTCAAGGCGGCCTGGTATGCGCGGATGTCCAAGGCCGGGGTGATCGGCATGAACGTCTTCTGGCCCGCGCCCAAGATCGCCTCCGGGCTGGTGCGCTTCACCCGGCACGACCCGCCGGCCACGACGGCGTCCCGCGAGGAGGTCTTCGCCGTCATCGACGCCGCGTTCGCCCAGCGCCGCAAGACCCTGCGGGCGGCCCTGTCCGGCTGGGCCGGCAGCCCCGTCCTCGCGGAGCAGGCCCTCGTGCGGGCCGGCGTCGACCCCACGGCCCGCGGCGAGGTGCTCGACATCGCCGCCTACGCGCGGATCGCCGAGGGGAAAGCCCTTCCCGCCTGACGGCCGCGATTTTCCGCACGGAAGCCGGTGATCTAAGTTTGACCCTATGGAGTCGGGAAGAGCTGGACAGTTGCGGGGTGGCCCGCGCAGGGTCCGGGTCCGGGCTCCGGGCAAGATCAACGTCTCCCTGCGGGTGGGCCCTCCCCGCGAGGACGGCTACCACGGGATCGCCAGCGTGTTCCTCGCCGTCTCCCTGTATGAGGAGGTCACGGCGACCCGGGTGGACGGCGACGCCGTCACCGTCAGCGTCAATGGCCAGGGCGCCCTCAACCTGCCCCCCGGCGCGGTACCCCTCGACGCCACCAACCTCGCCGTCCGCGCCGCGCAGTTGCTCGCCGAGGTGAGCCCGGGCTCGACCGGCGTGCATCTCGACATCACCAAGCGCGTGCCCGTCTCCGGTGGGATGGGCGGCGGCTCGGCCGACGCGGCGGCGGCGCTGCTCGCCTGCGACGCCCTCTGGGGCAGCGGCTTCTCCCGGGACGAACTCGCGAAGATCGCGGTGAGCCTTGGCGCCGACGTCCCCTTCGCGCTGCTCGGCGGCACCGCCGTCGGCCTGGGCGTGGGGGAGCAGCTGACCCCTGCCATCTCCAAGACACCACTGCACTGGGTGCTGGTGCCCGCGGACTACGGGCTGTCCACCCCGCAGGTGTACCGGCTGCTCGATGAGATCCGGCTGCGCACCGGGGCGCAGGCGCCGCTCCAGCCCGAAATCGATCCGGCCATCCTCGGCGCGATGCGGGCCGGAAACGCCCCGGCCCTGGCGCCGCTGCTCCACAATGACCTCCAGAAGCCGGCGCTGGAACTCGCGCCGGGCCTTGGCGATATCCTTGAAGCAGGAACAAAGGCCGGAGCCCTTGCGGGGATCGTCTCCGGCTCCGGACCGACCGTGGCGTTCCTGGCCCGCAGCGCGGGGCATGCCGTCGAGCTCGAGTCCCGGCTCGAGGCCGCGGGGATGACCGCCACCGCGGTCCACGGCCCGGCGCACGGCGCGCGGATCGCCACCGACACCGCCGGCTGAGCCAGCCGGCCGACACCCCTTACCGAAAGCAGTTCGCATTGGCACACCTCCTCGGCGCTGAAAACCTCGGCGTCGCCTTCGTTACCCGCACCATCCTCGACGGGGTGTCCCTCGGCCTCGAGGACGGCGACCGCATCGGAATGGTGGGGCGCAACGGCGACGGCAAGTCAACGCTGATGCGCCTGCTCGCCCAGCGCACCACCCCCGACTCCGGGCGGGTCACCCGCCGGCGCGACGTGAGCGTCGGCTACCTCGACCAGACCGATGTCCTCGACGGCTCCCTCTCCGTGGGCGAGGCGATCGTCGGGACCCAGGACGACCACGAGTGGGCCTCAAGCCCCAAAATCCGCGACGTCATGGGCGGACTCGTCTCCGAAGTGGACTGGCACGCGCCGGTCTCCTCGCTGTCGGGCGGGCAGAAGCGGCGGGTGGCGCTGGCGAAACTGCTCATCGGCGACCACGACGTGATCATGCTCGACGAGCCCACCAACCACCTCGACGTCGAGGGCGTGGCCTGGCTCGCCGGGCACCTGTTGCAGCGCTGGCGCCCGACCGAAGGCGGGCTCCTCGTCGTCACCCACGACCGCTGGTTCCTCGATGAGATCAGCACCCGCACCTGGGAGGTCCACGACGCCATCGTCGACGGATTCGACGGCGGCTACGCCGCATACGTCCTCGCCCGCGCCGAACGGGACCGCATGAATGCGGTCATCGAGAGCAAGCGGGTCCAGCTCGTCAAGAAGGAACTCGCCTGGCTGCGCCGCGGCGCGCCTGCGCGCACTGCGAAGCCCAAGTTCCGGATCGAGGCGGCGAACGAGCTGATCGCCGACGTCCCGGAGCCGCGCGATACGCTCGCCCTGAACAAGATGGCGATGTCCCGCCTCGGCAGGGACGTGCTCGACCTCGAGGACATCAGCCTCACCATCGACGCCGGCGGGCAGGAACGCCAATTGTTCTCCAACGTGACCCTGCGGCTGGCACCGGGGCAGCGCCTCGGGCTGGTCGGGGTGAACGGATCGGGCAAGACGACGCTGCTGCGCATGCTCAACGGCGAGGTGGCACCGACCAAGGGGCGGCTGAAGCGCGGCAAGACGGTGCAGACCGCCGTGCTGTCCCAGGAGGTCCGCGAGCTCGACGAGCTGGGGGACAGCCGGGTGATCGAGGTGATCGAGGCCGAGAAGCGCGTCTTCAGCGTCGGCGGCAAGGAGGTCTCGGCCAGCCAGCTCGTCGAGCAGCTCGGCTTCACCAACGAGAAGCAGTGGACCCGCGTCAGCGAACTCTCCGGCGGGGAACGCCGGCGGCTCCAGCTGCTGCGGCTGCTCGTGGGTGAACCGAACGTCCTGATGCTCGACGAACCGACGAACGACCTGGACACCGACACCCTTTCGGCCATCGAGGACGTCCTCGACGGCTGGCCCGGAACCCTCGTTGTGGTCTCCCACGACCGGTACCTCCTCGAACGGGTCACCGACACCCAGATGGCCCTGCTCGGCGACGGGCACCTGCGGGACCTTCCCGGCGGGGTGGACCAGTACCTCGAGCTGAGGCGGGCCGCGCCGTCCCTGGCGGTGACCGGAGCCTCGGCGTCCCCCGCCGTGTCGAAGGACAGCGGTGCAGGGAACGCATCGTCGGAGGCCGACCTGCGCCAGGCCCGCAAGGACCTCGCGCGGATCGAGCGGCAGATCACGAAGATCGATGCCCAGAAGGGCAGGCTTCACCAGCAGATGGAGGAGGCGGGAGCGAAGCCCGATGCCGATTTCGAGTACCTCGCGGACCTGAATGCGAAGCTCAAGGCACTCCAGGAGGAAACCGACGGATTGGAAGAGCAGTGGCTGCTCGCCGCGGAGGTCCTGGGCGAGTAGTCCGCACCTAAATATGAGTAGCGGATACGCGGAATTTCCGTCGTAAGCCGCGGAAGCCCGGTGTTAGCTTGAAGGAACCCCGTGGTGACCGAATACGCTCATTTTTTAGGAATTCTGTATGCCTTACGTCCTAGGCGTCGATATCGGAACGAGTTTCACGGCCGCCGCGATCACCCGCCTTGGCGGTGACTCGGTAGCGACGCCATCGAGTCTGGGCCTGGGACTGCGCGGAGGTGCGGTGCCCACGGTGGTGTTCCTCGGCGAGGACGGGCAGATGCTCGTGGGGGAGGCCGCGGAGCGGCGCGGGCTCGAGTGCCCCGAGCGAATGGTGCGTGAATTCAAGCGCCGGATCGGCGACCCGGTTCCCTTCGTGGTCGGCGGGGTGAGCGTCGCCGCCGAGGACCTGTTTGCCACAATGGCACGCTGGGTCGTGGACCGTGCCGGAGAGCGCGAGGGCGAGCCTCCCGTGGCGGTGACCGTCTCCCACCCGGCGGGCTGGGGCGACCATCGGACGGGCCTGGTCCGGGGCGCGCTGGCCGGCGTGGGGCTTGCCGACGTCATGCTCCTGAGCGAACCGGAGGCAGCCGCCCTCCACTATGCCTCCCAGGAGCGGATCGAGCCGGGCAGCACGATTGCCGTCTACGACCTCGGCGGCGGAACCTTCGATGCCGCGGTGCTGAGCAAGAACGACACCGACACCTTCACGGTGCTCGGGCGGCCCGGCGGCATTGAGCGGCTCGGCGGGGCCGACTTCGACCAGGCCGTCTTTGCCCATGTGGCAGCCGGGGCCGGATCGGCCTTCGCGGACCTCGATGTTTCGGACCCCGGGGTCCTGTCGGCCCTCGCACGGGTCCGCCGGGAATGCACGGAGGCAAAAGAGGCCCTGTCCGCCGACTCCGAGGCGACCATCCCGGTGCTGCTGCCCGGGGCGCACACCTCCGTGCGGCTTGTCCGGTCCGAGTTCGAGTCGATGATCGAGGATCCGGTGCGCTCGACCGTCGAGGTGCTCGCCGGGGTCCTTGAGGCCGCCGGGGTTGAGGCCGCCGACCTCGACGCGATCCTGCTGATCGGCGGGTCCTCGAGGATTCCCCTGGTTGCCGAACTGCTTTCGGAGGAGCTCGAGCGGCCGATCGCCATCGACGCCGACCCCAAGGCATCGATCGCCCTGGGAGCCGCGTTCGCCGCCGCCGGGCTCGTGGAGGAGGACCTCGACGGGGACGACGGGGGAGCGCCGGACGGCGCACCGGGGAGTCCCGAGCGGCCCGCCCTGGCCTCCGGGGCGCCGCCGGTCCTCGCCCCGGCCGGCGCCGGAACCGCCCGTTCCCGGACGGGCGTGCGGATCGGGGCGGTGGCCGTGTCCGTCGCGCTGCTCACCGGTCTGACGGCGACGGCCGCACAGAGCCCGCGGTTCTTCGGGGGCCTGAGCGCCGCCGCGGAGGCCGATTCCCGTACAGGCCCGCCCAGTTCCCCGACCGGAGAGCCGACGGGCGGCGACGGTAATCCGGACGCACCGGACAGGACCTGGTTCTCGCAGCTGACGGATCCGGCCGAGCCGCCGGCTCCGGCCGACGGAGTACCGGCAGGGATTGCCGCGCTCGGACCCGGCAGTGGATTCGGTCAAGCCGCGACGCAGGGGGATGCCGGGGCGGACGATGATGATTCGCTCCCGACCGGAGGGAAGAGCTCTCCTGGCACCACCTCCGCTGACTCTGGGACGGCGGGCGCGGACGGCAGCGGAGAACCGTCCGCCGCGCCGGCCCCCGGAACTCCCGATCCGACTCCGGGCACTCCGCCCGGCTCGCCGTCCCCGTCCCCGGTGCCGGAGCCGACGCCGCCGCCGGTGACCCAGCCGCCGGTGACCCAGCCACCTCCGACGACCGAGCCGACGACGCCGCCGGTGACCCAAACCC
>NZ_CADCTE010000092.1 GCF_902805515.1 uncultured Arthrobacter sp. | reverse complement strand
GTGCGGGCTCGGGAGCGGGTGCGGGTTCCGGTGCGGGTTCGGGTGCGGGTGCCGGCGGCACGACCACTACGGGAGGCTTCGGCTTGTCGATGTTCTTCTGGAAGCCCTTGGAGTGCAGGTGGGCCGCCTCGGAGTTCGACGTTCCGGGTGCCTTGGCCTTGGCGGCAGCGGCGACGGGGTTGGCCTTGGTGGCCACCGGCGCCTTGGCGGCGACGAGGGTCTTGGCAGCGGCAACCGGAGCCTTGGCCTTGGCTGTTGCAGCAACCGGGTTGGCCTTGGCGACGGTGGAGTTGGAGGTGCCGGCCGGCTTGGCCTTGGCGGCGGCGGCGACGGGGTTGGCCTTCGCCGTGGCGGACGGCGCCGCACTTGCGGCTCCCGCTCCGAGGGTCAGTGCGAGCATGCCGGTGAGACCGGCAGCGGCGATCTTCTGTACAACGTTCACGAATACCTCACTTCGGGTGAGCAGGCCCAGCGCCAGCTCTTCCATCGACGGTATTCGCCGCTTCCCCGGTCAGTCCGCTGATTGCGGTAAAGCTGTGGACTTACTCGGCCAATCCTTACGAACCTGCGCTTTTCCTGCGCTTGGCTACCGCAGCGCCCGCACATTCAGGGCGAGGTAGAGGTGCACCCGGTCGGCGGTGACCGCCGGGTCGTAGCCGGTGAGGTCCGCGATCTGCTGAAGGCGGTAGCGCACGGTATTGCGGTGCAGCTGAAGGGCGTCGGCGACGGCGGCCACCGACCCGTTGAGCGCGAGGTACCTCTCGAGGGTGGTGATCAGTCCGCCGCCGTGCTTTGCATCGAAGTCGACCAGCGGGGACAAAGCCTCGGCGGCGAGATCGGCAAGGGGAACGTCCTCGCTGGAGAGCAGCAGCGAGGTAAGGCTGAGCCGGTTCGGCGGGTTGACCGGCCCGCCCCTGGTCAGGGACTCGCGCGCCTCGAAGTAGCTCCACCGCAGCCCGTTGGGCTGGGCATAGGCGCCGCCGATGCCCACCCGCGCCGTGAACCCCGCCGCGTGGAGGTAGGCGCCCAGCCGGGTGCCCAGCCCGGCGCCGTCCGGCTCGGGGGCCAGGACGAGCAGCCGCTCATCGAGCAGGGCCGTGAGGACGCCGGCGCAGTCCTCGGGCAGCGGCAGGGTCCGCAGCGCCTTCCGCTGACCCGACGCCACCTCCACGGCCACCACCACGTGCCGGCCGGTGCAGTCCAGGCCGGTGCTGCCCAGGCGGGCGACGGCGTCGGGCCCGGCGAGCGCGCCGCGCACGATGTCCTGCAGGAGCTGCCCGGCGGTCACCCGTTCGCCCGCCCGGCGGCGGGCCTGGTTGCTCAGTTCCACGCTGATCAGGCTCTGGGCATAGTCGACGATCGCGGCCGGGGCGTACGGCTCGGCGATGACCAGGGTGCACCGGTCCTTCAGCCCGGTCGCCACCGGAACCCGGTGCCAGCTCCGGTCCGGTCCCCCTGTCACTGATCCTCCCGTCACTGATGCGGCCGGCACCGTGCCGGCCGGTGCCCGTCCGCCCGCAATGCGCGTGCCGTACTGGAAGAGGGCCACGTCCGTGCCGAGCATGCCCGCCAGTTCCTCGAGCAGCCGGGACAGCCCGCCGCCCCCCAGCAGCGCCGCAGCGAGCACCTGGTGGCCCCGAAGGAGATCCTCGAGCCGCGAGTAATGCTCAGCGGAGAGGGAATCGGCAACGATCTTGCCAATGGCGATGAAGGGCGTCTCGTAAGGGACCTCGAAGACCGGCAGCTCCACCCGGTGCGCCTCCTCGAGCAGGGCCGGCGGGATGCGCTGATGGGACAGGCCCACCCCGAAGCCGACGGCGAGGCCACCGGCCTCGGAGACCCGGCGCACGAAACGGCGCTGCGCGGCGGGAGTCGTCTGCCGCACCCCGGTGGTCAGGACCACCTCGCCGCCGCTGAGGAACGGCAGCGGATCCTCGAGTTCGGTCACCGCGACCCAGCCGATCGGCGTGTCCGACGCGGGGGCGCCGCCGGCGGGGACCAGCCGGAGGCTGGAGACGGCCAGCAGATCTGCAAGGGAGATTGCCATGAAACTGTCCTAGGATTGAATTGTGCGCCTGCATGAAGGATTCCGGAGGATCCTGTGCAAGAGTACCTAGTGAACCGTGAGTACCGACGGATAGGGTCAGCATTAATTTGGCGCCCAATCCGCAACGCCGGCAATTTCGGCCGCACCGGCGGCGGCCCAACCCCGCAATGAAAGGGATGAACGCTGTGGTCCAGACCCTGCAGAACTACATCAACGGCGAATTCGTCGACGCCGCCGGCACCGAGCTGCTCGACATCGTCAACCCGACCAACGGTGAACTGGTTGCGAAGGCGCCGGTCTCCGTCGCCTCCGACATCGACGCCGCCATGGACGCCGCCAAGCAGGCCTTCACCTCGTGGAAGCACGTCCCGCCGAGCCAGCGTCAGCTGATGCTGCTGCGCCTCGCCGACGCCCTTGAGGCGAACAGCGAGGAACTCGTCGATGCCCAGCACCGCAACACCGGCCAGGTGCGCGAAATGATCGCCGCCGAGGAGGTCTCCGCCGGAGCCGACCAGCTGCGCTTCTTCGCCGGAGCGGCCCGCCTGCTCGAAGGCAAGTCAGCCGGCGAATACCTGGAGGGACACACCTCCTACGTCCGCCGCGAGCCGATCGGCGTCGTCGCCCAGGTCGCCCCCTGGAACTACCCCCTGCTGATGGCCGTCTGGAAGATCGGGCCGGCCCTGGCCGCCGGCAACACCGTCGTCCTCAAGCCCAGCGACACCACCCCCGAGTCCACCCTCGTCCTCGCCCGGCTGACGCAGGACATCCTGCCGGCCGGCGTGCTGAACGTCGTCCTCGGCAACGGGGAAACCGGTGCCGCCATGGTCGAGCACAAGACCCCGGGCCTGGTTTCGATCACCGGTTCCGTCCGGGCAGGCATCGCAGTGGCCACCGGTGCTGCCAAGGGCCTCAAGCGGGCACACCTCGAGCTGGGCGGCAAGGCCCCGGCCATCGTCTTCGCCGACGCCGACCTGAAGAAGTCCGCCGCGGCCATCGCCGAATTCGCCTTCTTCAACGCCGGGCAGGACTGCACCGCGATCACGCGGGTCCTGGTCCAGGAAGCGGCCCACGACGAACTCGTCGCCGCCATGGTCGAGCACACCAAGACGCTCAAGACCGGCAGCCAGGATGACAGCGAGAACTACTTCGGGCCGCTGAACAACATCAACCACTTCAACGCCGTCAACGCCGTCATGGACGCCCTGCCGGCACACTGCTCCGTCGCCACCGGTGGCAAGCGCGCCGGCGACAAGGGCTACTTCTTCGAGCCGACCATCATCACCGGCGCGAAGCAGGAGGACGACATCGTCCAGAAGGAAACCTTCGGCCCCATCATCACGGTGCAGAAGTTCCTCACCGAGAACGAAGCCATCGAGATGGCCAACGACGTCGAGTACGCCCTGGCCTCCAGCGTGTGGACCACCGACCACGGAACCGCGATGCGGACCTCACGCGACCTCGACTTCGGAGCCGTGTGGATCAACACCCACATCATGCTCACCGCCGAGATGCCCCACGGCGGCTTCAAGAGCTCCGGCTACGGCAAGGACCTCTCGATGTACGGCGTCGAAGACTACACCCGCATCAAGCACGTCATGACCGTGCTGGATGCCTAGGAGGGACACCATGACAACACTTCCAGCAGTTCAGCCGACCTTCCGCCTGGAGCAGAAGCGGCACCTGACGGGCCCCTTCCCCGGCCCGCAGTCCGCAGCCCTTGACGCCCGCCGCGGCGCCGTCGTCGCCAAGGGGGTGGCCTCCGGCGTGCCGGTCTACGCCGCGGACGCCGACGGCGGAATCATCCGCGACGTCGACGGCAACTCGTTCATCGACCTCGGCTCGGGCATCGCCGTCACCAGCGTCGGCGCCTCCGACCCGGCCGTCGTGCAGGCCGTCCAGGAGCAGGTGGGGCACTTCACCCACACCTGCTTCATGGTCACCCCTTACGAGGGGTACATCGCCGTCGCCGAGCAGCTCGCCGAGCTGACCCCCGGCGACTTCGAGAAGCGCACCGTGCTCTTCAACTCCGGTGCCGAGGCCGTGGAGAACGCGGTCAAGGTGGCGCGCCTCGCCACCGGCCGCAACGCCGTTGTCGCGTTCGACCACGCCTACCACGGGCGCACCAACCTCACGATGGCGCTGACCGCGAAGTCGATGCCGTACAAGACCAATTTCGGTCCGTTCGCCCCCGAGGTGTACCGGATGCCGATGAGCTACCCGTACCGCGAGGAAAACCCCTCAATCACCGGCGCGGAAGCGGCCCAGCGCGCCATCACCATGATCGAGAAGCAGATCGGCGGCGACTCGGTCGCGGCGATCATCATCGAACCGATCCAGGGCGAGGGCGGCTTCATCGTTCCCGCCGAGGGGTTCCTGCCGGCGCTCGCGGCCTGGGCCAAGGACAACGGCGTCGTCTTCATCGCCGACGAGGTCCAGTCCGGCTTCTGCCGCACCGGCGAGTGGTTCGCCGTGAACCACGAGGGCGTCGTGCCCGACATCATCACCATGGCCAAGGGCATCGCCGGCGGCATGCCGCTGTCGGCGATCACCGGCCGGGCCGACCTGCTCGACGCCGTCCACCCCGGCGGCCTCGGCGGCACCTACGGCGGCAACCCCGTCGCCTGTGCCGCGGCCCTCGCCGCGATCGGCACCATGAAGGAACAGAACCTCGCCGGGCGCGCCCGCGCCATCGAGGGCATCGTCGTGCCGCGCTTCACCGCGCTGCAGGAGGAGCTCGGCGACGCCGGCATCATCGGCGAGGTCCGCGGCCGCGGCGCGATGCTGGCCATCGAGTTCGTGAAGCCGGGGACCACCACGCCCAACCCGGAGGCCACCAAGGCCATCGCGGCGGCGTGCCTCAAGGAAGGGGTCATCATCCTGACCTGCGGCACCTACGGCAACGTGATCCGGCTGCTGCCGCCGCTGGTCATCGGCGATGAACTGCTGCTCGACGGCCTGGATGTCCTCGAAGGGGCCATCCGCGCCGCCGCCTAAGTCAGCGCACGGCGCCGTCCACACACATCCGCGGGGCCGGCGCCTCCGCGATTCCGCAGATCACCACGTTCTTCCCCCGGGATGGCGTGGTGATCTGCGTATTCGGTTCAATAGCGCTCCGCCGAAAGTGCACTTAACCCCGCTATTCGCCCGGAATTACGTGGTGACCTGCAGTTTCGGCGGGCGGGGGAGGGGATGAACCATTGAATTGCCGTCACTCCTGTCACTACGCGCAGAAAACTATTTCCGAAAATCAGGTCCGTGAAGCCACAGGCACCACTAGGGTGAGGGCATGTTGGAATCCGAGGCATGGGGGGCCATTCTTGAGGACGCCCACCGATATCCGTCACCGCACAATTCACAACCGATAAAAATCCGGCTGCGCAGCTCGACGCAGGCGGCTCTTTATTATGATCTGGATCGAGGGCTGCCCGCGGAATCGTATGGAATTCCCTTCGGCTACGTCTGCGCAGGCGTTTTCCTCGAGTCGCTCCGGGTCTGCGCGCAGGTCCGCGGATATGAGGTCCGGGAAGACCTCCAGCACCGTGAGATGGACTTCGGGGCGCAGGACCGGCTGCACCTTCTCGGGGAAGTCACCCTGGTGCCCCGGGCTCCCGATGCCAACGACCGAGCCGACTACGAGGCGTTCCTGGCCCGGCAGACCTCCCGCCGGCCCTACGACAACACCCTGGTGGCGCCCGCTGCCGTCGCCGACGCCGAAGACACCGCCCGGCGGCACGGGCAGGTGTTCCGCAGCTCCAGCGATCCCGCGCTCGTCCGGGCGCTGGTGCACATCAACCAGGCCACGCTGTTCGACGACCTGCGCAACGATGCCGTGCACCGGGAAATCCTCACCTGGCTCCGTTTCTCGCGCGCCGAGGCGAAGGAGCGCGGCGACGGCCTGAGCGCGGAAACGATGCTGATGCCCGGACCGGTGCTGCGGTTCGCCATGAGGAACCGGGGGCTGTGGGATGCGCCGGTGATCGGTGCTCTCATCCGCAGGACCTACCTGAACACCATGCGCGGGGTGCGCCAGCTTGGGTGGCTGGAGGGACCCTTCGACGGGCCGGCCGACTATGTGGAGGCCGGCCGTACGTTCATGCAGGTGTGGCTGGGGTTCACCCGCCGCAATATCTACCTGCACCCTTTCGGCACCGTGATCACCAATCCCCGCTCGCACGCCGAGTTCGTGAAGGCCGCCGGCGTCACCGAGTCCGACGGGCGGATGGCCTGGATGCTCTTCCGCTTCGGCCACAGCGCCCGCCCGCCGGTGGCGCACCGCCGCGCCGCCTCCGCAATGATTCTTCCCTCGGGCCAGGAGCTGCACCCATGAAAAAGCTGTCGATCTTCGCCTTCCTCGCCGTGCACGAGCGGTTCGTCCGGCTGTTCATGCCCCGGGTCTCCACGCACAAGCTGCTCCTGCTTCCCGGCATCGAGTCGCTCCGCTGGACGCTCGGGCGGTGGCGCGCCTGGCGGACCTTCGAGCTGGCTTCGCGACGGGTTCCCGCCTACCGGCAGTTCCTGGAAAAGCAGGACTTCCCGGGCCGCCTCCCGGGCAACGGCAGGGTCTCGGAGGAGTTCGCGCGGATCCCGGAAATGGACAAGGACAGCTATATCCGGCCCTGGAGCACCGAAGACCGCTGCCTGGACGGGAGGCTGCCCCGCCGCGGAGTGGTGGTTGACGAATCCTCGGGCAGCTCCGGGGTGCCGACCAGCTGGGTCCGGGGTCCGGACGAGCGCGAGGCCACCCGCCAGCTGCTCCAGCTGGGCTTTGCCCGGACCGCCGCTGCCCTGGACAAGCAGCCGTTCGTCCTCAACGCGTTTTCCCTGGGTGCCTGGGCCACCGGCATGAATGTCTCCTCGTCACTGACCGACGTCACCATGATCAAGTCGATCGGCCCGGACAAGGACAAGATCATCTCCACCATGCGGGAGTTCGGCACGGGCTTCACCTACATCATCCTGAGCTACCCGCCCTTCCTTAAGGCCCTCTTCGAGGACCCCCGGCTGGACTGGCAGGAGTACGACATCGTCGCAGCGTTCGGCGGCGAGGGCATCAGCGAGAACATGCGCGCCCACATCAACCGCTACACGCACGGTGCGTTCGGCTCCTACGGCGCCTCCGACCTGGAGATCAACCTGGCCATCGAGACGGACTTCTCGGTGGCCCTGCGTCAGGCCGTCGACCGGAGCCCGGAGCTCGCGGCGCGCATCACCCGGCAGGAGGAGTACGGCGTGCTGCCGATGATCTTCCAGTTCAATCCGTACGGCTACCTGATTGAAACCAACGACGCCGGCGAACTGCTGGTGACGATCGTGCGCCGGGAGAACATCAATCCCCGGATCCGCTACAACATCCACGACCGCGGCCATGTGATGCGGGTGCGCGAGCTGAAGCCGATCCTGCGCGAGTACGGCCTTGAGGACGTCCTGCGCGAGCAGCTGCTGGACCTGCCGCTGCTGTTCCACTACGGCCGCTCCGATCTGTCGGTGGACTTCAACGGCGCCGTCGTGGCTCCCGATGCGCTGCGGGACGTCATCTACAACGAGCCGGAGCTGCTCGACGCCGTCGAGAACCACCGCCTGATCAGCTACGAGGACGCCGCGGGCAACCGTCAGCTGCACGTCGCACTGCAGCTGACCGATCAGGCCAGCGAGTCGGGGGCCCTCGACGTCGAGCGGTACCGCCCGTACGTGCTCGCCGAGCTGCGCCGGATGAACGGGGACTTCAACAACGCCATCCGGACCGCACCCGGCTCCACCCTGCCGACCATCGCCTTCTATCCCTACCGGACCGGTCCCTTCACGGCGGACGGACGCAAGCTCAAGAACGAGTACGTCTGGCAGCTGGACGCGGACGACGTGGGGGAGTGGGACCTGGACTTCTCCTACACAGCGCAGCCCTGACCGCAGCCCTGACCGCAGGCCTGATCGCAGCCCTGACCGCAGCCCTGACCGCAGGCCTGATCGCAGCCCTGGCCGCGCGCGCCGGCCCTGCCGCCGAGTGCGCACTTAACCACGCTATGGGCCCGGGATAGCGTGGTGTGCTGCAGTTTCGGCGTGCCGACGCGGGCTCATTCCGTGAGTTGCCGTTTCAGGCCGGTGATGAGCGCCTCGAGGCCGGTGCTGAACGCAACGTCGGCAGCATTGCCCGCGCCCTCCGCGGAATCGCCCGCACCTTCACCTGCCGCGCTGCGGACGGCCGAGGTGAACACCGGGAACTCCGGGCCCAGTGCGCCCGAGTCGAAGATGTTGCTGGGAGCCGAGACGTCCAGCGCCGAGCCGTAGATGAAGGACTCGAGCGCCACGATGGCCGGCACCACCCGTTCCTCGGGCCAGCCGGCGGCCAGGAAGCCCCGGGTGACCTCCTCGTACATCCGCAGCGTCTCCGCCGCATCGGTGACGGGCATGACGGCGATGACCGGCACCAGGGGCGCGTGCCGGGCGAAGACCTCCCGGTAGGACCACGCCCAGCGGCGGACCGCCTCGTCCCACGGCTCGGTGGCGAAGGCGCTGAAATCGACCATGGTCATCACATGGTCCTGCACCCAGCGCAGCACCTCCTGCTTGGAACTCGCATGGTTGTACACGGCCGAGGGGGCGACCCGGAGGCGGCGGGCCAGTGCCGACATGGTGAGTCCCTCATAGCCCTCGGCGGCGATCTGGGCAACCGCGGCGGAGGTGATGCGCTCCCGGGAGAGCACCCCCCGCGGAGGCCGTCCGGCGCGCCGCGGTGTTCCCTGCGCAGCTGCGGTCATTCGAGCGGCTCCCATCCGTTGTTCGAATTTATCCTACGGCTCTTCCCAAAGACGGGCCGGTTCGCTAAAGTCCTCACAGTAAATGAATACCATTCATTTTGTGGCGGACGTCACCGCCGCCGTAAGGAGACCATGAAAACGATCGAACGCGACGTCGTCGTGATCGGCGCAGGGCCATCGGGCCTGACCGCCGCGCGTGAACTGCGCAGGGCCGGCCACACGGTGGCTGTCCTCGAAGCGAGGGACCGGGTCGGAGGCCGCACCCACACCGACGTCATCGACGGTGCCACCCTCGAGGTCGGCGGGCAGTGGGTCTCACCCGACCAGACCGCCCTGAAGGACCTGCTCGGGGAGCTCGGCCTCGAGACCTACTCCCGCTACCGGGACGGGGAGTCGGTCTACATCGGCGCCGACGGCACCGCTCGGCGCTATACGGGGGAGTGGTTCCCGGTGGGGGAGCGCACCCGTGCCGAGATGGAGCGCCTGACGGCACTGCTCGATGAGCTGGTGAAGGAAGCCGGGCCCGAGGCGCCCTGGGAGCACCCGCTCGCCCGTGAGCTCGATACCGAGTCCTTTGCCTCCTGGCTGCGCCGGCATTCCGACGACGAGGAGGCCTGCAACAACATCGGGCTCTTCATCGCCGGCGGAATGCTCACCAAGCCCGCCCACGCCTTCTCGGCGCTGCAGGCAGTGCTCATGGCCGCCACCGCCGGATCCTTCTCCAACCTCGTTGACGAGAGCTTCATCCTCGACAAGCGGGTAATCGGCGGCATGCAGGAGGTCTCCAAGCGCATGGCGGCCGAGCTCGGCGACGATGTGTTCCTCAATGCCCCGGTCCGCACCCTTCGCTGGAGCGGCGGGACGGACGGCGGCGACGGCACCAGCGTCACCGCCGTCTCCGAGAGCCTCACGGTGCACGCGCGGCGCTGCATCGTGGCTGTGCCGCCGAACCTCTACTCCCGGATCTCCTACGACCCGCCGCTGCCCCGGCTCCAGCACCAGATGCACCAGCACCAGTCGCTGGGCCTGGTCATCAAGGTCCACGCCGTTTACGCCACGCCGTTCTGGCGCGCCGCAGGGCTCTCCGGCACCGGGTTCGGCGCGGGCTCCATCGTGCAGGAGGTGTACGACAACACCAACCACGGCGACGCGCGGGGAACCCTCGTCGGGTTCGTTTCCGACGAGAAGGCCGACGCGATGTTCGACCTGCCGCCTGAGGAGCGGAGGCAGCGGATCCTCGAATCCATTGCCGCTTTCCTTGGCCCCGAGGCCCTGACCCCCGAGGTTTACTACGAATCCGACTGGGCCTCCGAGGAATGGACGCGCGGGGCCTACGCCTCTAGCTACGACCTCGGCGGGCTGAGCCGGTACGGCCGCCACCAGCACACGCCCGTAGGGCCGATCCACTGGTCATGCTCGGACATCGCCGCCGAGGGCTACCAGCACGTCGACGGGGCGGTCCGCATGGGCCGGCGCACCGCACAGACCATCAGCAGCATCCTTGCTCCACCACCCGGCACCGCTTCCGGTCCGGGTTCCCTCTTCACGAAGGTGACCCAATGAGCACAGAGGTACGCACGACCGGCCAGGGGACAGGCCTGAGCAGGAAGGGTCTCAGCGCGGGCGCCGTCGGCCTGCTGGGCGCCGTCGTCATCGGCGTCTCAAGCATTGCCCCGGCCTACACCCTGACCGCGGCCCTTGGCCCCACCGTCGCCGAGGTGGGGGTGAACCTGCCGGCCATCTTCCTCGTCGGCTTCGTCCCCATGCTCCTGGTGGCCCTCGGCTACCGCGAACTCAACAAGGCGATGCCCGACTCGGGCACCTCGTTCACCTGGGCCACCCGGGCCTTCGGCCCGTGGATCGGCTGGATGGCGGGGTGGGGCGCCATCGCAGCGACGATCATCGTCCTGTCGAACCTGGCCGCCGTCGCCGTCGACTTCTTCTACCTCATGCTCGCCCAGCTCACCGGCAATGAGGCGCTGGCCGATCTGACCCTGAACCTGCCGGTCAACATCGTCACCACCCTGATCTTCATCGCGGCGGCCTGCTGGATCTCCTACCGGGGAATGGAGACGATCAAGACCGTCCAGTACGTGCTCGTCACCTTCCAGCTCATCGTCCTGGCC
>NZ_CADCTE010000091.1 GCF_902805515.1 uncultured Arthrobacter sp. | reverse complement strand
CCGGGGAATGGAGACGATCAAGACCGTCCAATACGTGCTCGTCACCTTCCAGCTCATCGTCCTGGCCTGGTTCGCCATCGCCGCGTTCGCCCACGTGGCCAACGGCTCCGCCTTCGACGCCACCCCCATCAGCGCCGAATGGTTCAACCCCTTCGCCGTCGGGTCCTTCTCCGCTTTCGCCGCCGGCGTCTCGCTGTCGATCTTCATCTACTGGGGCTGGGACGTCTGCCTCACGATGAACGAGGAAGCAACGAACCCCAAGAAGACCCCGTGCCGTGCGGCAGGCGTCACCATCGTCGTCATCATGGCCATCTACCTCATCGTCGCGCTGGCCACGCTGTCCTTCGCCGGCGTCGGCGACGGCGAACTCGGCGCAGGCAACCCCGACAACCAGGGCAGCATCTTCGCCGCGCTCGCCGGGCCGGTCATGGGCCCGTTCGCCATCCTGATGTCGATGGCCGTCCTGAGCAGTTCGGCGTCCTCCCTGCAGTCGACCTTCGTCTCGCCGGCCCGCACCCTGCTCGCCATGGGCCACTACGACGCACTGCCGGCCAAGTACGGCACGGTCAGCCCCCGCTACAAGTCCCCGCGCTACGCCACGGTCGCCGCGGCCGTCGCCGCCGCCGGGTTCTACGTGGTGACCCGGGTGCTCTCCGAGAACGCCCTGTGGGACACGATCACGGCCCTTGGCATGATGATCTGCTTCTACTACGGCGTCACCGCCCTGGCCTGCGTCTGGTACTTCCGTGCCGAGGCCTTCCGCGGAGCGGGCAACTTCCTCAGTAAGTTCCTCGCACCGCTGCTGGGCGGGGTCATCCTCCTGGTGATGTTCGTCAAGACCGCCATCGACTCGATGGACCCGGCCTACGGCTCGGGCTCGGAGGTCGGCGGCGTCGGCATGGTTTTCATTCTCGGCATCGGCGTTCTCCTGCTCGGAGCCGTGCTGATGGGTATCCAGTACCGGCGCAACCCCGGCTTCTTCAAGGGCACGGGGCTGCGCAAGGGCACCTCGCAGGACGCGTTCGATGACGTCCTGACCGACTGAGAGCCGGCTGAGCACCGACCGGGCCGCCGGCGGATTCCTCACCTGGAGGTTCCGCCGGCGGCCTCCGCCGTTAAACCGGCGGTCACCACCGCCTCGGTCAATCCGGTACGCCTCCTGACGGCTCGACGGAGTCCGTCAGGAGGCTTACTATCGACGTACGGAACTCCCCGGACGGCGTGGACCTGCCGTGCGCCACCACTGACCGGTCGACGGCGCGGCCGCCGATCCCGACCGGTGGGCCCCCGCCGCAGTGCCCCGACAGGGAGGGTCCAGCGGCCGGCGGGCGACGGCCGTCCATAGCGGCCAGCCAGTGCGAGGCGAGTCATCATGCGGATCGGATTGATTGCAGGGCCGTGGCTTCCGGTTCCGCCGGAAGGGTACGGCGGTGTGGAGCTGATGGTCGACTCCCTCGCCCGGGGGCTCGCCGAAGCCGGCCACGAGGTGCTGCTGGCCGCACCGGCCGACAGCGGGTGTCCGGTCCCTCTGCTCCCGGACACCGAGGTGTCGGATCCGTCGACCCTGGGGATCACCGGCTCGGAACTGCCCCACGTCGCCCGCGCCTATGCCGGGCTCGCCGAGGTCGACCTCATTCATGACCACACCCCGACCGGACCCTTATACCGGCACCGGCCTTCGCGCGCCGCGGTGATTGCAACCATCCACAACCGGCTGACTCCGGCCAGCCGGGAGTTGTACCGGGCCGCGGCACAGGACACCGCCCTCGTCGCGATCTCCCGCAGTCAGCTCAGCGGGTCGCCGGATATCCGGGTGGCCGCGGTGATCCACCATGGCATCGACGTTGCCAGGGTGCCGGTCGGCCGGGGCGAGGGCGGCTATGTCTGTTTCCTCGGACGGATGTGCGCCGAGAAGGGGGTTGTCGAAGCGATTCGAACCGCCCGGGCCGCAGGCCTTCCCCTGAAGATCGCGGCGAAGATGCGCGAAGCCGTCGAACTTCAGTACTTCCGCGATGCCGTTGAACCGATCCTGGGGCCGAATGAGGAGTTCCTGGGCGAAGTCGCCGACGGCGACAAATACGCCCTCCTTGGCGACGCGATCGCACTGCTCAACCCCATCCAGTGGCCGGAACCCTTCGGGCTGGTGACGATCGAGGCGCTGGCCACAGGCACTCCGGTCGTCGCGACGCCGCTGGGAGCTTTGCCGGAAATCCTCGACCCCGGCGTGACGGGGTATCTCGCCGACACTCCCGGTGCGCTCGCGTCCCTCCTGGCGCGCGCCGCGGCACTTGACCGGGCCGTCATCCGGGCCCGCGCCGAGGAGCGCTTCAGCGCGGAACGGATGGTCGATGAGCACCTGGCCCTGTACCTGAGGACAGCGGCGGGGTGAACCGCGGCCTATTGCAGCGCAATTCGGGGTGCGGGACCATGGACACGGGCGGTGGCCCCATGGCTTGTCGGTAGCGGAATATCGATCGGGAGCGGTCCATGAGTGGATGGAATGCGGATAACGCTGCGGGCTCACCTGGCCTCGGCGCCGTCACCATTGTCGAAGGTTCCTCATTCTGCATATCGGCCCAGAGCGGGGACATCCTTCCCGGCCTTCCCCAGGGGGCTTTCTACCAGGACACCCGCATCCTCTCGCGATGGCAGCTGACCCTGGACGGCTCCCCGCTTGAACCCCTGACCGCGCGCACCCGGGAACCCTACCGGGCGGTCTTCGTCGGCAGGCCGAGCGGAACCGACGGCGCCGACAGCCCCATCGTGGTGGAACACGAGCGGGAGGTCGGCCCGGGGCTGCGCGATGACATCCGGCTCCGCAACTTCTCGCAGCGGCAGGTCAGCTGCCGCATCCAGATCCTGATCGACGCCGACCTCAGCGACCTGTTCGAGGTGAAGGGTGGGCGGATACCGGCCGCAAAGGAAGGCGTACGGCAGGTCCGCGGAGACGAACTCCGGATTGAAGCGGTGCGGAACGACTCCCAGAGAGGGGTTGCGGTCAGCGCACCCGGAGCAGTTGTCACCGAGGGGTCGCTCCTCTTCCTGGCGGAACTCGAACCGCGGGGGTCGTGGTCGGCCCGGATCATCAGCACGCCCCTCGTCGAGGGGGTGGGTCCGGACGAGCCCTTTTCCCCAACCGCGGGGTCCGTGCACCATGTAGCGGCCCGCCGGCATGCCGACTGGGAGCGCGAGGTGCCCCGCCTCGCCATCAGCGAACGGAACGTCGAACGCGTCCTCACCCGCAGCCAGGAGGATCTCGGTGCGCTGAGGATCTTCGATCCCGACGACCCCGGGCGTGCAGCCGTGGCGGCGGGGGCACCGTGGTTCATGGCGCTGTTCGGGCGGGACTCGATCCTCTCCTCCTACATGGCCCTGACGGTGGATCCCACCCTGGCCACGGGCACCCTCCAGACACTGGCGTCGATGCAGGGGGGAAAGGTTGACCGGGCGACGGAGGAAGAGCCCGGGAGGATTCTGCACGAGGTCCGGCTGGGGACCGGCGGCGGCCTGGCGCTCGGGGAGAACCGTGCGTACTACGGCACCGCCGACGCCACCCCCCTGTTCGTGGCCCTCCTCGGAGAGTTGGGCCGGTGGGGGCTGGCCAGCGACCTGCTCTCGGTTCTGCTGCCGCATGCCGACCGCGCACTGGAATGGGTCGAGCGGTACGGCGACCGCGACGGCGACGGGTTCGTCGAGTACGGGCGGAGGAACAACCACGGACTGGTGAACCAGGGGTGGAAGGACTCCTGGGACGGAATCAACTTCGCCGACGGTTCCCTGGCCGAAGCCCCGCTGGCGCTGTGCGAGGTGCAGGCCTATGTCTACAGCGCATACCTCGGCCGGGCACTGCTGGCACGGCAGCTCGGCGATGACGCGGGCGCCGCGAAATGGGCGCATAAGGCGGCGTACCTCAAGGCGGAGTTCAACGACCGGTTCTGGCTGCCGGACAGGGGCTACTTCGCGGTGGCGCTGGATAAGGACAAGAGGCCCGTGGACGCCTGCGCCTCCAACATGGGCCACTGCCTGTGGCTTGGCATCGTCGATGCCGACAAGGCGCCCCCTGTGGTCGAGCGGCTCATGTCCGAGGAGATGTTCACGGGGTGGGGGATCCGCACCCTCGCCTCCGATATGGGCGCCTACAACCCGGTCAGCTATCACAACGGCTCCGTCTGGCCGCACGACACCACCCTGGTCGCCGCCGGCATCATGAGGTACGGCTTCGTCGAGGAAGCGGTGAGGATCGCCCGGGGCCTGTTCGACGCCGCCGAATACTTCGACGGCCGGCTGCCCGAGCTTTTCTGCGGCTTCGCCCGCGACGAGTTCACCGAGCCGGTTCCCTTCCCCACGTCGTGTTCCCCGCAGGCCTGGGCGTCGGCCGCCCCGGTCCACCTTCTGCGCACCCTCCTGCGCTTCGACCCGCTCCTGCCGCAGGGCGAGGTGTGCCTGGCCCCGGTGCTGCCGGAGGAATTTGGAAGCGTCAGCGCCGGGAACGTGCGCCTCGGCGCGTCCCGCATCACCTTGCGCGGCGAGGCGGGCAGCGGAACGCTCGAAGGACTTCCGGCGGGCGTGAAACACCGCCCCGCGCCCCGCGGTCCGCTGGAGGACCTCATCTAGGACGGCGTTCTACCGGCCGGGGACACCGCGCCGCCGCGGTCAGGGCCGCGCCGGGCAGGCGATAGAGTGAAAGCCATCCTGCGCCGGCGCGGCCTTTCCGCTGCTCCGGGGCACCCGCCGAACGAAGGAAACCCCGTGCGCTACGTTGTCGGATACACGGAAAACGACCGCGGCCAGGACGCCCTCGCGCTGGCGACCTCGCTTGCCTCGACCCAGGGGGCGCAGGTCGACCTGGTCACCGTGCTCAACCGGCCGCGTTCCGGCGGTGCGGCCCCCGGCACGGACCGCGCCGAAGTCGCCCTCGCCCAGGCCGCCGCCGGCACCCCGGACCACGTCGCCGTAAAGACCCATGTGAGGACGGCGGATTCATTCGCCGAGGGCCTGCTCGAGGCCGCCCGCGAGTTCGAGGCCGAGCTGATCGTGATCGGCGCCTCGAGCAACGGACTGCTGCGCCGCTTCACCGTGGGCAGCGTCGCCAACGCCGTCCTCCACTCCTCGCCGGTGCCGGTGGCGCTCGCGCCGCGCGGCTACCGCCACCGCGACACCATCACCCGCATGTCCTGCGCCGTGGGCACCCGGGCCGGGGCCGGGGCGGTGCTCGATGTCGCCGTGGAATCCGCAGCCCGGCACGGGGTGCCGCTGCGCCTGATCTCGCTGGTGGCCCTGGACGTCAGCGACCCGACCGACTCGGGGGAGGCCGTGAACCAGGCCCACCAGCACGCGAACACGGTGCTCATCAAGGCCGTCGAGCAGCTTCCGCAGGGCCACGAGGCCACCATCGCCGTCGCCCACGGCAGGACCATTGAGCAGGCGATCGACGACGTCGAATGGGACGCCGGGGAACTGGTGATCGTCGGCTCGAGCCGCTTGGCCCAACACAGTCAGCTCTTCCTGGGCTCAACGGCCAACAAGATGCTGCGCGCCCTGCCGGTGCCGATGGTCGTGGTGCCGCGCGACTGGAACCTCGCGGCGGCCTGATCCGAGCCGCGGCACTAAGCAGGCGCTGACCGAACTCCTGGATGAAGTAGGGGTAGTTCCCTGATGCGGTGTGCTGCTGATGCGTCCATCTGCTTCCAGATGTGCTGGTTGTGGTGATTCCGAACCTCCACGAACAGATTGGTAGATCGCAGCAACGGGCGCATCGGATACTCAGGTCAACATTGCGACAGATGTGTCCTCGAGCCACCGTCGAGGAAAGGCCATGAGTGCCGAGATCGTCGTCGACGTTACCGGCGCCCAGCAGGGCCAACCCAAGAACGTGAGGGCTTCCCTGGAGTTTGCGGAAGGGCAGGCATCCCTGACCGGCCTCCTCGCGGTTCTGTCCGTATCGGCGGTTCTGGGGCTCGGAGGAAACCCGCCACGTGCCGCAGTACATGCCCGAACTGCTCATGACCCCGGATGAAGCGCTGACGAAGATCGGAGATGCCGGAGGAGTCATCAAAACGGGCAGGCAGACGCCGCTTCAAGACGACGGGCAACCCAATGAGGATCCGGTCAAGCAGCTTCACCCTGTGAGCTCCCGTTTCTAGAAGAGCGTGTGGGGTGGGATCGATACCGTGGGCGTGTTTCTGAATCACGGCCCGGTCCCACCCCCGCCCATCAGAAGCCCTGGCCGCCCAGGGCCGCGAGGAAGGCCTGGGCATTCCAGTACTTTGCTCCGGTCGGTCTTTTTCAGGTATTTGGAAAGACAGTATTCCGTTCTGCGGAAGGCAACCTGCCGGCGGGAATCATCTGTCTGCCGCGGACAGTGCGTGGTCGTCCTTGTCCTCGTCACCGCGGGTCTTGCGCAGACTCGCGACGGTCGCTACGACGATGGCGGCGGCGATGAAGAGCAGCGAGAACCAGATGGGGATCTCGGGTACCCAGAGGAGCGGTTCCCCGCCGTTTATGAAGGACAGCTCGTTGACGTGCAGGGCGTGGAAGACGAGTTTCACGCCAATGAAGCCGAGGATGACGGCGAGTCCCTGGGCGAGGTAGACCAGGCGTTCGAGCAGCCCTCCGATGAGGAAAAACAGCTGACGCAGGCCCATCAACGCAAACGCGTTGGCGGTGAAAACGATGTAGGCCTCGTTGGTCAGTCCGTAGATTGCCGGGATCGAATCGACGGCGAAGATGAGGTCCACAAAGCCGATCGCAATGATCGTCAGCAGCATGGGCGTGGCGAAACGCTTCCCGCCCTGCACCACGGTGAGTTTGTCCTGGTGATACTCATCGGTGACGGGCAGGACCCGGCGGATCAGTGTCATGAATTTACCGTCAGCCGGATTGGACTCGTGATTGCTGAACGCCTGCCGGTAGGCCAGGACGAGCAGCAGGGCGCCGAAGATGTAGAAGATCCAGGAGAAGTTCTCGATCAGGGTCGCTCCAATGGCGATGAACCCGCCGCGCAATATCAGGGCGATGATGATCCCGATCATCAGCACCTTCTGCTGGTACTTCTTTGGTACCGCGAATCCGGCCATCACGATAAGGAAGACGAAGAGGTTGTCGATCGACAGTGCCTTTTCGGTGAGGTATCCGGCGAAGTACTCACCACCGAACGTCCATCCAGACACCATGCCGATCCCCACCCCGAACAGCAGGGCGAGCCCGATGTAGAACGCCGACCAGCGCGCAGATTCTGCGATGGACGGCTCGTGGGGTTTGCGCACGTGGGCAAAGAACTCGTAAACGAAAAACAGGATCGTCACAGCGATCGTGATGAGCCAGATCAGGGGTGTGATCTGCATAAGGAGGCTCCCAAGGGTAGGCGTTGAACAGATACGCCAAGGTCTCCTCCGCCCGGACTGCACCGGACCAAACGACCCGAGATGCGTTAATGCATCCGTATTGACGGGCCGATCACAGGCGGGAGTACTCCCCTTGATAGGAGAACCCTAACCGATTCAATCCCGTGGTCCTAACCGGCACGGGCCGGGGCGGGCCCGGTCCTGTCGATTTCGAAGGGCGTTGAGCCGGCAAAACCAGCTCCCTCCACGAGCCACATTCGAGGATCATTGCTCGGTCGATCTTCTGTGGGCTAGAGTAAGTAAGTACTCACTCACTAATTTCGGTTCGTCTTGGGTGTTTTCCTGAAACCCGCGGACAGAACGTGGTCCAGTGCAACGATGAGGAGATAGTAATGAGCAGTCCAGGGGAAAACTCGGGCACGGTCCTTGTGACAGGTGCCTCAGGCACAACGGGAAGTCGGGTGCTCAGGCTCCTTCTCGAAGCAGGAGTAGCGGCTCGGGGCGCAACAAGGTCCCCTGGCAGCAACCCTGATCTCGTGAAGTTCGACTGGGCGGATCCGACGACCTACGCCGCTGCAACCAAAGGGTGCAGTGCCCTCTATCTCGTTGCTCCGGTGGCCGAGCCTGCAGCGCTCGAACTGGTCAAAGCCTTCGCTGCTGTCGCGAAGGCAAACGGGGTAAAACGGGTCGTTGTCCTAAGTTCTTCCTCGCTTCCGACCGATGACGAGTCCATCCGGCATCCTCTGATCGAGATCGCGCGGTACGTGCGCTCCGAGTTCGAACAGGTCGCCATCCTGCGGCCCTCCTGGTTCATGTCCAACATGATTGGGTCCACACCGCTTGCACGCGCGATTCGTGAACGCGCCGTCGTTGTCTCCGCTACCGGCGAGGCGAAGGTGGCGTTCATCGATCCAGACGACATCGCCGAGGTCGCCGTGAAGACACTGCAGGAGGACACGGCAGCGTTTCCCGCCGGTGATGCTCTCCTGACGGGGCCCAGCACCCACAGCTTCCGCGAGATGGCCTCGCTCATCTCGCGCGAGGCAGGGCGCCAGATTCTTCATCTTGCCTTGGATATTGATGAGTTTGCGTCGTTCCTGGTGGCAAGCGGTGTTCCCGCCGTTCCCGCCCGTGAACTTGCCGCCTTGGACCGGGTTGTTGCCGCCGGCGCTGAGGATCGTGTCACAGACACCGTCGAACGGATCATCGGGCGCCCAGCTCATCACCTCGAGCAGTACATCAGGTCACACGCCGCTGAATTGCAGGACCTAGGAGGAGCAGGTCCCGACCGGGAAGCGGCGCGCGATGCGCTGTCAACGATGGCCTGGTTCATTGACCGGGGGCGGTGGCAGGACCTCGAAGCTCTCTTCACACCAGAAGTCAGCCTGGATTACTCACGCGCCCGAGGCACGAGTTCGACTATCAGCCGAACCGAGCTTGTGAAGAACTGGCGGGAACGTCTCGGCCCGTTGGAGGCGTCACAGCATGTCCTCGGAGGCATTCGAGCGTCGGTAGTCGGCGACGTTGCTCACGTCTCGGCGAATGTACTGGCCTATCTCCTGGCCCGCCCGGCCGAAGGGGGAACCGGCGAACTTACAAAAAACGGAGGTCAGTGGGAAGTCGAAATGGTGGTTCGGGACGGTAGCTGGAGAATTCGAAGCATGACGGCATCCCTGAGTTGGGCCGAGGGACGACAGGATGTCCTAGAGGGGGCACAGAGCCGCAGCTCACACGCCTGACCCTCGGAGACTGTCGGCCCAGGCACTCCCTTCTTCAGGGGTGGGATCCAACGCGTTGACGCTGTTGATGAGTTGGCCGATGGCAAGATATTGCTGGATTTCTACGTCCGTCGCACCAAGGCGCCGACGCAGAAAATCGACCTGGTCGGAATAGCATTCCGCCACGGCCTGACGAAGCGCCGGCACGGAAGATGCGGCGGTCGCATGAAGCAGGACCATCGCCGCATTCCGGTCGATCCCCGTACGCACAGCGCGTTCTCGCAAGACATCAGCTGCCGAGAACGGGCGTCCGGACGCCTCGACGCCTTCAATGCTTTCAAGGATCGCCGCCCTTAAGCGCAGCTTGACCTCCTCAAGGACCGCGACAAAGAGAGCCTCCTTGCTCGGCCAGATCTTATAGAGGTAACCCTCAGACAGATTGGCTGCTGCAGCGATGGCGGCTGTGGTCGTGCCGTAATATCCACGAACACTGAATACCTCAAGAGCTGCATCGATGATCTCGGCACGCCGTTCAGTGCTGGTGGACAATCGACGCGACTTGGCTTCCATTCTGGAAGGGTAGCAAGTGCGGGAGGCGGTGCCTGCCATGCTGCTCAAGCCCGTGACGGTTGCAGGAGTGGCCCCGCCCGGCCTATGCGCGGGCGGACATAAACCTCCGGCCGTTCCCGCGCGTCACAAAAGATCGAGGCTAGGAGGATGCCGGCGCGGTCTGCCCGGACGGTGCGGCGCTGCCGGCCGGAAGGGTTCCGCCGGACCCCTTCCGCGGGCGGGCCGAGCGCACCGTGCGCAGCATGTCGATGGTCAGCAGCACCAGGCCCGACCAGACGAGTCCGAAGCCGACCCAGCGCTCAGGCGGCATCTCCTCCCCGAAGACGAAGAGGGCCAGCAGGAACTGCAGGATCGGGGCGAGGTACTGGAGCAGGCCGATGGTGCTCAGGGGCAGCCGGCGCGCGGCCGCCCCGAAGAAGATCAGGGGGACTGCGGTGATGACCCCGGAGGCCGCCATGATCCAGAAGTGCCCGGGACCTTCGGTGGTGAGCGTGGCGGCGCCCGTCGCGCCCAGCCAGATCATCACCGCGGCGGCGACCGGGGTGAGCAACGCCGTCTCGATGCTCAGGCTCGATACCGCGTCGACGCGGGAGCCCACGCGCTTCTTGACGAAGCCGTAGAAACCGAAGGAAAAGGCGAGGATCAGGGCGATCCACGGCACGGATCCGTACCCGACGGCGAGGACGATGACCGCGACGAAGCCCAGCCCGATGGCCGCCCACTGGAGGCGGCGCAGTTTCTCCCGGAGCACGATGACCCCGAGCAGCACCGAGACGATCGGGTTGATGAAGTAGCCGAGGGCCGCCTCGATCGCGTGCCCGGTGGTGACACCGTAGGTGTAGGTCAGCCAGTTCAGGGCGATGAGGGCGCCGGCCACGGCGAGGGTTCCGACAATGCCCGGATTGCGCACCGCAGCAAGCACGGTGTGCCAGGCCTTGGTGGCAGTCAGCAGCAGGACACAGAAGATCAGCGACCACAGGACGCGGTTCGCGACGATCTCCACCGCGCCGGCCGGGTGGAGGATGAGGAAGTAGAGCGGGAGCAGGCCCCAGAGTCCGTACGCGCCGATGCCGTAGAAGATGCCGAGTGAGTTCTCACTGCGGGCAGGTCGTTGAGTTTTTACCGCTGTCGCATCGCTCACACGGTGAGGAACCGTACCGGGACGAAATTTATTCCCACCGGGCCGAAGTGAGATCTCCGCCACTGGTTTAGCCCCCTGCGCTGCACTGATTTAGACTAGAGAAATGTGCGCAAATTCGGCGCACCGACCGGTTACCTTGAGTGTTTCCACCACGGAAGAAGGCAAATCAGTGTCTACCTCAGCTGCGGGCCGTCCGCTGCGGGTCGCGATCATCGGAGCCGGTCCCGCCGGCGTGTATGCCGCGGACAT
>NZ_CADCTE010000090.1 GCF_902805515.1 uncultured Arthrobacter sp. | reverse complement strand
GTTCCCTGGCGGAGCTCGGTGACCTGAACGGTGCGGAGATCGGTGTCGGCGGCAAGGAATTCACCGAACAGCTCATCCTCTGCGAGGTGACCGCCCAGGCGCTCGAGTCCGCCGGCGCGGAGGTGAAGCGGACCTGCGGGATGTCCGGAAGCAGCACCGTCCGCTCCGCCCTGCTCAGCGGTGACATCGACCTGTACTGGGAGTACACCGGGACCGGCTGGATCACCCATCTGGGCGAGACCGAGCCTATCGCCGATCCGCAGGAGCTCTATGAGGCGGTCGCGGACCGTGACGAGCAGGAAAACTCGATCTCCTGGCTGGAGCCCGCGCCGGCGAACAACACCTACGCCGTCGCCGGCAGCCGGGCGAAGGTCGAAGAACTCGGCGTCACCACGGTCTCCGACTACGCGAAGCTCGTTTCGGACGACGCCGCCAGCGCCAGCTTCTGCGGAGCAGCCGAGTTCTTCGGACGCGACGACGGATGGCCCGGGCTGCAGGAAGCCTACGGCTTCGAACTCCCCGGAAACGGCGTCTCCGAGCTGGCCGCCGGCGCCATCTACAACTCCATCGAGAAAGCCGACCCCTGCGTCTTCGGCGAGGTGTTCGCCACCGACGGGCGCATCGCCGCGCTCGACCTTGTGGTCCTCGAAGACGACAAGAAGTTCTTTACGGCCTACAACCCCTCCGTCTCCGTGAGCGCCGAGGCACTCAAGGAGAATCCGGGGATCGAAGAGGTGCTCGCGCCGGTTGCCGAGGCGCTCGATGACGAGACCATGCAGGCCCTGAACGCCAAGGTTGACGTCGACGGGCTCACGCCCGAAGAGACCGCCACCGAATGGCTGGTCAAGGAAGGGTTCGTTGGTGAGTGACCACCTGGCCATGCCGCCCGGAGCCGACCGGCTGCGGGTGCGCCTGCTGCAGACCGATCCGGTGCTTGGCGACGTCGACGGCAACCTGGCCCGCCTTGACGCACTGGTGCAGGCGGGTACCGATTGCGACCTCGTCGTCGCCCCGGAGCTCGCGACGCACGGGTACCACCTCAGCGAGGTGCCCGACATCGACCCGATCCAGCCCGACGATGAGCGGCTGCTGCGCCTGGGCCGACACGGCCCGGCGGTCGTAGCGGGTTTCGCCGAGGCCTTCCGCCACCACACGTTCAACAGTGCCGCCCTGCTGACCGGCGGTGAACCCAGGATCCAGCGCAAGATGTACCTGCCCACGTACCGGGGCTGGGAAGAGCGCAAGCACTTCCGCCCGGGCGGACGGCTGCTCTGCCACGACCTGGCGGAGACCCGGCTCGCGGTGCTGATCTGCAACGACGCGTGGCAGCCGGCGGTGCCGTGGCTTGCGGCCCACAGCGGCGCCGAGGTGCTGGTGGTGACGGTCAACAGTGCCACCAGCACCGTGGGCATCTCCACCGAACGCGCCTGGGAGATCATCCTGCTGCATGCCGCCGTCGTTCTTCAGTCCTTCGTGGTGTTCGTCAACCGCTCCGGCCGGGAGAACGAGCGTGACTTCTGGGGCGGGTCGCGGGTCATCGACCCCTCGGGGGAGGTGCTCGGTCAGCTCGGCTCCGAGCCCGGAGAACTCACCTGCGACCTCGATCTCGGCGAGCTGCGCCGGCTTCGGCGCCAGTGGCCGCTGCTGCAGGAATCACGCGCGGAGATCATTGCCCGTGAAGCCGCGCAGCTTGCAGCAGAGGAGCTGTAAGGGTGTTCGACTCCCATGTCCATGCAGGTCCGGATGTCCTGGACCGCATCGGTGATGACATCGCCGTCGCCGAGGCGTTCGCGTTGGCCGACTTCTCCGGATTCGTGCTCAAGGCGCACTACGAGTCCACCGTCGGCCGGGCGAATTCCGCAGCCCGGCTGACGGGACAGAAGGTGTACGGGGGGATCGCCCTCAACCAGCACTGCGGCGGCATCAACCCCAGCGCGGTGGCCGCCACGCTCTCCTCGGGGGGCCGGGTCATCTGGATGCCCACGGCGGACGCCCACACCCAGCACACCGCCGACCTGCCTCGACTGTGCCACCAGGAACCGCGGCTGGCGCCGCATTCCTATGCCATTCCCCCGGTCGACACCCGCACCACGCAGGCCACCGAAACGGTGCTGGCGCTGATCGCGGACCACGACGCGGTGCTCGCCACCGGGCACCTCAGCGGGGCCGAGTGCAACTGGCTCAGCGATCGGGCGCGCTTCTACGGCATCCGCCGGGTGCTGTTCACCCACCCCTCCTACACAGTGCCCGGGCTGGACCCGTCGGCTATCCGGTCGCTGGTGGAACGCGGCGGGTATGCCGAAATCACCACCTACCAGCTGCTGCATCAACCCGGCTGCACGCCGGCGATGCTGGCGCGCGCCGCTGAGGCCGCAGGCCACCGCCTGATCCTCTCCTCCGATGCCGGGCAGCCGAATTCCCCGCCCCCACCCGAGGCGCTTCTGCTCCTCATCGACACCCTTGCCTCGGAAGGTCTCGACCGCAGCTGGCTGGAGGCGGCGGCCTCCACGACCCCCGCCGGCCTGTTCACACCCGCCTGACCGGCGCCCCACCGACCCACAACGCACCGCCCCCGGGTGCGCCCATCGAGATAAAGGAAAAACAGTGATCGAGAAAGAAGCAACGTTCTTCAGCGAAGGCAGCCGCCTGCAGGCAACCCTCTACTACCCCGACAGCCTCGCCGGTGACGGCCCACACCCCGCTCTCATTGTGAATTCCGGTTACCAGGGCTTCAACGAGTTCTACCCAAAGATGTTCGCCCGCCAGATGACCGAACGCGGCTACATCTGCCTGGGCTTCGACTACCGGGGCATGGCCGACAGCGAGGGCGAGAAGGGGACCGTCCTGATCGAGCAGCAGGTCGAGGACATCCGCAACGCGGTGACCTTCCTGCAGTCCCAGGAGGACGTCGACAACCGCCGGATCGGACTCATCGGCTGGGGCATGGGCGCCGCCAATGTGATCCTCGCCGGGGAGAAGGGCGGCAACGTCGCCGGCGTCGCGGCCCTCAACGGCTTCTACGACGGGCCCCGCTGGCTGAAGTCCATCCACACCTATGACGAGTGGACCCGGATCGTCGATGAGGTGCAGCAAGACCGCACCCGGCGTGTCCTTGAGGGGGAATCGCGGCTGGCCGACACGTTCGCCCACTACCCCCTCGATCCCGCAACCGAGGACTACGTGGGCAAGGAACTGTCCCAGGTGTACGGCTTCGGCCACCCCACGCGGGTCCAGTTCACCGAGTCGATCATGGATCTCCGGGTCGAAAAGGTGGTAGCGGACCTTGCGCCGACCCCGCTGTTCATCGGGCACGGATCGCGCAACACGCTGCACCCGTTCGATGAGGCGTCGTCCCTGTACGCCGCGGCCGCCTCCCCCAAGACCCTCTACACCATCGACGGCAGGCACAACGACTTCATGTTCGTTGACCACCCGGAGTTCGTTGTGCTGTGCGACAGGCTCCGTGAGTTCTTCGACGAGGCCTTCCTGGCAAGCACCTCCCCTGCCCGGAGCGTCTCCGCCTGATCCGGCGCTTCACTGCGGAAGGGCGGTGGCAGCAGGTGCCGCTGCCCTTCCCACGGCATGCCGCTGGGCTCGGCGCCCCTCCCCTACGCGTCCCTCCATGTCCAGTTCCAGAAATCGAGGCGGCCGCCTGATCCGTGGCATTTGTGATCGGCCTCGGCTCCACCAGAACCCAGTCGTAGTCGCAGTCGAAAAACATTGCCTTGAAATCCTGCGACGGGCTAATCAAGACCTTTCTCCGAATTGTTGGTCGGCTCCTGTAAGACTCCGCCCCGGTACCTGTTTTCCTGTGGAGAACACTCATCTATCACTTCGGACGGATTTATTCCTTTGCAGAACTCGCGTCCGGGCGTACCGTGATGCGCACCATACTTAGGTGGAATTTTCAGGGAAACTACCGGAAGCGGCATTCCGCCCGTTTTCATCCTGCCGAGATCAGGGGACGACATGAAGATTGACAGACAGGGCTCGTGGCTGGCGTCTCTGGGGCTTGTCTTCGTCCTCATTGGATTGTGGTGGCTGACCCTGCCGGGAATTCCGCGGGGGGCAGTTGTTTCCCTCCTCGGCGGCGCCGTGTTCATCGCTGGAGGCGTTGTCAGGTGGCGGGCGGAACGCCGGCGCCGGGCCGGGGATCGGTCGCCGTAAATTCCATGAATACCGGGACATATCTGAGCATCAAATAGAGAAAAACGATCACTTTATGGGGGAATTCGCATGACTCAGGGCTACCAGCAGTCGCCATCATCGAGACTAGAGGAACGCACCAATCCCGGCAGATCCCTAGGTATCGCCGGATTCGTCCTGTCGATTCTGGGGCCATTGAGCGTCATCGGGCTGATCCTCAGCATTATCGCCTTCGTCCAGTCAAGGAAGGCAGGTATGACAAACGGTTTTGCCCTTGCCGGGATCATCATTGGAGCTGCCATCACCGTCGCCGGGATCACCCTCCTGACCGTCGGTATCACGAGCGTCATTCAAACCTGTGCCGAACTTGGCGACGGAGTCCACGAGCGGAACGGCATCACCTACACCTGCAATGTCTAGGCGGCTGGCGGGGCGCCTCAGGAGCGCATGCTCCAGGCGTGGGAGCTAGCCCGCATGGCCGATGACGAACCGAAGTCCGCGGAGACGCGTGAGAACCTGATCCGATCTGCCCGGCACGGGTCCCGGTATGGTGCATTCGTTTGGCTGACGATCGGCCTGATCCTTTGGGCCGAAGGAGGGAAGCCAGCGTTTGTCATCTTCCTCTTGGTTGGGGGAATGGCTCAATGGGTGCTCGCCATGTATCTGAGCACCAAGCTCCCCAGCCGGAAGCTCGAGGACCCGGAGGACGGCTTTTAGGTATGACAGCTAGGCAGGCTTCGGCGCACCGGCGCGCGGTGCTGCTGGGATCACCACTGCCTTCGCTGAGGCAGCCTACTCCCCCGCGGTTTGCAGGGCGATGACGACACTTCCCGTTTTGCGTCCCGTTTCGACGCGGGCATGCGCGGAGGCGGCGTCGTCCAGACCGTAGATCCGGTCAATCACCGGGACGAGGTGTCCGGACGCCGCCAGATCACCTAGGAAGGTGACGTCCCGAGCCATGGCCGGGGCCTTTCGAAGCCCCGTGAACGCGATACCCGCCCTTGTCCTGCCGATTATCCGGGTCACCAGAGCCCACACCAGAATGGGCAAGGAGGGAACTGTGGTCAGGTAGCTGCCACCAGGCTTCAGGAGCCGCCGGCTGCGTGTGTAGGAGCTCTTGCCCACCGCGTCGAAGACGACATCGTATGTCCGGGTGGTCTGCGTGAAATTCTCCGCCGTGTAGTCGATGACGTGGTCGGCGCCCAGCGATTTCACAAGTTCACGGTTTGCGGTGCTGCAGACCGCGGTGACAGCTGCTCCGAAATGTGTGGCGAGCTGAACTGCCGCGGTACCCACCGCGCCGGAGGCACCGTTGATCAAGATGGACTGTCCGGCCTTCAGCCCGGCGGCGTCCCGGAGGAACGGCAGCGCTGTGAGGGCGCCGTCAAGGACTGCCACGGCGTCCGCAGGCACCAGACCGGGAGGCATCAACGCGATGACGCCGTCTTCGGACACAGTGACGTACTCGGCATGCGCTCCCAGCCTCGGTCCCACCGATCCCATGACCTGGTCGCCGATACTGTACTTAGCCACCGCACTTCCGACGGCCAGGACTTCGCCCGCGAATCCGGTTCCCAGGACCGGAAAACGGGGCCGCATCAGGCCGAAGTAGAGCCGGGCGAAGGGGTCCCGGCCTGCCCGTGCGGTGCATTCCGCGCCGGAAACGACGGTGGCAAAGGTGCGGATCAACACCTCGCCTGCTCCCGGGACGGGTGTGGGAATCTCTTCGACGCGGATAGTGTCTGGTGCGCCATAGGCGCGGCTGGTGATCGCCTTCATGCGGGAACCGGAGCGACCCGCGCGTGTGCTGGCTGGGCAGGGGATGGAGTACGGACTCCGACCGGGGGCAGGTCCAGCTTGAGCGGGGCTGGCGGCGGTCCTCCCGGAGCCTCGGAGAATGTGCCGTTCGGAGACGTCATGGCTGATCCTTTCCCTGTAAGAACGCGGGCGGCTCCGCGTCGTGCGTACAGCGTACATCTGATAGAGTACTAAGTACACAGCGAGGGCGTAGCGGATGGGGAACCAACTCCAGATCAAGGAAGGAACGTCAATGCCGGTGGCGACGAGCGATACCGAGGGCACCCGAACACCCTTGACCAGGGAACGGGTCGTGCAGGCCGCCGTTCAGCACGCCGACGGAGCTGGGCTGGAGGGGCTGACGATGCGCCATGTCGCGAAGGCGCTGAATGTCGCACCGATGGCTCTCTACCGCCATGTGGCAAACAGGGAGGACCTCATCGATGCGATGATCGACGTCGTCTTCAGCGAGATCGCACTCCCCCTCGGTGGTGCCGGCTGGAAACCCGCAATGCGGGAACGGGCCCTCTCACTCCGTGATGCTCTTGCACGACACCGGTGGGCGATCGGGTTGATGGAGTCCCGCCTGCGGCCCGGGCCCGCGAACCTGCGGCACCACGATGCGGTGATCGGCAAGCTTCGCTCGGCCGGCTTCGACATCGCCATGGTGGCCCACGCCTACTCGTTGCTGGATGGCTACATCTACGGCTTCGCCCTCACCCGGATGAATATGCCGTTCGACACCAATGCCGACATGGATGCCATGGCGCAGCACATGTTCGAGCCCTTCCCCGCCAATGAGTATCCGAATCTCGCGGAATTCGTGAACACCCACGTTTTGAAGCCCGGCTACGACTACACCGAGGAATTCGAGTACGGACTCGAAGTGATCCTAGACGGACTGGAAGCGGCGCTGGGCACGGACTGATCCGGATCCCGGAGCCGTTTCGACTTTCCCGAGTCGCTTGCGCTCGTCTGCGACGATGTCTCTATGCGTCTGCACGACTTCACCGCTCCAAGCACCCAGGCAGCCCGGGCCGCTCTCGAACTGGCAGCTTCGTACCATTCTCCCGCGCTGCTCAATCACGTGATCCGATCCTGGCTGTGGGCAGAGGCATTCGCCCTGCTCGAGGAACGGCAGGACGTAGATCATGAGCTGCTGTACACCTCCGCAATGCTGCACGACATCGGGATCGTCCCCGCTTTTGACAACGTAGCGCTCTCTTACGAGGAAGCCGGCGGGCAGGTGGCGGTCGCGCTCACCGCTGGCGCCGGCTGGCCGCCCGACCGACGACAGCGCGCACTCGAGGTGATCGTGCGGCACAACTGGCCGTCGGTGGATCCCGCAATGGATGTGGAGGGATACCTGCTGGAGACCGCAACGGGCCTGGACATCAGTGGCTCCCGAGCGGACGTCCTTCCACACGACTTCGTGCAGGAGGTCCTCTCCGCGTATCCGCGCCTCGCGCTCGCGGATGAGTTCACCGCGGGCGTGACGGACCAGGCCTCGCGAAAGCCTGCCACAGCGGCTCACCGGCTCGTGCACGACGGCGTCGCCGCGAAGCTGGCGAATCATCCGCTGGAGCAAGACCCAAGCGCCTAATCGAGTGCGCCGGCGACCTTTTCAGGCGGGGATTCTTCCCCGCGGCGACTTGTCCTACCTAACTGTTCGCCTCAGCAGGTGCTTGTACTCTGAGGGCGGGTGACCGACCAGGGTCGCGGCGGGGGGAAAATCGTGTTCGAAGTTGAGGGAGAACTGCGGCTGGCCGGTCTCGGCGGCGGTGGTCCACGGCTGGTGGACCGTGGGCGCGATGCGACGTTCAGCCAGATCAACGGGTCAGCCGCGGGCGGCAGCGATCTTTTCCATCTGATGTGGCGTGGCCTCTCCATCCCTGTCGTGGCATTCAAGCGGGAGGCGGTGAACCCGGGGTCCGGCGAGGCAGAGATTCACATCCACATCACCGCTGTCGGCAAAAGCCGCTATGCGGCGCGCAGCGAGCTCAAAGCGTCGAGACTATCGGGGTCGATCCGGGATGCCGCGCATCAGCTTGCCGCCGAGGCGCTGCTCATATTCGGGTCCTGGGGCGACGGACTCTCGTTTCCCGACGGGTATTTCGCTGTCGAGGACAACTCCATCGGTAAACGCAGGCGTTACACGATGTCCTCGTTCGGATACACCGGAGCGTCGAGACCTCCCAACTACTCCCGCAAGCTCAAGGCAACGGAGGAATCAATCCGTCGGCAGGCGATCGAGGAATCCTGGGGTCTCTCCGCACCCGATGCGGTCTTCGTCATCGTCCTGCACAACCACCGGCGCGCCATGGTGTCATATAACGACCACATGAGAGTCGCCGTCGAGGCCGGAGTGCCGGACCTTGGCCCAGAGGAACTAACGAAGCTTCAGGAGCGGGCCGACCGCCTCGCCTCCAACTCCTCGCGGTACGGGACCACCCATCTCGATGGCGAAAGCGTGGAATCGGTGATCTCGACGATGAGCGCCGATGCGCCGGGCTTCAGTCACGAAACGTACCGCAGGGCCCTCGCCTATGGAACCTTCGTGGTTCAACGCAACCGGGACAGCGAGAGGGAATACCGCGTCGCGCTCATCGAACAGGCCCGCTCCTATCCCCTTTTGGACGCGGTGTTCACCCTGGTGTACTTTAACCAGCGGTTCAGCCGGCGACAGTTCCTCGGCGCCATTCCACTTCACGAAGCTCTGGGAGACCTTCATCCATCGGGGGCCTTGGACGATGCCCGGGTCAGGGCAACCGAGCTCATTCAAGAGGGCAGCCACTTTGCCTGGACCCCAGAGGAGACAAAGGCCCAGCAGGACTACCTCAGGACACGTCACCCGGGCTTCAGCACCCGCTGTATCGATGACGCCCTCGACGGGGGTTACCAGCAGAATCGGTAGCCGGTAGGCGTGCCCTCACACCAGTCCTGGGCTGACTTCTCAATTCCTCCTGCCAGCGTTCCCGGATTGGCGGCACGCCCGGCGGATCGTTCCTTGGCTCCGGCCAGTTCCCGGGGCAGTCAGTGCCGTTCGCGCTAGCTTTCGGCGGTGTGGACCCTGCCAAGCGAGATTGATGCCTACAGTGAGGCATGCACCTGACGCGGAACCACCATCGATCCCCCGCACGGCAATGGGCGTCCGTCGTCCTGATCGCTCTCCTGTCCGCGGGACTCTGGGTTGGCTGGTTCGCATGGGATACCGAGTACCAGTTCGACCCGTCCACCGGCGAAATGGCCGGACCATACGCGATATGGCAGGGAGTCGGAGCATTTTTGTGCGGCATCGTGGTGGCGGGGCTCGCCTACCGGCTTCTGCCCTTTGGTGTCGCGGTGCTGGTCCTTCCCGCTTCCTTCACCCTCGCGTGGATCGGCACGGCCGCCGTCGGTGATGAGACTGGCCTGTGGATGGTAGGGGCGATACTGGTCGCTTTCGGCACCACGCTGGGTGCGGTCGTACTGCTCGGCATCGCGGCCGCCGTCGTCCCGGTCCATCGGGGACGACCATCGAAGAGCTCTGCTGCCTGAAGTCCGTTCTCCACGATCACCGAGCTGCTGCGCCCTCATCCCAGCGGAGGGGCCGCTGCGCAGCGGGTGCAGCTTCCTTGATTGGTCAGTGCGCTACTGCAAGTTCCATTGGCAGCGGTTGGGCGGTGACGTGTGCCAATACGGTCTGAGCGAAAAGGTCCGGGTTTTGGCCGTTCCACGCGTGTCCGACCGCGGGCGCAATTCGTGATTGAGCGTTGGGGAAAGCGGCCGCAATTTTCGCGAGTGACTCAAGGATGAGGGGGTGCTCGTTCGCCCCGGCGGTAGCGAGGACCCGTGTGGGACGGGAGCCTGAGGTGGCCGGAAGCCGATAGTTCATGAGTTCCTCGCCGATCGCGGTGAATGTGCCCTTGGCCATGGACCGGGCGGCGGCGACGTAGCCCTGGTAGTCCTCAGGAGGGATGGCCAGCGACCGCGCATTGGCGCGCAGCATCACCCCGCTGCGTACGAAGGGGGCCACCAGATGACCGGTGGCTCGCATCAGCCTGGGGCGTGGAAAAGGGAGTACGTTGACGCCACTGACCAAGGAACTCTGCACCCTTTCCGGGTGCGCGGCTGTGATCTCGAGGGCGAGGTAACCGCCCAGCGACAGCCCCACGACGTGTGCGGTACCGTCAACCGTCGTCTCGTCGATGATCTGGGTTAGTGCCAGGACCGTATCGTCGATGGATACCCATGGCCGAGAGGCGTTGTGGCCATGACCGGGTAGGTCGACCATGACCAGGCGGACAGCTCCCTCTAGTCGATCGACCAACCCCCGCCACATCCAGCTCGTCGTGCCGGCTCCGTGCAGGAGAATGCACGTCGGCGCACCGTCGGGGCCGGCGACGGTGGCGGACAGGGCTTTCGGCGACGAGCGGGTGGGCTGCACCGGGGAGGCGCCCCGCTTCGGACGGAGCAGCGGGAGGGCAACGGTTCGGGCCGCGGAGCCGCACCTCTGTCTTTTCGACAGGACCATCACTCTTCGGACCCTGTTCCCGTCTCAAGTGGCCGCAGTCGATGCAAAGCGTCCATGACGGGCTCCACAGTTGCGAGTGGATGTGCGGCGCTGGTTGAAAGGCGGTCCCGCAGGTGCCCTTCGTGAAGGATCAAACTGGCCATATATTCACGTTATCGCGGATGCGAACATTGTCAAGACTGATAATGTTCGATGGGGGAATCCGCCGGAGGCTTTCTCACCTAGGTGACTGGCCCTCTCCTCGGCGACAGAACTAGCGAGTTCCTGCATTCTTCTGCACCCGGCACGACTTGAAGAACTCTCGCAGATTCGCCGTCTCGCCGCGGCGGGCCGTCTCTACCACCGATGCCTCAAACACTTCCGGGTTCTGATGCACGGCCTTTATTATCGGCAGGGACGTGTACTTTTCGATCTCGGCCATGGCAACATCCTCGCGCACCGAATCACCGGAATCGATCGCGCCAAGGTATTCCGCCATCCAGGCACAGAGCCAGTAATCGGCGACGGCGCCTTCCTCAACTCCCTCTTCGATTACAACGTCCTCATCTTGGGAGACGGTGCCAACTGACTCGGTCGGCCATGAGAAACCGTCCGGCAGCTCTTCGGGAAATTCCTCAACGGCCCTGAGTCTGTTCGCAGCCATATCCTCCTGAGCGATGAACCGGGGTGCCTCCCCCGCCATCGTCCTATCGGACCGATCGCCCCCAGGCTGCCCAGACTCCGGCAATACTTGCACGGGCGCGATGGGCCTAGGAGAGGCGGACCGCGCGGGCGGGTCGGCAGCAACACCACATCCCACAAGGAACATGGTGGCAGCAACGGCACAGCTCAACGGAATTCGCGATTGCATGGTTCTCCCGGCTCCCCACCCCCCATGGGCAGTTCAAGAACCATAACCCAACTGGAGCGTCCGCCGGGCCTGCAGGAAGCGCAACGGTACGGGAACGAATTCCGGTTACCGGGGGAACTTGGCCCAATCGGCACCACAATGGGGGGCATGAGGATTCGGTTCGGGTGGTCCAGCAGCAGGACCGAGGGGCGGATCGCCCTTGCCTTCGTGGTCGGGGCTGCATTGATCACCGCCGCAGGGGGATGCTCCTCCTACCCATCCGCCGACCCGCCCTGCTTCCCGCCTGACTACTCGGTCACTCCAACCGACGCGACGCCGGGAGAGATGGTCACCGTCGCGGCGCCGGAGGCCGACTGCAATCCCCGGTACGGCGAGACTGCCCAGATTCAGGTCGTCGTCACCGATGAACGAGGTGTTGAAGTCATCAACGTGACAGCTCCAATGACCGATGCCGGCGCGTTCACCTACACCTTCCGTGTCCCGGCCCAGATGGCGGTCGGAGAAGCGGTCGTCACCGCGACCCCGTACAAGGTTGACTGGTGCGACGACACCGGCAGGAACAATCGAGCACGGGGCACTGTGGGCCTGGAACGGGCATCCTGTGCGGAGCCGCGCGAGCCACTCACTATCACGCGCTGATCCGCTTTCGCGCTCGCGCCCGACCTTAAGGGCACGCCCTCCCCCAGCACCGCCGCGGCCGCTCAGGACAACTCGTCACGGACGAACTCTTCATTCTCGGGTCCGGCAATGCGTGAGAAGAGATAGCCGGCAAGTAGGACGACGAAGGGTAGTGCGATCAGGACCCAGCCCAGCGGGCTTAGTCCCCACGGCTGAACCGAGGGATCCACGCCCTCTGCGGTTGTGCCGGCCAACAAGCCAAAGCGCGACATGAGGAGGTATTCACCGATCAGGAGCCCGAGAAATGCCACGACCGGCGCGATTACTGTAGTGAAAATGCGTTCCTCGCCCTTGTTCTTGCGGAAGTAGGCGATAACGGCGAGACAGACCAGCGCCTCGATCAGCACAATCGCCACCACTGCCAGGCCACTGAACCAGTAGAACATGTTCAAAATCGGCTCCAGCTGGAAGAGCGTGAAGAGCAGGATGACCGCGCCCGTGACGGCAGATGTCGCAAGTGAAGCACTCTGGGGAGCGCCCTTGGCATTGACCCTTGCCAGCCCGCTGGGAAGTACTCCGCCACGCCCAAGAGCAAAGACGTAACGGCTGGCTGCATTCTGGAATGCCAGAAGTCCGGCAAACAGGCTCGAGAGCACAAGAATGCTCATGAGCGTGGCCATCCATCCGCCAACGTATTCGGAGGCAAGGGTGAAAAGGACCGCGGCGGGATCGGCAAGCGGAACTTCGTCCACCGTCGAGTAAGTCACCGTGGCCTCGACCGCCCTGGACGCTCCCATGCCCGTCACGAGGGCGAAAGCAGTGACAGCAAACAGAGCCGTTATCAGCACAACCGCCAGGTAGGTGGCCCGCGGGACGATTCGCTTCGGGTCTTTCGATTCCTCGCCATAGATGGCCGTGGCTTCGAATCCGATAAAGGAGGCAAACGCAAAGGCAAACGCGATCCCGGCCGAACCGGCCAGTCCGCCTGCCAGGATGGCCTGCGGCGAGAAGGAAGCCGCGAAGTCGTAACCCTCGGGACCGCCGTCGATGAGAATCGCGGCGGCGGTGATCGCCAGCGAGAGTACCTCCAACAGCATCAACGCTCCAAGCACTTTCGCTCCGACATCGACGCTTGCCAGCGACAGGACGGTTACGACCGCCCATGCGATCAGTGCCCAAAACCACCACGGCAGGTCAAGGCCAAGGGCACCGATCTGCCCGGCCATCAAGCCGCCGAAGAAGCCGAAGATAGCGAGCTGAATGGCGACGTAGGCGATCAACGACACGAATGCGGAGCCGAGACCGAGGTGAGTTCCCATGCCTCGGCCGATGTAGGCGAAGAAGGCACCGGCATTGGTAACGCGCTGACTCATCGCGGAGTAGCCGACGCTGAACAGTAAAAGTGTCAGCCCGACGACCAGGTAGGCGCCTGGGGCGGCCGCGCCGTTTCCCAGTACGATGGCGATCGGCACGGCTCCGGTCATTCCGACGAGAGGCGCCGCAGCGGCTACGACGAAGAAGACAACGCCGATGACGCCAAGCCGCCCCCGTCGCAGCGTCGTCCTTGATTCATTGGTAGAGCTCGATCCACCGGAGGCGATCGTTTCGGTTCTGTCCATGAACTGTCTCCTCGATGAGCCTTCCCGACGACGTTGTGAAAGGCGCAACAATCCTCGGATAGTTGGTGTGCTGATGGATATCGGCCAATGAATTGCCTGGTGGGAGCATGAAGGACGGACTTCGGTCGCCGTCACCTCAACCAGCCCGCGCTCCGCCGATGGAGAGCCCGGGACGGACACACAACGCACCGAGATGGTGCGCTGCGGATCCGCTCCGCGTCGCTTCCGTGCTTGCTTGCTTGTGAAGCTCTTATCCGTTGATTACCTGCGGAACCGCCACGGCCTTCAGGCCCTCAACGCCGAACTCCAGACCGTAGCCGGACTGCTTGATGCCGCCGAACGGGACGCGGGGGTCGACTGCGCCGTGCTTGTTGATCCACACAGTGCCGGCCTCGATTCGCGCAGCCACCTCGCGTGCGGCCGACACGTCGGAGGACCACACTGATGCGCCCAGGCCTACCTCCAGGGCGTTCGCCTTGATGATGGCCTCGTCGACGGTGCTATAGCGAATGATCGGCAGGACCGGGCCGAACTGCTCCTCGGCCACCAGTGGGTTCTCGTTGTCAATGTCGGCAACCAGAGTCGTCGGGTAGAAGTACCCTGGCTGGTCTGGATTCGGGTTACCGCCAATAAGCACGCGCGCTCCGGAGTCCTTCGCGGAGTCCACCAGGCGGGTCACAATGTCGAACTGGGCCCTGTTCTGCAGCGGGCCGAGGACGCTCGTTTCGTCAAGCCCGACGCCCATTGGCATCACCTCAGCGATGGCGGTCAGCGCCTCACAGACGTCGTCATAGATGTCCTCGTGCACATAGAGGCGCTTCAACGCGGCACAGGTCTGGCCGGTATTGATGAAGGCGCCCCAGAAAAGTCCTTCCGCGATCGCCTTAGGGTCGGCATCCGGCAGGACGATGCCGGCGTCATTCCCACCCAGTTCGAGCGTTAGGCGCTTGATGCTGTCGGCCGAGGACCTGATGATTGCCTTGCCCGTCGCAGTAGATCCGGTAAACATGATCTTCCCGATTGCCGGGTGCTCGGTCATCCGCGCGCCCACCTCGCGATCGCCTGAAACTACCGTCAGGAGGCCGGCCGGCAGCTCCTGATTGATCACGTGCGCCAGTGCAAGGACACTCAGGGGCGTGTACTCCGACGGTTTGACGACGACGGCGTTTCCCATCCGGAGCGCTGGAGCAATCTGCCAGATGGTGATCATCATCGGCCAGTTCCAGGGTCCGATTGCCCCGATCACGCCGATGGGGCGGTAGTGGATCTGGGCGAAGGTCTCGCCGTCGTCGGCTACGGTCTGGGGCTCCAGTTCTGTGGTCGCGGCTGCGCGCAGCCATGCCGAGCACGCGCCGACCTCGAAACGGGCGTTGGGCCCGTTGAGGGGCTTGCCCTGCTCGCGGGAGAGAAGGTTGGCCAGTTCCTCGGCGGCGCGGTCGATGGCATCGGCAGCCTTCAGCAGAGCCTCACTGCGCGCTTCGTGTCCGAGCGCTGCCCATGCGGGCTGGGCCGCTTCCGCCGCGGAGATCGCGGCTTCAAGATTTTCGACGGTGTGGACGGGTGCCTCGCCGACGGCCTCACCCGTTGCCGGATCCAGAATGGTGCGGGTCGGGCCCGATTCCCGAGTGATCGAGGCGAGAAGCGCGTCGTAGGTTTTCATGGTGCTCCACTTCGTAGACGGATGTGTCGTAGGACACATTTGCTACAGAGTAGACCCGGTCTGGATTTTCCACAACGGTCGAATTTAAGACGTCACAGGTTCGTCAGGAAGCCATCCAGCTGGTGGATATAGGACGGAAGGTTCTCCTCCGGTCCCGTTAGGGCGGCGGTGATCTGTGCGCCCAGGAACAAATTCATGAGCTGTTCCCGGATCACGTCATCCGGAACACCGGTCGTGACAACCCCCGCCTGCCGCGCCTCCCCGAGGTGGCGCATCAGTGCGAGGCGCCATTGCGCCATTGACTCCCGGTGGATGGCCATCTTGTGCGAATCGGTGATGGCCTTCTGCCAGAACGGAATGACGATGCGGGCTTCGCTGACCTTCTCCTCATCAACGGGCAGCACCTCCAAACCGAGGGCCCGAATGGCGGTTGTGCCTGTCCGATTGAAGGTGGACAAGGCAATCCGTTGGTTGGTGCGGTTGAAGACGTGGCGAAAGGCGAAGGTGAGCAGGTCGTCTTTAGTGGGAAAGTAGGGCTTCAAAGCCCCATTGGAAAAGCCGGCCTCAACCGCAATGTCGCGCATGGTCGCACCCTCCATCCCCCGCCGGGCGATGATCCGCCAGGTGGCGTCCACGAGCTCCAACCGACGCTGGTCATGGTCGACGATCTTCGGCACTTGTTTTTCTCCCTGCTCTGAACCCTTGTGATCCACACTACAGCGCGCATATTCTACGGAGATAGAAAAACTCCCCGACTGAGGATGCCATGACTACCTCCCCCACAGCGACCGCCAATTCTTACACCCTGGCCACAGCCGAAGAAATCGTCGACGTGCAGAAGATCCTTCGGGACCACGAGCTCCTCGGGTCAACCAGGAGAATTGCGTACCTCGGACTCGTTGATCCGGGCCGCGCATCTGCTGCAGGCGACGACGGCCGCCGCTTCCGAGTCTTTCTTCACGACATCTCCGGCTCGGCTCCGCTGGATGTGGTCGTCTCCACAACCACCGGACGGGTGCTTTCCACGGTGGAGCTCGACACCTCGGCCACCGGTGAACTCCCCGTACTCGAGGAGGAGTTCGCTGTAGTGGAGGAGCTGCTGTCCACCGATGACCGATGGCTGGCCGCCCTCGCCAACAGAAATCTCGACGTCTCCAACGTCAGGGTCGCACCGCTTTCCGCGGGGGTGTTCGAATACGCAGAGGAAAAGGGCCGCCGGATTCTCCGCGGGCTCGCGTTCGTCCAGGAGCACGAAACGGACAGCGCGTGGGCGCACCCGATTGACGGGCTGGTTGCCTACGTCGACGTCGTCAGCAGAGAGGTCACCCAGATTCTGGATCTCGGGCCTATGCCCGTGCCGCAGGAGCACGGAAATTACACGGACCCCGAGCTGACGGGGCCGCTGCGCACCAGCCAGAAACCGATCAGTATCACCCAGCCCGAGGGGCCGAGCTTCGCCGTAACGAACGGCAACCACGTCGAGTGGGAGAACTGGAGCGTCGACGTCGGCTTTGATGTCCGGGAGGGGGTGGTCCTGCATAACCTCTCGTTCAATGACAAAGGCCGGGATCGGCCCATTATCAAGCGGGCCTCCATCGCGGAGATGGTGGTTCCGTATGGCGACCCGTCGCCCGTCCGGTCGTGGCAGAACTACTTTGACACCGGCGAGTACCTCGTGGGTCAGTACGCTAATTCGCTCGAACTTGGCTGCGACTGCCTGGGCGACATCACCTACCTCAGTCCGGTGATCAGCGATGCCTTCGGAAACCCGCGTGAAATCCGAAACGCGATCTGCATGCACGAGGAGGACTGGGGCATTCTCGCCAAGCACAGCGACCTCTGGTCCGGGATCAACTACACCCGCCGCAACCGACGTCTCGTCATTTCCTTTTTCACCACCGTGGGCAACTACGACTACGGGTTCTACTGGTACCTCTATCTGGACGGCACCATCGAGTTCGAGGCGAAAGCGACCGGCGTCGTTTTCACCAGCGCGTACTCCGAGAGTGCATCGGCGAACATGTCCCAGCTCGCGCCCGGCCTGGGGGCCCCGTTCCATCAGCACCTCTTCAGCGCCCGTCTCGATATGGCGGTCGACGGCTTCACCAACCGGGTTGAGGAAGAAGACGTTGTCCGGCAACCCCTTGGGCACGACAATCCGCGCGGCAACGCATTCTCGCGGAAGCGGACTGCCCTTACGAGAGAGTCAGAGAGCGTACGTGAGGCAGACTCCCGAAACGGCCGTACCTGGGTGATCTCCAACCCCGAGTCCCGCAACCGGTTAGGGGAACCCGTCGCCTACAAGCTGCATGCGCAGGGGCAGCCCACCCTTCTTGCCGACCCCGATTCTTCAATTGCCCGGCGTGCGGCCTTCGCCACCAAGGACCTCTGGGTGACCCGGTTCGCTGAGGATGAGCGCTACCCCACCGGCGACTTCGTCAACCAGCACGTCGGCGGAGCCGGACTGCCGGCCTATGTGGCCCAGGACCGCGACATCGACGGGCAGGACCTCGTGGTGTGGCACACCTTCGGTCTTACACATTTTCCCCGCATGGAGGACTGGCCGATCATGCCGGTGGACACCGTTGGCTTCAGGCTTCGGCCGGAAGGTTTCTTCGACCGCAGTCCTGTCCTTGATGTCCCACCGAACGCACCGGCTTCGGGCGGCCACTGCCACAGCTAGCCCCGGCGCAGATTCGGGGGCATCCTCGGAAAAGGCGCACTTCACCCCCGCGGCCACCCCGTATCGGTGCCCGTCCACGAGTGAATGCCGATTTCAGGCGACAATGCGTCAATGACTATCTCGCCGATTGGGCCTCGGGCCGAGGACTACCTCAAAGCAACACGCGAAGTATTTGGATTTGAACCCAACTCCACTGGGCTAAGACTGATCACAGCCGAGGTGGTTCACGGTTTCCTGATCGCGCAGTTCGAAAACATTGAAGGTAGTCCCCGCCTTCGTTATGGGGCTCGCGTTTGGCTCCCAGGCAGCACTGAAGATCGCCTGTGGATCACATATGCCGAGTCGAAAGACGTCGTCGACTGGGTCCGATGGGCGGTTTGGCTAAGGGTGATGGAGGCCTACCAGACGGGTGATTACCAGAGCGAGGGGCTCGGATCAGGTGCGGTCCGGTGGTTGATTGACGACTTCCAGAACGGCTAACCGTTACACTCGGCAAACACACGATTGCTTTATTGGGGGAACAATGGAATCAGCAGCTAAGAAGTGCGTTCAGTGGGGAATTGCCCTGATTGTCGCCGGTGGATTTGTACTCGTGCTGCTCCCGCAGCTGGTCGGGCTCCTTGCCGAGGCTGTAGGCCCTTCGGCAGCTATCGGAGTGGGAGCAATTGACCTCCTCACAGGACTGATCCGCTGGGCACTGATCCCGATGGGTACGACTCTGATTGGTGCTGCGGTCGTCATCCGGGTCCTCGCGCCGGAACTGCTACGGCGCAGCGAAACCCAGCCCTCCGAGAGGTAAGCCGGCCCGCCATGGACCAGGTCGGTGGTGTACCTTCGCCTGGCCCGGAACAAATGAGCCGGCTGCACCGGGGATACTGGACGAATGTCTGAAAAAGAGCCGGATGCGGAAATTGACGCACGCCCCAATGGCCGAGGTGCGCAAGCCGAAAGCGGCCGGCTGGCATTGTTCAGGCCCACTCCTGACGACGCTGACGAGTTGTTCGAAATGTACTCGGACCCTCGCCTCGCGGAGGCTGACCCCATGCTGGCCCACCCCTCGATCGAACACACCAGGGCAGTTCTCCAGCGACGGATCGCCGAATGGCACGAGCACGGGCACGGGCTGTGGGTAGCACGACACCTCAGTGGCTCTTCAGTGGGTGAACTGGTCGGTATCGGCGGCTGCAACTTCTGGGCCAACACCACCTGGAACCTGTCCTTCAGCCTGCGCCCACAGGCCTGGGGCCGCGGATATGCCCAGGAGATTGCCGCAGTTGGTATGGAGCGGGCGCAGGCAGTACGGCCGGATCTGCCCATCACGGCTGTCGTGGCGACCCGCAACACACGATCACGAAAGGCAGTCGAGCGAGCGGGGCTCCATCAGGTCTGGCAGGGACAGGACAACCATGATCCCGACCCGACGGCGACAATGCTCCTGTACGCTGATCGGTCCTTATTCATGGACCAGGTTCACGCGCTGATCAGCTGATCACCCGGCCGCACGGCAGTACCTCGACGCTGGGTGAGGGGTTGGCCTGGACATAATGGGTCAACGGCCGGGTGCCGCGGTAGGTCACCCGGCCGGAACATGGCGGTGGCCAAGGTTGGCCTACTTGCCCTGTTCCTCAACCCGCTCGTGGCCTTCGCCGTCGGCATGGTCGTGTTCCGGTGCTTCCTCCTCCCCGGTGAGGACCGCGAGTTCCACAGGCGTTTCGGGCAGGTCGAAGCTGTCGACGAGGGTGCCGGCGGCGACGTCGATCACGTGCAGCTTCTTGGTGGCGGGCTCGGTCACGTAGGCGAATCCGTCGGTGCCGACCTTCACGGCCGGAGCGGCTGATTGCCACTCCTCCGGTTCCTCCCAGGGCGCAGTGACCTTGACCTGGTGGATGATGGCGCCGGTTTCCTCGTCTAGAACATTCAGTTCGCCGTCGTAGGTCAGAACCAGCGCCTCACCGTCTGCCCCGCGGGCGAGGGAACGGAACCAGTAGGGCGAGCCTAGGTCCACGGTGGTCATCGACGCGGCGCGGGTGTCGATCAGCCCGATCCGGGTGGGCCGTTCCTGCTCGGCCTCGGGATCGGTCTTGTAGTCGGCGAGCACGATCGGTGAGCCGTGGTTGCCAAACTGGTTGCCCGAACGCTGGTACTGCTCTTCCACGGGCACTTTGTGGAACGCGCCGTCGCGGTAGATGACCGGACCGTTTTCACAGCCCAGGGTCACGACATCTCCTTGATCGGTGGGCTGGGCGGTGGCTTCGCCGTGGACGCCCGGGCAGTCGGTGGTTTCGGCCACGACGTCGCCTTCGGGAGAGACCACCTGAACCGTGTTGCTCGCCTCCGCGGTGCCTTGGGTCAGCAGCAGGTCCCCGCTGCTGAGCGGAACGGCGACGCCGTGGTGGGCAGCGCCAGCGGAATGTTCCTCGGACTCGTCGGGAGTCACCTTGCCGTCGCTGAAGGCGGTGGAATCCATCACGGTGATCCCTCCGGTCCCGTCCGCGAAGAGCGCGGTCCTGCCTTCATGCGCGACGACGTGTGCGGCCTCGGGGGCCTCGATGCTGGCGCCGGTCATGGCAGCTGCCGTCTTGTAGTAGTGGTCGTGATCCCCGTGGCCCTCAGCAATCAGGCCGCTGTCGAAGATGCGGAACTCGTCACCGTCGCTGATCAGCAGGTGCCGGCCGTCCCCGGCGTTGTTCAACCGCAGGAAGCCTTCCGACTCGGTTTGTGCGACCACCTCACCGGTCTCGGTGTCCACCGTCATCAGGCCGCCGTCGAAGGTCAGCACCGCCCGCGGGTCCAGTGCATCCACCTCCTGACGGTCGGTGTTTCCGCCCGGCTCCCCGGCGGGGGACGATGCAGGATTCGCGGGTGAGCCGGCGTCGGGCGCGGAGGATCCGGGGGTGGCGCACGAGCTCAGAGCAAGGGCTGCGGCCACGGCGGTGGACAGGAAAACGATGCGGGGGGATATCGGCATGCCATCAGGCTAAATGCAAATGATTATCAATAGCAAATGAACTCCTGCCATGGCAGACTTCCCCAACGTTCCGCTGCCGGAACGCCCGTGTGACGCTCTTCCGACAGCCTCCCGGTGCAGGAATCAACCGCTACACTGCGTCTCATGGCCAGATGCACCCTTGGAGATCCGCGCGTTTCGACCGACGCGGCCTCCCGAGTCTCCAAGCCTCGCTCCGCGAAGCAAGCTCGTTGATGCAAAGAGACACCGCGCCCTACAAGTCACCGGTGGTGCTCGCAGTGTTGCTGATCATCCTCCCGCTGTTGATGGGAGCGGCCTTCGCGGCAGTGGCTTTCGTCCTCGATCTGGTGCCGAACCCGCTCCCCACCGATCTCGGGCGGTTAGGGATATCCGGGACCCTCGCAGGACTAGCCGTCGGCGCGGCGGTCGTACTTCGGCTGCGGGGCCAACGAAGGACGGCAAGGCCGTCTTGAGGGTCCAGTGGGACCTAGAACGGTGATGATTGCGAGGGCAATCGATGCGTAGGCACACTTCATGAACTCCCCCGAGTGTCAGTCCAAAAGCAGGCCCTCATGCCTGGAATAGGCACCCCCGCATCTCAGGAAATTTGGCGGTCCCGCTTGAATAGCCGCCAATTCGTTATCCCGCTGAAGCCGCCGGCTATTCCGCGGAGCGGCTAGCATCCCTGAAGGAGGTCGATTCCGTGAGCGGATACCCTGCCAAACCACGACTGAAGCAGTTGCTCCCAGCAGCCGTTGTGATTCTCCTCGGGGTGCTGCTGGCCGGTTGCGGCCCGGCAGGGGCCAAAGGGCCTGGGGCGCATGACCCCGCGGCGCAGATGCGTCCTGAGCTTCTCGAAATCTCGGCTTCCCCAGCCAACCCCGGACAGACCATCAGCATCCGGTTCCCTCAGGAAACGGAGCGTGGTATCGCCTGGGTTTTGGAAGAACAGTACGGGGACATCTGGCATGCACGATATTTCCTGAGCGCCACGACCGGAGCCTACGAGGGCTCCGGCTCCCCGATCTGGTGGTCGGTCGACGACGGCGAGGGCAGAGGCTGGGAGGACATAGGAATCGCCGGACCGGGTCCGGATACCCTCATCATCCCGGACAGCATCCGCCCGGGAAAATACCGGCTGTGCACCGCCAACAGCATGCCCAATTTCTGCACACCGCTGGATATAGCCTGAAGCCACCAGAGCGCAGGCTGTCGTCTCGGACGTGCGCCGGGGGCGCATTAAGAGGCCGATTCGGGTGCTTTGGATGCGTGTCTTTTGACTCGTCGCCGGATCAGCAAACCGATGACGACGGCGAGGCCCGCGTAGATGGCGTAGTTGAGGTACTGCGAGTACTGGTCGATGAGCTCGTATTGCGCGCCAAGGAGTACGCCCAGGCTAATGAGGACCCCGTTCCACAGGCCGCTGCCCGCGATGGTGAAGATGCTGAAGGGCAGCAGGTTCATCCGTTCCGCCCCTGCCGGTAGGGAAATGAGGCTCCGCACCCCGGGCAGGAGTCGTCCGAAAAAGATCGCCGGCTTTCCGTGGCGCTCGAACCAGCCCGCGGCTTTCTCGAAGTCCTCCCGATCCACTAGCGGCAGTTTTGAGAGCCATCGGATGGAACGTTCAAGTCCCAGTTTCGCCCCCAATCCATATAGCAGGAGGGCGCCCAGATAGGCTCCGGCCGTGCTGGTCATAAAGACAAGCACGATGTTCATCTCACCCTGCCGGGTGAGGAACCCCGCGAGCGGCAGAATGACTTCGCTGGGAATCGGTGGGAAGACCGTTTCCAACAGGGTCAACAGTCCGACGCCCCACGCCCCCAATGCCTCAATGGCACGGGCTGCGTAGCCGACGATTCCAGTCAGTTCCTCGGTCGACCCCGACGCCGCTTGCAAAACAGGCAACTCCCGTCCCTTTCGTCCAGTACAGCGTGGTAGGCGCGGCGCCACGACTGATATTCCTCATTGGACGACGGCGTGGGACACCTTCCCACGTCAATGGCCGCACCTCTCCGACCTCGTCCGGGTGGGCACCACCCCTACCAGTTCACGGCCTGCCAGCGCCGGAAATCAAAGGGAAATAAGGAACCCGAAATGGTTGACCGTCACGCCGCCCCTACTGCACCCATACCCCGGATATTCGCAGAACGCCCGTCCGCCGGAGCAGGCGCACTGCGCCGGACCTACGGGCTCGGACGGGAACCCACCCGCATCCGAGCCCTCGGGATAGAAAATGAGCGCGGCCCGAGTTGCGTCCGCCCTCGCTGAACTCCATCAACGTAAATCAGCGGAGGCGCCGTTTCAGGAGGTGCTGCCTTTGAGGATCTGGCCCAGGATACGTGCGCCTTCGTCGAAGGCCACGGGGTTGGGGCCGGCGAAGTTCAGCCGGAGGTAGGGCCCGGCCGGTTCGGCAGGGAACCAGTCGGTGCCCGGGGAGACGATCACGCCGGCGTGAGGATCCTTTCGCCTGGTACCGAGGCCTGGCCATCGGCCCCATTGCGCAGGTCAGCCAGATCCAACTTGTCCAACCGGTCCTGAGCATCGCCTGGGCCGCCCTGCTGCTCGGGGAAGACCTTACGACAGCCACAATTCTCGGAGGATTGGCCGTCGTCGCCTGCGCTGGGATCGCCGTGCGAATGCGGGTCGGCCCCAGCCAAGACGTGAAGCGAACCTAGGACGAGCCCGCCGGCTTCAGTCCCGATGCGCCATCGCTATCCCATCGTCATCGAGGGCAGTGGCCGCAGTCGCAACCGGCGGGTTTGGAGGATCAATTCAGCGTCAGGCACAGGACGAACGCACTTCGGCGTCCTTAACCCAGTCGAGGGCCTCAGCCTCGGATGTGAAGTAGCGGGTGCTCGTCGGGGAGGCATGGGCGAAGCCCGCGAGCACTTCATCGACGGGGCCGTCTCCGATGAGCGCCACCCGGGCAAAGCCGCGGTAGGAATTCATGCCCAAACGCGCCTGAAGCGTCAGTCCATCAATGCCGCCCATTTCCACGATCAGGGGCAGGTTCTCCCCTGCGCTTAGCACCTCCAAGTCGCGCGCGGCTTTGACGGCGACTGGGTGCGTAATGTGGACGCCGGACGTCCACCTCAGATACAGCACGTTATCCGACCTGCCCGCAGTGAACTGGTCCATCGTCAATACCCCCTTGTAGTGACCCCGCTCCACCACACTGGAGCAGGGCTCGGAGTGGATTCACCGGAATGATCTCCCCGCGCATCACGCACCGCATGACAGGGGTCACCGGACAGCATAGACGAGCATGACCGTTCTGCGGCGATGGGTCAGGTTCCTAGGGGTCCTCCCTCATGTCCGGCGGGCCCTCAATGACGAACTCACCAATCACCGTCTCGCCGTCCGCCTCGTACACCGGTACAGCGAAGGACTTCCCCAGCCGCGCTTCCTGCCAGACCCGGGCGTCCTCCGGGCTGGTGAACTTCTCCGAGGCAGTCCGGCCCGACGCCTCATCCAGTTCCTGCGCGTACGAGTAGCCGACTTTTCCGTTGGTAGCGATGACGGAGAGAAGGTCCGGCTCGCCCCTGTCATTGGGAGCGCCGTAGGTATCCCCGTTCTCATTCACCGCCCATTCGGTCGGCGTCTGGCTCACATACGCGGCCCTTAGGCGGTAGCGCATTTCCGGGGTGCTGGTGCGGATCTCGGTCGAGTGCTTCCCGGGCTTCAAAGCGATGGTGAATCCGCCCCACCCATCAATCGCGTTGGGGCTGCAGCTCATGGACGCCCCGCCCTCCGCGTACAGGGTGCCGGCGCTCAGGCAGGCCAGCTCCATGGAGATATGGGTTGCCCCCTCCGGAGCCGGGCCGAGATCCACTGTCTGCGTTCCGGTGTGAACTCCCTCCGCCGGGGCCGCGACCTCGGTGACGATGTCCGCACCGGGCACCGTGAAGAACCCGGCGGTAGCCGCGCCCACTCCCCCGACCAGCCCGACGCCGGCGAAAACTCCCACCCCAACCCACCAGCGGCGCCGCCGCACACGGGTCGGTGAGGACGCGTCGACCTGCTTGACCAGGACGCTTCTCAGTCTCTGGGCGAAGGTGTCGTCCATCCGTTCGAGGTTCATGATTGACCCTCCTCCAAGAGCGTGAGCTGTCGCGGTGCGTTGAGACCGGGCAGGTGCTCCCGGAGCCGGTGCCGGGCCCGGTGCAGCCTGGTCTTCGCGACCTCCGGTCCCAGCCCCAGGATTCCGGCCGCCGACGCGAGATCGTAGCCCTCGAGCACGACCAGGGTGATCAGTTGCAGGTCAACGGGTTTGAGCGCCCGCAACGCGCACGCGAGGTGCTCGTCGACACCGTGAAAAGGGTCGTCGCTCAGGACAATATCCGCCGGATCCGCCGCCGCTGGGGCGTGCGGAATCCTCCGCAGCAGGGCGTCGTAACGCCGCCTGGAGCGACGGAGGTTCAGGGCGCAGTTAGTGGTGGTGACAAGCAGCCATGGCAGCACCGAGTTTTCCACCAGCCTGACCCTGGTCCGCAGGCGCCATAGTTCCAGGAACGCCGCGGCGCTCACGTCCTCGGCGTCGGGCCGGTTCTGCGCCAACCGGTAGGCGTGCCGGTACACCCGGTCGCGGTGGCGGTCGAACAGCAGACCGAAGGCCTCGCCATCACCGGCCACGCTGCGCGACCACAGGCCGCCGTCATCAGGATTCATGTCCCCCATACCCTGTAGTGTCCGCGCAGAACCGGAAAGTTGCATGAACCTTCGACATCTTTGTGCGACGCCGAAATCGCCCGGAATGGACGGAGAAACGCCGGCCACAAATCCGGCTGAAAAAGAAATAGGCCCGAACTTCGTCGACTGACCGGGCTCAGGGGGCTGCGGGGAGACATTGTGAAAGATGGCGCACTGCCCCGGCGCGGGACCACGATGTGAGGACCGCGGCCCGCGCCGGGACAGACCGACGAGCTAGCGCTGGGCGCGCTCGAGCCGACGCATGCGTGCGGCCATGGCCACGGGAACGGCAACGCCGGCAGCGAGCAACCCGGCAATGAGGGCGAGGGCCGCACTGTTTTCCTCGGTCGCGGCGGCGGTCTGGACGTTCATGCCCTTGTTGGTGCCCGTGGGGGTGGGGACGACCGTCACCGGTACGGTGGGGTTGACAACCGGCGTCACTCCGATGGCGCCGGCCTCACACGCGGCCAAGAACGCCTTGAACAGTGCAAGGATTTCCGCTGCGAGGGCTTCATTGCCACTGAGCTGTGCAATCAGAGCATCCACCTGGACGACGGCCGCTTCAAAAGCGGCCTCAGCAGCCACCAGCTCCGCGTTCACGAGCACGGCAGCATAGGCAGCCTCCGCAGCGACCGCGGCCTCGGCTGCAATCCTTTCCTGCTCAGCCAGCGGGATCAGCGCTGCGCGCGCTGCGAGCACAGCCGGATCGTTCTCCGGGTCCCCGTCGCCGTCAAGATCGGCAAGGACCGCAGCTTCCACCGCGGCCTCAATCGCGGCTTCGGCCTCAATAACCAGGCGCTGCGCCTCTGCGGCAGCCGATGCGGTGGTCTCGGCCTCAACCGCCAGCCCCTCGACGTTCAGCGACGCCGTGACGGTGGCAAGGTTCTCGCCGGCAGTAACAACAGCCGCGGTCGCGACCTCAAGCTGGTTGACGAATGCCACGTCGATCCCCGCAGCGCTCAATGCGGCGTTGAACTGGACGAAAGCCTGCAGACAGGCAGCATCACCAGGCGCAGCCGAAGCCGCCGGAGCACCAAAGAACAGCCCGCCGGCAATAAGGGTCGCCGTTGATCCCGTTGCAACCCATTTTTTAGTAGTGATCATGTATGCGCGTCTCCTGAAACACGTAGTATCCCCCGGGCCATCCCCGACGGCGCAGCGTACGGCCCCCACAAGAACAAAACAGTGTGATCCGCTGACCGGGTATTCAAAGGCGCCAGACGAAAGATACTTCTGATACCCCTGAGGTCGCTGTCCGCTCAATGTAGGTTACTTATGTCACCGAAACAAGCAATAACGGCATTCTCATTTGTGGAGGGACGCGCGCGATTCGGTATTCGCCCGATTTCACTGCCCGTTTCGCATCCGTGCCGTCGATAATCAGCGCGCTCAGGGTAGATCTCCGCGAAATCTACTGAATAGGGCGATATTTCCTTGGCCGGTTGCGAACTTGTAACGATGACCGATCCGGGCCCGTCCACCGGTTTCCCTGATGGTACGGCCGTGATTAGGTCGGGCTAGCGCCGGTGCGACCGGGCATTGGGAAGGTGCGGGCGAATCGGAGATACCAGGGTGAAATCCATGAATGAGCACGGACAGGTACGGGCGGTAGCGGCCCTTGCACTCGTCTGGGTTCTGGCCGGCTGCAGTGCGACCACCTCATTCTCGGTGCTCGAAAATGCGCCCGTCGATCAGGACAAGCCTGCATCCCTCGACACGGAGGGCATCGTCGCCTCGGACACCATGCGCTACCTGGCCGAGCAAGACGGACGTTCCTATTACATCGCCCGGCCCGCCGATGAGTTCGAGCGGTCTATCTGCCTGGTCATCGATCAGAATGGCCAGGCAATCATCGGTTGCGGTGGATACATTGAAGGCGCCCTTACGCCTGCTGTCGGAGTCACCACCCCAGAAGTCGAAGTGATGCTTGCTCCGGACGGCTACGACGTCGAGGAGTATGCCGAACTGGGTTGGGCTGCACTCCACCCGAACCTCATTCTGCGCTGAACCACGCCGCCCCGGGCTTTCGCTTACCGCCGGGGTTCCGCCGCGCGTCCGGGAGGTTTGGGTCGGCCAGCGGGAGGAGCCGCGGATCCGGCCAGGGAATCAGCTAAGGTCGCCTGCATGGTGATGCACGATGATCAGCTGCTCCTCGACGAGGAAACAGCCTGCAGGCTGATCGTCGAGCAGTTCCCCAGTTGGCGCCTCGAGCAGATCCGCCGCATCCAGGCGGAGGGGACGGTCAACGCCATCTATCGGATCGGCACCGAACTCACCGCGCGCTTCCCTCTTCGATCCGCTGACCCGGTCGCCATGCGGACCGAACTGCAGCGTGAGGCAGCGGCAATGCGCGAGCTGAAGGCCAGTTGTCCGTTTCCAACGCCTTTGTTCGTTGCGGAAGGCGCTCCGGGCCACGGCTACCCCCTGCCGTGGTCGGTGCAGACCTGGTTGCCCGGGCGCGTGGCAACACCCGGCGGTCTGGCCAACTCCAAGGCTTTTGCCCAGGATCTCGCGGACCTCGTGCATGCGCTACGAACCGCCCGCACCGGAGGGCGCCATTTCGCAGGTACCGGCCGGGGCGGAATGCTGCAGGACTCCGATGACTGGATGGACATTTGTTTCCGCGAGAGCGAGGGCCTCCTTCCGGCCGATCGGCTCCGTGCCCTCTGGGCTGAATTTCGAATCCTGCCAACCGCCGGCGCCGACGTCATGACGCACGGTGACTTGACTCCCGGCAACCTCCTGGTCGAGGGTGAGCGGCTGGTCGGGGTCCTCGATGGCGGCGGTTTCGCTCCTGCCGACCCCTCGCTCGATCTTGTCGCCGTATGGCACCTGCTGGATGCAGAGGGACGGGCGTGGTTTCGCCGGGAGCTGCCCTGCTCCGACCTTGAGTGGTGGCGTGGCGCAGCGTGGGCCTTCCAGCAGGCGATGGGGTTGGTCTGGTACTACCAGCGGTCGAATCCGGGAATGAGCACGCTGGGGCGAAGTACTCTCGCGCGCATCCTCGGTGATCCGGAACTGTCCCAGTCCCTCCCTGCTCTCTAAAGTGCTTTCCCATATCCATCCGATGCGTGAGGACCGAGATATTCAGGGCTCCTCCTTGAGCAGCACATGGAATGATGACCGAATGGGTCCGGCAACACGTGATGCATCAACAGGCGCGCCGGGAGAACGGCGTGCGTCCTACACTGCAGCCGATGAAGTACAGTTCCGGGTCATTGGTGCAACCTTCCTTCAAACCATTGGCATGTTCCTGCTCTTTCATGTCGGTCAGGTCGGCGGCTCCAATACCAATATGTGGCTTGGACTGATTTACGGCGCCATGTATGTGGCAATCGGATTATCCGTCCTGGGAATCAAATCCCCTTCAAAGGCCGTGGCCGTATTTGTTCTTCCGGGAATCCTGCTGGGTCTCATCGGGTCGACCGGCGGAGGCTACTGGGCCGGCTTGTGGGTGCCAGCGGTCACCCCCTGGGCATTCATCTCGCTTGACGCTGCCGGCACGCCGTCCTCCGCTCCTCTTCTCCCCCGACTCCTGCGGCTGATCCTCGGCCTGGCCGGCGCCTGGCTGCTTCTCGGCGCGGCGATTTTCTGGACGAATCCTTGGGCCTACCTGCTTGTTTTTGTGCCCTTGCCTCTGCTCCTGCTCGGCCATTACTCCGGCCGCCCCTGGCGAGCTGCACTGGACTGCACTGCGGGCGTGGCCCTCCTTGTCCTGCTGATCGCCCTTCCGGAGTTCTGGCTGTCACTCGAAGCGTCTTTTGCCGGCATTGCCGCAATCGCCGGCCTTGCCCTGACTTGGCTAACGAGGTCCCGCGGATAGCTGCCCGTGCCGCTTCGGGAATGGGTGGGCCTCCGGCACACGCGGGCCACCCACGCCGGCCATCCTTCGCACTTGAGGATCCTCCCCGCCTACTGACTCCGCCACTGATGAAACCGCAGCACGGCAAACGCCGTAGCGAAGAGCGGAAGTAGGGGAAACAGCAGACCATGCGAGGTGACCGCCCACGCAAAGAGGCCCCACAAGACCACCGCTGTGATTGACCAGCCGACGACGACGCGCGGCCCGATAGTCGGCGGAAGTTCCTCGCCGCTAGCGCGGCGTTGCTTCAGCTCGAGCCAGGCATCCCGCCCAAGGGGCACCAGAACCAGCACGATCACGGACAACACCACCATGGCGGCAGCGAAAGAAGGGAGCCCGGCAAATTCAAACGGTATGCGGGCTATTGGCGCGACCAGGAACACCAGGAATAAGAGCCACCCCCAGAAGCGACGGCGCTTCGGTGGCAGTTCATCCCAGGTGAGGTCCCGGCGTGGCTGGGGTGATCCCGCGTGACCGTTCATCAGCGTCCCCCTAGCGCCGGCATGCTGTCGCTCGTCTGGTGACTCTACGGCCACTTTTGCCAGGCCGCATCCGCCGCGCGGCTGAAGCCGTGAACATCGCCGGTGTGCTTGACTGACGGGATGAAAAAATGGGGACCCACCAGACCGGCACCGAAACTTCGTGAGGACGATCGGGTGGCGATCCTGTCGCCGTCATTCGCGGCCCCGGGATTCGCTCCCGAGGTCCACGACCAGGCCATGACCCGTTTCGCGGCGGTGACGGGCCTTGTACCCGTGGAGTTCCCGACGACGCGGCAGCTCGGTGCATCCGCCGAGGACCGTGCCGCCGATCTCAACGCGGCCTTCGCCGATCCCACCATCCGCGCCATCCTCGCCACGGTCGGCGGCGACGATCAGATCACCGTCATACCGCACCTGGACCCCGACCTCGCGCGCGCCGACCCCAAGATCTTCCTCGGCTACAGCGACAACACTAACCTGCTGAACTGGCTCTGGTCGCACGGTATCAGCGGTTTCTACGGCGGCTCCACCCAGGTCCACCTCGGTCCGGGTCCACGCATCGACGAGGTCCACCTCGCCTCCCTGAAAGCCGCCCTCATGACAGGCGGCGAGCTCGCCATCACCGATCCGGGCGAATCCGAGGACTTCGGCCAGGACTGGCGTGATCCTCGAGCGCTCGTCGAGTTCGGTGAGAGGGAGCCCTCCGAACCCTGGGTCTGGGCCGGACCGGAGCGGGTGGTGTCGGGCAGGACCTGGGGCGGATGCCTCGAGGTCATCGACCAGCTCGCTTTGGCCGACCAGCTGCCGCCGGTCGAGGACCTCCACGGGTCAATCCTCCTGTTGGAAACCAGTGAGGAGCTCCCACCTGCAGACTGGGTGAAACGGTGGGTCCGAGCGCTCGGCGAACGCGGCATCCTTGACGCCGTCGACGCGGTACTCGTCGCAAGGCCCCCTACCAGCGGCTTCGAGCACCGGCCCAGTGCTGCGGAGCGCTCCCGTCTCCGAACGGCCCAGCGGGAAACCGTCACCGAGGAGATCACCCGCTACAACCCCGGGGCGGTCGTCTGCGTCGGGGTCCCCTTCGGGCATACCCGCCCGCAGTGGATCCTGCCCTACGGCGGGACCGTAACGATGAATGGAATGGACCGCACGATCACCGCTCACTACGGCTGAGACAGTGGACGCCCGTCTCGCGATACCGGAATGGCCCGTGGATGATCCGCGGCACGCAGGTGTGCTCCTTCGCCGGTTCCGCGACGCGGACGCCGGAATGGCCGTGGAACTTTCCCGCGACTCCTACGTCCCGACTACCGGCACCCTGCCCGCCCACGCGTCGCTTGAGGAGGCCCTGGCGTGGGTTGAACGCCAACGGCAGCGCCACAGCGAGGGAACGGGATTCTCCTTTGCTATCGCCGACGCCGGGACAAGCCGCTGCGTGGGCCAGATGGGCCTGTGGACCAGAGAGTTGACCAAGGGCCGCGCCCAAACCGGTTATGCGGTGATTCCCCGAGAGCGTGGCCGGCGAATTGCCGGCCGCGCACTGCTGGCACTGCTGAATTTCGCCTGGACCATTCCAGAACTGCACCGGGTGGAACTTTATATTGAACCCTGGAATGCCGCCTCGGTCCGCACCGCGGACCGAGGCGGGTTTCAGTGCGAGGGACTTCTCCGAAGTCACCAGGAAATCGCTGGAGTGCGCCGGGACATGCTGCTTTATGCCGCCATCAGGGACCGCACGGTGTGATCCTCGGAAACAATGGGTTCCTGGGCTCAACGAGGAGGCCGCTTCCTTCAGCCGGCACCCGCCCTAACTATGCCAACCCTTCGATTCGGTGGCTGCAATGAGCGGCAGATACTTCCGGATCCTTTCAGGCATGCAATTACCTTGCGTGGGCTCTCCACCGGTAGCGTATTGAGAAATTCGCTGTGACCGCTGGGGGACCTGATTGTGAAAGTGGTTTTCGTCCGAACTACGGCAGTGATGGCGAGCCTGCTGTTTGCCGGGCTGGCTGGTACCTGGTTCGCAATAAAGATCTACCAATCGTTTGCTGTCGACGCCCCCCTCTGGGCACAAACGTTGATGGTCAGCGTTGCAGTGCTTCTCTTCACTCCGTTTCTGGCCCTGATATTTCTAAGCTTGAAACCCGGCATTCTCTTCAAAGAGGAACCCTGGCGGGGCAGCGTAGCAGTCGCCGCGATGGCATTCCTTTGGTGTTGCTGCGCCCTGTATTTGTCCGTTTTCGTGGGGTTCAGCGGATTCTAACCCGATGCCACAGGTTAGATTTGACCGGTGGACGAGACCCGAGAACTGATACTTGACCCCCTGCCCTTCCCGTTGACCGGTAGAGGGCCCCGTGCGCAGGTCCGTCCCGTGATTCGCGGGCGGGATACGGTGCTTTCCGCCGATGCCGGAGCAGATATGTTCCTGAACCCCGACGGGTCTTCACATACCTTCAATGCCGAGCGGTTCGTCGCCGCAGTGACGGGAGATTTCCGCCTGAGCGCGTTCGTGAGCCCGGTCTACGTCAGCGACTTCGACTCCGGTGTCCTGATCGGGTACATCGATCCGCTCAACTGGTTCAAGGTGTGCGCAGAGCTTGATCCCAGCGGCACGACCCGTGTGGTTTCGGTTGTCACCCGGGACGGGGTATCCGATGACTGCGACAGCTGGCCCATCGATCGTTCGGGAACCTTCCTGAGGATCTCGCGCCTCGGGCGGGCGTTCGCCCTGCACGCCTCCGTCGACGGACTTTGGTGGAGCATGGTCCGGTATTTCGCCATGGGCGACCCGGCACCCGCCGCCGTCGAGATCGGTTTCGCGGCCCAGTCGCCCTCGGGAGAAGGAACGAGGGCGACGTTCAGCAGGATCTCCTTCGACACGCACAGGCTCACCGGGGTCCGGGACGGCTCGTGACCACACGGGGCGGTCTTGCGAACTGATCGCATAAAGATCATGATGCTCGGCATGGTCCCCGTCAGAAAATCGATCAAATGGAGACCTCCTGGGAGGCATCGTGTCCAATGATGGTCAGGGCGAGGGCTGACGGCCACGACAACAGACGGAGATACGGATGACTGGAACGACAGTGGACGAGCTAATGGCCGAACTCGCCTCCCTCGAGGATCCCCGGATGCGCGCGGTGAACGAAAAGCACGGCGATGACCACGGGGTAAATCTCACCAAGCTGCGGGGCATCGCGAAGCGGCTGAAGACCCAGCCTGACCTGTCCCGCGGGCTGTGGGCTACGGGCGACACCGCCGCGCGCCTGCTGGCCCTCCTGATCTGCCGGCCGAAGGAGTTCGGGCACGATGAGTTGGACGCAATGCTGCGCGAGGCCGGCGCTCCAAAAGTGCAGGACTGGTTCGTCAACTACGTGGTCAAGGTCAGTCCGTACGCCGAGCGGCTCCGCGTCGAATGGATCGACGACCCGGATCCGGTCGTCGCCAGCGCAGGATGGGCACTGACGAGCGAGCGTGTGGTGAAGAAGCCAAAAGGGCTCGACCTGCCCGGTCTGCTCGACACCATCGAGGCTGAGATGGGAGAGGCTCCCGACCGGCTGCAATGGGCGATGAACCACACCCTGGCGCAGATCGGTATCGCACACGAGAACCACCGAAGCCGCGCAATCTCCATCGGGGAGCGGCTCGAAGTGCTGAAGGACTACCCGACCCCGCCGAACTGCACCTCGCCCTTTGCTCCTATTTGGATCAACGAGATGGTTCGTCGGCAATTGAGCCGGTGAGGACGGGCGTCAAAAACGCTTCTCATAGACACCCGCTGGCATACTGACGTCATGGTTGTCCGACAGGAATTGCGTAGCGTGGTGCTTCGGTACGGTGCCGTCGTCATCCTGGCTGCGGCAACCCAGTTGGCGGGCCTGTGGTTTCACTCAGCGGGGGTCTACGAGGGTCAGTCGAATATCGCGCTCAGGCGATTCCCTGAGGATGTCGATTTCGTATTCGTCGGGACTTTCGCTGCCAGCATCGTAGGGCTCAAATACGTGGTCTATGAGTTCACGGCGAAGGCCTTCACTCGGAACCGGGACACACCCGCCACCCGGATCTGTTTCTATGCCGCCTATGCGATTGCGCTGGTGATCGATCTGGCCTCGCTGTTCCTATCGTCAAGACCCATAGCGGATGCAGGGTTCGCGATGCTGGGCGCAGTCCTGTACAGCCCTCCGGTGCTGATTGCAGCCGCCTGCGCAATCGCAGCGATGGCCTACTGGAACGCCAGGCATTACACAAGAAGTGCTACCCACGCTCCAGAGGGGTGATTTCCGATCCCGGAGTGATCCGGCTGATGTCTGCTGGACGCCCACGCGGCCGAGGCGGACCTTAAGGCCGCGCCGGAGGAATACTGATCAGGCGGTCGTCGTCCGCGTCGGGCCGGCCTCGGCCATCGGTGTTGCTGGTGAGGATCCACAAGGTGTTCTGGGGTCCGGGAATGACGTCGCGGATCCGACCGTATTCGCCGGCAAAGAGGTCGGTTGACGTGCTGGTGTCCTCGACCGGCACGGCGCGAAGGACCCGCCCGCGGAGGTTCGCGATGTAGATCGTTCCGTTGAGATGGGTGATGCCGCTGGGGCTGGCCGTTTCCGGCGTCCACTGCTGCACGGGGTCGGTGAATTCCTCCGATCCCGCAATGCCTTCGACGATCGGCCATCCGTAGTTTGATCCAGGCGTGATGATGTTCAGTTCATCCCAGGTGTTCTGCCCGAACTCGGCCGCGTAGAGGGTGCCGGCGTCGTCCCAGGCAAGTCCCTGCGGGTTCCGGTGGCCGTAGCTGTAGACGAGGGAGCCGGGGAATGGATTGTCCTCAGGGACACTCCCGTCCGCTTCCATCCGAAGAATCTTCCCGCCCAGGGAGGTCCTGTCCTGCGCGATATCAGGTTGGCCGGCATCTCCGGTGGTGGCATACAGCATGCCGTCGGGGCCAAAGGCGATGCGTCCGCCGTCGTGATTCCTCGCCGCCGGAATGCCGGTGAGGAGCGTTTCGGCTTCGCCGAGTTCCAATGCTCCCGGGGCCCCGGTGATGGGGAATCGTTGGATGCGGTTGCCGTCGGCTGCGGTCGAGTACACGTACAGTCGCCGCTCAGCATCCACCGCCAGCCCCAGCAGGCCTCCCTCCCCCGTGCCCGTGACTCCCTCGATGGTCGCGGCGACGCGCTGCGCGCCGTCGGCGGAGATCTCGAGGATCCGGGAGCTGTCACGCTCACTGACCAACGCCATCCCGTCCAGGAGGACTACGGACCAGGGTGCTTCAAGCCCCTCAGAGACGACCCGGGGACCGTCCGGGCCTGTTGTCTGACCGGGTTCCGCCGCGGGTCCTGCCGTCGCGGCAGGCGCGGGCGAGGCCGATGACGTGGGGGCGGCAGGTCCGGCGGTGGCGGCGGGAGCGGAGCTGTCCCCTGCGCCGGTGCAGGAGGTCAGGAGCGCCGCCGTCGTGAGAGAGACGACGAGCCGGGTTGCCGTATGCATGATCTTCATGCTGCTCCTGCGGTATCGGTGATCGGATCATCCCGGTGAAGTCGGCGGGGAGCGGCCGGCTTGAGGGCCGGGTGACTGCCCGTGTGGCAGTACCTTACGACCGCGCCGGCAGCACGCACAGCTCGTTGCCCGATGGATCGGCGTAGATCCGCCACGGCAGGTCACCCCAGCCCGGGTGGAGCTCCCGGCCGCCGCGCTTCGCGATGCCTGCCGCGACCTCATCCGGATCATCTCCACCCTCCAGCCGGATGTCGAGGTGAAGCCGGTTCTTTTCGGCTCCCTTCGGAAGCACTTCGGGGCACAGCTCGAGGAGAGGTCCCCGCTGCGAGGGATGGCGGAGGGACGTGCCGGGACCTGGGGTCCAACCGGTCAGCCAGGACCAAAACTCAAGGTCGCGGTTCGGATCGGAGGAGTCGAGCGGGAGCCCTGCAATCGGGCCGGTGCCGACGTACGCATCACGGTCCTCCATGACGCAATAAGGATTTCCCTCGGGATCGGCAAGTACCACCCACGGCACGTCGCCCTGGCCGATGTCCAGGTGCCGTGCACCGAGCGCGAGCAGCCGATCGACCTCGTCGGCCTGACGCGCTCCACCGGCGAGGTCCAAATGGAGCCGGGGAGTTGAATCGGAATGAGGTTCGGCGACGCGCTGGAAGCACAGGTCGAGCACCGGTCCGCCCTCGACCGCCAGCCGCGTCTCGAAAGCGTCAGATCCGTCGGTGAGCCGCTCGCCGCCGATCACCGCTTCCCAGAACCGGCCCAGCCGCTGCGGTTCGGCGGCGTCGAAGACGAGGTTTTCCAAATACATAATCCACACCGTAACCCCGCAGGTGATGGTGCCTCAAGCCATCGGGCATCACGTCCGCGCACGCCTTCGGACAATTGGCGACGGCGCTGGAACCGTACCTGGTGGGGTAGACCGATCATTGCTCACTCAATCCTGCGGTCGGCGAGCGCGGACAGCACCCTTGCACGAAGCAGCCGGTACTCCTCTGCGTACGCCCGCGGCCCGCCTGCCGGTCGAACGACGACGCGCGGCGCCCCGATGATGCGGTGGGGTTGGAACTGTTCGCGGGTCAGGTCGATCTCCAGGCCGCTGGGGAATCGATTCCAATAGTGGACCTCGTCCTCCTCGCCCCCGCCGTTGACGTCAGCAATGAGAAGGTCACCGCCCAGGAGGTCCTGGATGACGAGGGCGGTTGGCCCGCACTGTCCGCGGGAAGGGTCGTCCGGCCTCCACTGGGCGAGGCGGGCGGCATCGAGACACGTCGTGTCTGCGCCCCAGGACCGACGGAGGGCCTGCTCAAGCTGGAGCATCGTGAAAGTCACGGCTTCCGCGCAATGACGGTAAACGTGCACGGCACGAGGTCGCGCTCGCCTATCGGCCAGGCGAAACCGCCTGGCACCTCGACCATGCGGGGAGAGAATTTCCACGGCAGCGATGTGCCCTCGTCAACACGGAGAATCTGAAGGCCCACCCCAATGAGGGAGTTGATGATCTCGGACAAGGGATGCGCCCACTGATACGTCCGCTGGTGGTCCACCTTGCCGTCTCCGGCATAGGTGGTCGCGTCGTCCCAGAGCTGCGCCTGCCCGTCGCCGAAGTACGGGTAGCGAAGCTGCAATCCTTCGGCGTGCTCGTCGATGGAGTAGAGAGCAGGGTGCCCATCCCGAATGTAGAACAAGCCTCCATCCCGTAGGAGCGCCGCCACCTGGCTTGCCCAGCGGTCCAGGTCCGGCAACCAGTTGATGGTTCCAATGCTGGTGTAGACGAGGTCGAAGTCTCCGGCCACAGCGGCACGGGCCTCGAGTACATCACTTTCGACCCACGTCGCATCAATGCCGAGCCGATCCGCCAGGCGGGCTGCAGATTGCAGGGCTGCCGGGGAGAAATCCACGCCGGTGACCCGGGCGCCTGCCCTTGCCAGAGAGAGCGAGTCAGTACCGATATGGCACTGCAGATGGCACACGTCCAGGCCGGAGACCGTTCCACCCGGGAGGAAGGGTGCGAGCGCGGCCAGATCCGTGCGCACAACCGGGGTCAAATGGCTGGGATCATCCAGCTGCTCAATCCCGTATGCCTCTTCGTGCAGGGGCACCCGGTCCTCCCAGTTGGCACGGTTGCTTTCCCGTGCAGCGGCCCAGTCGATCGCAATCCGGCTCGTATCCATTCCGCGAGTCTATGCAGAGGACAGCCAGGACCCCTGCAAATGCGAGTCATCCTTCACCCCGTGAGCAACTCCTTCATGGACCCGCAGCCCGGCACCGGCCCCTACGTTGGCCGCCGGCCCACCACTCCCCTCTAGGGTGTTGTCATGAGCGATAGGTACTTCTTTTCCACGGCAACCAGCCGGATCGACCGCGGCCGCGTCCACCGGTGGCTCAGTGAGCAGTCCTATTGGGCCACGGGTCGGTCGCGCCGCACCCAAGATGAGGCTATAGATGCTTCCCGCAACTACGGGGTGTACGACGCCGGGACCGGCGCGCAGGTCGCGTACGGCCGCGTCATCACCGACGGGGTGACGTTCGCCTGGCTCTGTGACGTGTTTGTCGCAGCGGAAGTGCGGGGACAAGGAATCGGCAAGATGCTGACGGCCGGGGTTGTGAATGATCTTGAAGCGCTGGGACTGAGTCGGATCCTGTTGTCCACTGGTGACGCTCACGGGCTCTACGCCCAGTTCGGCTTTACCGCGCTTGCCGACCCGACCAGACTGATGGCCCGTACCCGATAGCGCTTGGCCTACACGCACTGCGCGGTGCCCGGGAGGTGGCATTGCATCGTCTATGAAATGCATTGTCCATGAAATGCTGAAGCTGTGATCGCAGCCTTGCCCCTTCCCGACGTCCTTTCCACCAACCATCGAACGTTCAGGCTCCGGCGGGTTGCTGAGAGCGACCTCGGCGCGCTCATGTTTCTCCTCTCCGACGACCCGATCAGCGCAGCCCGGGGAGACCGCTTCGTGGAATTGGACAGCGCGGCGTACCTCTCCGCGCTTAAGGAGCTTACAGCTGACTCCTCCAACGAGGTCCTCCTTGTCGTGGACGACCGCGGCGATGCCGTCGCCACTATGCAGCTCACCCGCATTCCTGGTCTCTCCCGCGGCGGCGCCACCCGGCTCCTGGTGGAAGCGGTGCGCGTCCGCAGCATCGAACGCTCCAGCGGCATAGGTTCGGCGATGATGCGCTGGGTTACCACGACCGCGGCAGCAGCAACCGGGGCCTCCCTCGTACAGCTCACCTCTGATCAGGAGCGTGAGGGTGCCCACCGCTTCTACGAACGACTCGGGTTTGTCGGATCGCACCGCGGGTTCAAATTCCAAGTGCAATGACCCCGAGGGCCCTCCCTACCCTCAGCTCCGACACGTCAGCCCGGGCAGTAATAAGCTGCATTATGCTAGTGAGCTCGTCCCGCCCAGGATCATCCTTGAAGCATGGACACCACACCGAGCACCATCGCCGCGGACGTCATCGTGATCGGTTTCGGCAAGGGCGGGAAAACTGCCGCGTCGACGCTCGGTCATCTCGGCAAACGGGTCGTCCTGATCGAGCAATCCCCGCTGATGTATGGCGGAACCTGCCCCAACGTCGGCTGCGTGCCGACCAAGGCGCTGGTCTACCACGCGCACAACCGCCGGGAGGAGGACTCTCCCGACGACTGGTACCGCCGCTCGGTCACCACCGTGCACCAGCTCACCTCAACGTTCCGTGACGTCAACTACCAGGTGCTCGACGCCCACGATTCCCTCACCATCCTCACGGGAAAGGGAACGTTCGTCGACCCGCACACCGTGAACGTCGACGTCAACGGCCGCCAGGTGACCGTCACGGGAGACACAATCCTCATCAACACCGGATCCCAGCCGATCATCCCGGACATAAAGGGTATCCGGGACAGCGCCCATGTCATCACGAGTACCGACCTCATTCACCGGACGGATCTGCCCGCCCACCTCGTCATCATCGGTGGCGGATACCTTGGCCTCGAACTGGGCTCCGTCTATCGCACCTTTGGCTCCGAAGTCACAATCCTCGAGATGACCTCCCAGATCCTTCGGCGTGAGGACGACGATGTCGCCCGGACCGCCATCACCATCCTCGAAAACGAGGGCATCAACATCGTCACGAACGCCAACGTGCTCGAAATCAGCGACGCCGACGGCGGCGCCGTCGTCACCTACGAGCGCAACGGCGAGCAGTTCACGGTCGAGGCGGACGCGGTCCTCCCTGCAACCGGCCGCGCACCTGCAACGAAGGACCTCGGCCTCGAAGCGGCCGGCGTGAGCACCACGCCGCGGGGCGCCGTCGTTGTGGATGAGTTTCTGCGAACCAGCCAGTCCCACATTTTCGCCCTGGGCGACGTCAACGGTGGACCACAGTTCACCTATGTCTCGCTCGATGACTCCCGCATTGTGCTCGACCAACTGATCGGCGAGGGCAAACGCAGCACCGCCGACCGCCATTCCATCCCCCGCACCCTCTTCATTTCACCGCCGCTCGCGACCGTCGGCCTCACCGAGAGGGAAGCACGCGCCGCCGGACACAGGATCAAGGTGGGCAGCCAGAACGTGGGTGAGATCTTCGCCATGCCGCGTGCCTACATCGTCGAAGAAATTCGAGGTGTGATGAAGTTCATCATCGACCTCGACACCGACCTCATCCTTGGCGCGGCACTGCTTAGCGTCGACTCGCAGGAAATGATCAACGTAGTCGCCCTCGCGATACGCAGCGGAACCACGGCGACGCAGCTGCAGGAGTCGATCTTCACGCATCCAAGTTCCACCGAGGCCTTCAACGACGTGATTGGCGTCATCGTACGCAGCGACGCGCAGGAAAGCTCGGCGGCCCAGGCGGCGTAGGCGCCCTCCAAACTCCCGTTCTGGGCCCGCATTCTGGGCCCCGAAACTGGCCGCTCATCGGCTCGGGCCGCAGCGGACAGGTGCCCCATCCCCTGCTCCTGCATCCTCCCCGCTCCCGGCTTTCACTGCTCGGCTGGGCGACTTCCGGCTCCATTGAACCTTCCATGGAAACTATCCGTATAATTGAACATGTAGCCAAAAATTTGCGGGACCGTTGCGCCCGAGCCAAGCCGGGTCCGCAGGACCCTCCAAACCCAAAACCGTTATGGCGCCTCATGGCAGCCGTCCGATGGGGCCCGTCTGGACATCCGGACCCGCCGTCCAGGTCCAGCTACTTCCGCGGACGGACGGCCACTCAGGTGGCCGGCGACCGTTGCTCATCCGAACGCTCCACCCCGAAGATTCCCCCGTATCCCTGAAAGGCCCCCCATGGCAGAAGTATCAGCCCACCAGCTCAATGAACTGCGAACTCTCATCTCCGGTCCGGTATTCGCACGCGGTGACGACGCCCTGGCCGCGGAGGTCGCCGCCTACAATGTGCTCGTCACACACGATCCGGACCTCGTCGTCGGAGCCGAGTCAGAGGCCGACGTGGCGGCCGCCGTCCGCTTCGCCACGGAGAACTCCCTGCCCCTGACCGTCTTCGCCACGGGCCACGGATCCTATGTCAATGTGACCGAAGGGCTCATGCTGACGACCTCCAGGCTGGCGGGCGAGGTGGCTGTGGACGCCGAGGCGCGGACAGCCACGGTCGCGGCCGGCCACCGAGTCAGCGACGTCGTTACCGCCGCGGCCAAGCACGGACTGGCTCCCGTCGTTGGATCGTCAACCGGCGTCGGAGCAATCGGCTACGTCCTCGGCGGAGGCGTCGGGCCCCTCGCCCGCACCTTTGGAATGTCCTCCGACTGGGTCCGTTCCTTCCGTGTCATCACGGCCGAGGGCGACCTTGTCCATGCCGATGCCACACACTCCCCCGACCTCTTCTGGGCGCTGCGCGGCGGCAAGGGCGGCCTCGGCGTCGTCACTGCCATGGAACTCGAACTCGTGCCTCTGGAAACCCTCTATGGCGGTTCGATGTTTTTCGACCCCGAGCATGTCGGAACGGTGTTCACGGCGTGGCTTGAATGGACGAAGACCGTGCCGGAGGCCCTTACGTCATCTGTGGCTATCGTCAGATTCCCCCCGCTTGAGTTCATCCCGGAACCCCTTCGCGGGAAGACCGCACTGCACCTCAGGGTGGCGTATGTCGGCGACTCGTCGGAGGGCCAGCGCCTGCTCGCTCCGCTGTGTGGCGTCGCACCGGCGCTCATCGACGCTGTCGGTGAGATGGCAGCCGCAGACATCGGCTCGATCCACAACGACCCGACCGACCCCATCCCCCTCTGGGACGGCAATGTCCAGCGGTTGCTGACCCACGCCGACGCCGGTTTCGCTGCGGCGCTCCTCGCAACCGTTGGCCCCGATGTGGACGTCCCGGTGGTAGCGGCCGAGGTCCGCCATCTCGGCGGCGCCACCCGCCGCGACGTACCCGGGGGCAGCGCAGTTGGCGGACGCAGCTCGGATTACTCGCTCCTGCTGGCCGGGGTTCCCGATCCGGGTCTGTTCGAATCGGTCCTTCCCCGGGTGATGGAGGGTATCACCGGCCGTCTCGCTCCCTGGCTGTCGGACGAGACGATGATCAATTTCCAGGCGAAGCCTGCGGGCGAGGCAGCCGTGCGCTCCTGGCCTGCCGACATCCGCGCCCGACTCGCCGGAGTGAGCTCAGCGTACGATCCCCGCGGCGTTTTCTCGGGCCCTGTCGCAGCGGGCGGGTCCGGCGGACTGTAGTCTCCAGAGATGCGGGAGCCCAACGGACGTAAGCGGAACTGGAACATCACCGGCCGTGAACTGAGCACAGGGCGCCTGCTTCTCCTGGTTTTCCCTCCGCCGATCGCCCTGCTGGTGGACGCCGTCTTCGGCCCGGTACCGGCCGTGGTTGTGGGCACCTTGTTCTACCTGGGCATCATTTGGTTCGTGGTCACTGTTCCGAGAAAGGACCGGGACAGTGACCGCGGGGGCCCCGAAGATCCTTGATTGCCCGTGACCGGGCCCGCCAGGGAAGCGGTTGCGCTGGCCTCAGCGGAAGCACACCGGACCGCGAGTCGTCAGCACCCCATCGGCGGCCGGGTT
>NZ_CADCTE010000089.1 GCF_902805515.1 uncultured Arthrobacter sp. | reverse complement strand
TCTGCAGGTCCTGGGCGCCCACGCCGCCGACCAACACCAGCTGGCCTACCGTGGGGAAGACCACCGGCCCGCTCCCGGGGACGGGGAGTGGGCCGTTCCCGGTGACGGGCGCCGGCCCGCTCCCGACGGCGGGCAGTGGCCTGCTTCCAGCGAGGGGCGGTGGGCCGCTCCCGGGGTGGCTTCGCCTGGTGATGGTGTCCGGTCGGAGTTCCGCGGTACCGCGGACTACCTGCGGGCCCGGCTGCGGATCAGCCGGGCCGAGGCGAACCGGCGGCTGCGCCTGGCCGCGGCCACCCTGCCGCCGGCCCCCGGGGCCGGGCAGGAGGTGCCGGCGCCGCTGGAGGTCCTCGGTGCGGCCTGCGCCGCCGGGAAGGTCAGCGGGCGGGCCGCGTCCCTGATCCGCGACGCCATCGACAGGGTGCGGCCCGTCGCCGGGCCTCCGGCTGTGGAGGCGATGGAGGCCCACCTCACCAGCCAGGCCGGTGAGGGCGATGAGGACATTCTGCGCGCGGTGGCCCGCCGCTGGGAGAACACCCTGGACCAGGACGGTCAGGAGCCCTCGGAGAAGCTGCTGCGGGCCCGGCAGGGGGTGTTCCTGCGCGGGCGCCGCCACGGGCTGCACCTGCTGGAGATCGGGGCCACCGATGAGCAGTTCGAACACCTCGCCACGGTGATGAACACCGCCACCAACCCCCGCCTCCCCGGCCCCGGTGCGGCCGGCAATGGGACCGCCGGCAATGGAACCGCCGGCGCCCCCGGCGGGGACCAGGCGGTGCAGGACCCCGCGGCCGACGCCCGGGACACCGAAGACCGGAACAGGGAAGACCGGGACGTTGAAGGGCAGGGCATCGCAGGCGGGGGCGCGGACGACCCGGCATCCGGGGAGGACCCAGCCTTCGGCCGGGGGGAGCGGCCCACGAGGGCGCAGCAGCTGCTGGAGGCCCTGGTGGGCGCCTGCCGGATCGCCCTGGCCGGCGACGGCCTGCCCGCCGCCGGCGGGCACCGCCCCCAGATCATGGTCACCATCGACCACCGCACCCTGCTGGGCGAACTGAACCGGGCCGGGGACGCGGTCTTCGCCGGGCAGCTCCCCGCGAGCAGCATCCGCCGGCTCGCCTGCGACGCGGACCTGATCCCCCTGGTCCTGGGCGGCAAGGGCCAGGTCCTGGACCTCGGCCGCGCCCAGCGGCTGTTCCCACCCCACCTGCGCCGGGCCCTGGTCGCCCGCGACAAGGGCTGCGCCTTCCCCGGCTGCACCATCCCGGCCACCTGGTGCGAGGCCCACCACATCACCCCCTGGGAACACGGCGGCACCACCACCCTCACCGACGGGGTGCTGCTGTGCTCCCACCACCACCACCGCATCCACGACGGAACCTGGACCGTGCACTCCCGCCACGGCATCCCCTGGTTCCGCCCACCCCACTCGATCGACCCCCAACAAAAACCCCGCCGCAACGGCTACTGGACCACCGGACCCCCCAAAACAACCCCCGAACTCCATCTGGAATGAGCGTCCACCAGATTGGCGCACGTGGCGCTGGACTTCACCCGGCTGCTCCGGCAACCGATTAGCACGCAGCGGCCCGCCCGCTGGTCTCCCACCTCACCGCCACCCGGCCGATCTCCAACCCCGCCGCCGCGCGGTCAATCTCCCACCCCGCCGCCGCCCGGCCGATCCCACACCTCGCGGCCACCCAGCCCGATCCCACACCCCGCCGCCGCCCGGCCGATCCCACACCTCGCGGCCGCCCAGCTGATCCCACACCTCGTGGCCGCCCAGCTAATCTCCTACCCCGATAACACCGAAGGCCCCCAATCCGCCGCTGATGCGAGCCCGACCGGTGCCACCTGAAAGCCCTGCGTGAGCCCCGGCTTGACCAGGCTTTTCCTTGTGGCACTTGACACATGGCACCTTTTGTCTGAGTCTTAGACGGAAGCTGCAACGGAGCACTCTCGATCGGAGCACCAGTGAAAAACACCCCTCCCCAACTCCTGCAGCGCTCCGTCTCACGACGCAGCGCCCTCCTTGGAGGACTCGGCGCGGCCCTCTCAGTTCCTTTCCTCGCCTCCTGTGCAGGCTTCGACACCAGCGGCGCCTCAGCCGCCAAGGGAACCGTCGGCTTCCTCTCCACCCAGTTCACCCCGGTCGAGGAAAAGCAGCGCTACGAAGACGTCCTCAAGAAAACCCTCAACGTTCCCGTTGCCTACAACTCGGTCGACCCAGGGGTCTTCACCTCCACCGTGCAGACCCAGTCCCAGGCCGGCAGCGTCCGCACCGCACTCCTAGGCGGACTCCACGGCGACCTCGCCCCACTCGCCGATTCCCTCGAGGACGTCGACCAGCTCCTCAACGATCTCTCCGGCAGCGGCTACAACCAGGAAATCCTTGAACTGACCAAGGTCGGTGGCTCCACTTCCAAGTACGTTCCGTGGATGCAGGCAACCTACGTGGTCGCCGTGAACAAGAAAGCACTCCAGTGGCTTCCCAACGGCGTCGACGTCAACGACCTCACCTACGAGGACTTCCTGAAATGGGCACAGGCTGCCAAGAAGGGTGCCGGACGCCCCGTCTTCGGCCTGCCGGCCGGCCCCAAGGGACTCCACCACCGCTTCTACCAGGGCTTCCTGCTGCCGAGCTTCACCGGCGGCCAGATCACTACGTTCCGCAATGAGGACGCAGTGACCGCCTGGGAGTACATGAGGGACCTCTGGGACGCCTCTGCCCCGGCCTCGACCAACTTCGACGCCATGCAGGAACCACTGGCCCGCGGCGAGGTCCTCGTCGCCTGGGACCACGTCGCCCGGCTCATCGACGCCCCGGCCGACAATCCCGATGAATGGCTCATGGTTCCCTCCCCTCGCGGACCGAAGGGCCGCGGCTACATGCTGATCGTCGCCGGCGTCGCCCTTCCCAAGAACGGCCTCGAGCGCGACCGGGCCGAACAGGCCATCCGCGGCCTCGCCAAACCGAAAACGCAGATCGAAACCCTGCGCAGCAACGCGTTTTTCCCGGTGGTCCAGACGGAACTCCCCACCGACCTCGCCGGAGCGATCGCCCTCGAGGCCGCTGCGGTGAAGCTCCAGCAGGAATCGGCCGACGCACGCCTCGCCCTTCCTCCGGTGGGCCTCGGCGCGAAGGAGGGCGAGGTCTCGCAGATCTTCAAGAACTGCTTCCAGGAGATCTGCCTCAACGGTTCGGCCGTCCAGTCAACCCTGGATGACCAGGCCAAACAGCTCAACACCATCCTCAAGGACCTGGACGTTCCGTGCTGGGCCCCCGACCCTGTCTCACCCGGCCAGAAGTGCGAGGTAGCGTAATGACAGTCGATTCACCCCCGGCCCCGGTCCAACTGGACACGCCCGCCCGTCCCCGCCGCATCCCCCCGGCGGTCCTGCTGATCGCACCGTCGATCGTCTTCATGGCACTCCTTCTCGGCTGGCCCGTCATCCAGGGCGTGCTCCAGGCCTTCCGCGGTGATGAAGGCTTCACCCTGGACTACATCACCCGCATGGTCGAGGACCCCTACTTCTGGCCCGCAGTCCGCAACACCCTGCTGCTGATCGCGGTGATGATCCCGCTTCAGTTTGTCTTTGCCATCACCATGGCTTTGCTCCTGCGGTCCAACCCTCGCCTGAACAAGGTCCACTTCTTCGTCTGGGCCATTCCGCTGGCCCTGAGTGACCTGGCCGCCGGCCTCGTCTGGCTCTCGATCTTCAACGACCGCGGCTACCTCAACTCCGTGCTGACCTCCCTGGGCCTCGATTCCATCCCCTGGCTCGCCTACGACAACCCCGCCACCCTGTTCCTCTGCGTCCTCGTCGCCGAGGTGTGGCGTTCGACGTCGCTGGTGCTCGTCATCGTGGTCTCCGGTCTGCAGGGCATCCCCAAGGACTACGACGAAGCGGCACAGGTCTTCGGCGCCACCTTTTGGCAGCGGCTGCGCCACGTCACCCTTCCCCTGCTCAAACCGAGCCTCCAGGTGGCACTGATCCTGCGCACCATCCTGGCGTTCCAGACCTTCGCCGTCGCCCAGGCACTCACCGGCCAGAACTTCCCGCTCGTCGTCGGCGAAACCTACCGTTGGTACACCGCCCTGCAGAACCCCAATGTGGCGGCCGCCCTCGCACTGGTCATCCTCGTGGCCTCGATGCTGATCTCCGTTTTCTACCTGCGGGCACTCCGCGACAAAGGGCAGGAAGGCACCCGATGACGACGACGCAAACGAAACCCCTCGCACCCCAGCCCGAGGTAGACACCGCCCCGCTGAAGCGGCTGCGCCGCGACCGGGCGCTGCTCCAGGCCGCCTGCATCGTCATCTCGCTGTTCATGCTGGTGCCGATCTACCTGATCTCCCTGGCCGCACTCTCCACCCGGGAGTCCCTCAACGACTTCCCCCTGAGCCTGCTGCCCACAAACCTGTCCTTCGAGACCCTCGGAGCGTTCCTCGGCTCGACCGGCATCCTCGGGGCGTTCGGCAACTCACTGATCGTCGGCATCGGCACGCTGCTCATTTCCGCGCTGATCGGCATCCCGGCCGGCTATGCCCTCGCCCGGTTCGCCTTCCCGGCCAAGGAGCCCTACCAGCTGTTCCTCCTGTTCACCCGCGCCCTGCCCATCGTGGTGCTCTCCGTACCGTTGGCCCGGCTCTTCCTCACCGTCGACCTGTACGACACGACGTACGCGGTGATCCTGCTCCACACGGCCCTGGCCCTGCCCACCACCATCCTCATCTCCGCGAGCGTCTTCCTCAGCGTCCCCATCGACGTCGAAGAGGCGGCCCGCGTGTTCGGGTGCACCCCGGCCGGAGCCTTCCTCAAGGTGGTCATGCCGATGGCCCTGCCCGGACTCGCGGCGGCCTCCATCTTCACCTTCGTGATGTCCTGGAACGAGGTGCTCGGCGCCTCGATCCTCACCCTCGACCACCGGACCCTCCCGGCGCAGGTCCTCACCTCGCTCGCCGATTCACCCCTGGCCTACCGGTTCGCCGGAGGCTTCGCCCTGGTGATCCCGTCGATCATCTTCATCGCATTCATGCGCCGCTACCTGACCAATATGTGGGGCTCGACCATCCGCTGACCCGCGCACCCCCAACGCTTTCCTCTACCTTCGAAGGAGCCGATCATGGCGGATATCACCATCTCCCACCTCGTCAAGACCTATCCCGGCGGCACCGAGCGGGCCACCGACGACGTCTCGCTCGACATCGCCGACGGCGACTTCACCGTCCTGCTCGGCCCCTCGGGCTGCGGCAAGACCACGCTCCTGCGCATGCTCGCCGGACTCGAACTGCCCGACAGCGGATCCATCGCCGTCGGCGGCAAGGACGTCACCTACCTCCCGCCGAATAAGCGCAACATGTCGATGGTGTTCCAGTCCTACGCTGTCTTCCCCCACCGCAAGGTCCGCTACAACATCGGCTTCGGACTCTCCATGGCGAAGAAGCCGAAGGAGGAAATCGATCGGAAGGTCGCCTGGGCCGCCGACCTGCTGCAGCTCGGCCCCTACCTGGACCGCCTGCCCGCCCAGCTCTCCGGCGGTCAGCGTCAGCGCGTCGCCGTCGCCCGCGCCATCGTGATGGACGCCGACGTCCTCCTCATGGACGAACCCCTTTCCAACCTCGACGCCCTGCTGCGTCTCAACTTCCGATCGGAGCTGAAGAAAATCGTCAAGGATCTCAAGACGACGACCGTGTACGTCACGCATGACCAGAGCGAGGCACTTTCCCTGGGTGACCGCGTGGCCGTTATGCGGAAGGGACAGATCGCCCAGCTGGGTGATCCGCTCGATGTCTACGACGCACCGGCCGACCGGTTCGTGGGCGGCTTCATCGGCTCGCCGCCGATGAACTTCATCAAGGCGGCGGTCTCCGGTGACGGCGGCGCACTGATCGTTGGGGACCAGCGCCTGCGCGCCCCGTCCCTGCTGCAGTCCTACTCGAGCACCGACGTCCTGCTGGGGGTCCGCGCCGAAAACGTCGCCGTCGACACCCAGCGCTCCTCAGGAGACGTCCCGGGAACGGTCCTGGTGGTCGAACCGATGGGTTCCTCGATCCTGCTCACGGTGGAAGTGGAGGGCCAGACCATCAAGGTCCAGGCACCGCCGACCTTCCGCACCTCCCCCGGCGCCACGATCTGGCTGACCTTTTCCCCGAACAGCATGCGCTTCTACGACAGCGAAACCGCCATGGCGCTGGTGGCACGATGATCACCGAAACCCTCAGCACGGCAGAGCTGCGCGCCGCCGCCATCGAAGTCCTGCGCGTGAACGACCTGGGCACCATGACCACGGCCGCGCCCAACCTCTACCCGCACATGTGGAGCTGGGATGCGGCCTTCATCTCCATCGGCCTGGCCCGGGTCAGCGTTCCCCGCGCCATCACCGAGCTCCGCACGCTCCTGGCCGCCCAGTGGTCAACCGGCATGATCCCCCACATTGTCTTCACCGACGACGACACCGGCTACTTCCCCGGGTTCGACCGCTGGGGAACCGCCAACGCCGCGGCGCTGCCCCTGGGGACCCGGAGCAGCGGAATCTGCCAGCCGCCGGTCCACGCGATCGCCCTGCGGCACATCCTTGACCGCGCCCGCGAGAACGGCGGAAGTGACCAGCAGGCCGCCGAGGCCTTCCTTGCCGAGTCCTTCGACGGCTGGCTCGCCTGGCACCGCTGGCTGGCCACCGTCCGGGACCCCGACGGCGTGGGTCTCGTGGAGATCCACCACGGCTGGGAATCGGGCTTCGACAATTCCCCGCGCTGGGACGGACCGTACTCCCGGGTCGTCCCCGGGGAGGTCGAGCCGTTCACGCGCCGGGACACCCTGCACGTCGCCCATGCCAGCGAGCGCCCCGACGACGCCGAGTACACCAAGTACCTCTGGCTCGTCCAGCAGATGGCCTCGGTCCGGTTCGACGACGACGCGGTCCGCGACACCGTCGACTTCCGGGTCCGCGACGTGTTCTTCTCGGGCATTATGGCCGCTTCGAGTGAGGTGCTTGCCGGGCTCGGGGACGAACTCGGCCGCACCGGGGAGGCCGCCGAGCTCCGGGAGCTGGCCGAACGGTTCCGTGCCGGAGTGGCCTCAACGGTCGATCCCGCCACCGGCCTGGCCCGTGACTACGACGTGCTGGCGGGCGAGTGGATCTCCACCGACACGGTCTCCGGTTTCGCACCGCTGGTGGCCGGCGGCGACCCCGGCCTCCTCGAGCGCCAGCGCGACCTGCTCCGGGGACCGCACTGGATGGGCCACCCGGACCTGCGGTTCCCGCTGCCGCCCTCCACCTCTCCCTCGAGCACGGCATTCCGCCCCCGCACCTACTGGCGCGGACCGGTCTGGCCCTTCCTCAACCTGCTCCTGGGCTGGGCCAGCGCCCGCGACGGCCAGGAACACCTCTATGGAAGCCTGCGCTCGGCCTCCCTGGACCAGATCTCGGACCTGAAGTTTGCCGAATACTACGATCCCCTGACCGGGACGCCGCTGGGCAGCTTCGCCCAGGCGTGGACGGCCGCGGCGGCCCTCGAATGGATCGGTGCACCCGGCGGAGCAGCTCCGGATACTCCGTCATGAGGACCGTCCTCGTCGCCAGCGACAAGTTCAAGGGCTCCCTAGGCGCCCCCGGTGTGTGCGCCGCCGTCGGCCGCGGCCTGACGGCGCACCGCCCGGACCTGCGGGTGGTGCGCATGCCCATCGCTGACGGCGGGGACGGAACCCTCGATGCCGCCGTCGGTGCGGGTTACGCCCGGCGGGAGGTGATGGTCACCGGCCCCACCGGGCAACGGCTGGCCGCTGCCTTCGCCTGGCAGGAGGAGACGGCCACCGCCGTCGTCGAGATGGCCCAGGCCTCGGGGCTCGACAAACTGCCCGGTGGAGTACCCTCCCCGCTGGCCGCTACGACTTACGGCACCGGCGAGCTGGTGCGGGCCGCCCTCGACGCCGGCGCCAGCCGGATCATCCTCGGGGTCGGCGGCAGCGCCTCTACCGACGGGGGCCTTGGCTTCCTTGAGGCGCTCGGCGCCCTCGCCGTCAACCGCCGCGGCCGTGCACTCGGCCGCGGCGGCGGGGCCCTGGCCGACCTGGGCCGGCTCGACTTCACGACGCTCGACGCCCGGCTCGCCACCTGCCAGGTGATCCTCGCAACCGACGTCGACAATCCCCTCCTCGGGCCCCGGGGCGCGGCAGCGGTGTACGGTCCGCAAAAGGGCGCCTCGCCCGCCGACATCGCCGCGCTCGAGGACGGGCTCCGGCACTACGCCGACGCCGTTCACCGTGCCTGCGGGTCCGACCCTAACGTCAGCGAGGCGCCCGGGGCCGGGGCCGCCGGAGGGCTCGGCTTTGCCGCGCTGGCGGTCCTTGAGGCCACCACCCGACCCGGAGTCGACGTCGTCCTCGAACTCGTCGGGTTCGCCGACGCACTCGACGGGCTTGGGGAGGGTGACCTGGTGATCACCGGTGAAGGCTCCCTCGACGCCCAGACCCTCAGCGGCAAGGCTCCGGCTGGGGTGGCCCGTGCCGCCCTGGCGCGCGGCCTGCCCGTCGCCGCGGTCTGCGGACGGCGGACCCTCACCACCGAGGAATTGCAGGGACTCGGAATCGCCCGCGCCTACGCACTGACCGAACTGGAGCAGGACCTGCGGAAATCTATCCGCAACGCCGACGCCCTACTGGGTACCCTCGGCCACCGGATCGCCGACGACTGGTTCCCCGCGGCCTGACCCGGCGCGGAGCCGGAGGGCCGATCGGCCTGCGGTAGGCTGGACGACCGAACAGGAGGGGACGGAAATGGCTGTTGAGCGTGTGCCAGCAGGGCTGGGTGGGGCCGCCTCCCACGGCAGCCTCCTTGACCTGATCCGTTCCACCGGCGGCCTGTCCCGCCAGCAGCTGCTGGCGGCCACCGGCATGTCCCGTGCCACCCTTTACGAACGCCTCGATGCCCTGGTGCGCCGCGGCCTGGTCTACGAGGCCGAACCGCTCGAGGCCACCGGCGGGCGCCGCTCCCGCAAGATCCGGTTCGACGACCGGGGACGCGTCATCCTCGCCTTCGCCCTCGGCCAGACCCACGCCACGGTCAGCGTCACCGACACCGCGGGCCGGCAGCTGCGCACCTGTACGCTGGCCCACCGGATCTCCGCACCCGCCGACACCGTCCTGGGGCCGCTGCTGGCGGCCGGGGCCGAACTGCTGGAGCAGGAAACCTCAGAAATCCTCACCGGCGTGGGGGTGAGCCTGCCCTCCCCGGTCGAGGCGGCCACCGGTCACGTGGTCCACTCGACGACGATCCCCGGCTGGCCGCCGGACGCCGTCGTCGCCGCCATCTCCGGGCGCTGGCCGGTGCCCCTCGTCATCGAGAACGACGCACGCACCGCGGCGCTGGGCGAACGCGGGACCGACGCCGAAACCCTCGTCTACGTCAAGGTCGCCACCGGCATCGGCTGCGGAATCGTTGTGGACGGCTCGATCCTTCACGGCGCCCACGGCGCAGCGGGCGACATCGGCCATATCCGCGTCGCCCCCAACGGACCGGTGTGCAGCTGCGGCCGGCACGGCTGCCTTGCCACCTTCAGTTCGGGGCGTTCCCTGGGCCTGAAGCTCGGTCCGGCCGGCTACCCCACCCTCCCGGAGATCAGCGCCGCCGCCCGGAGGGACGAACCGGTGGTGATTGACGCGCTGACGGCGGCCGCCGACGTCATGGGCCGGGCACTGGCGACCACCGTCACCACCATCAACCCCGACCGGCTGGTCCTCGGAGGCACCATCGGGGTGCTCCCCGCATTCGTCGACCAGGTGCGGGAGCGGGTGCTTTCCGATGTCGTCGGACGGATCGCCGAGGGCCTCACCGTCGAAGGCGGAGCGGCGGGCGACGATGCCGCCCTTGAGGGGCTCACCACCCTGGTGATGCGGAAGGTCTTCGCGCCCGCGGCTATCGACGGATTCCTGCTGCAGTACTCGCTCAGCTAGCTGTACTGCCCAGGGAGGTTGGTTAGCCGGGTGATGGGTGGTTTGCCTCCGATGGCTGTGTGGGGCCTGTGGTGATTGTATTCGTGGAGCCATGCCGGCAGTGCTGCCCGGCGGGCTGATTCGCTGGTGTAACGGCGGCTGAAGGCCCAACCATCGGCGAGGGTTCGGTGGAAGCGCTCGATCTTCCCGTTGGTCTGCGGCCGGTAGGGCCTGGTCTTTTTGGCTTTGATGCCAAGGCCGGCGCAGCTCTTGGCCCAGAGATGCGATTTGTAGGCCGAGCCGTTGTCGGACAGGACCCGGTGGACGCTGACTCCCCGGGCCGCGAACCAAGACACAGCCCGTTGCAGGACACCGACCGCGGTGGCGGCCGTCTCATCGTCGTGGATCTCGGCGTAGGCCAGGCGGGAATGATCATCGATGACGGTGTGCACGAACGCGGTTCCCATCAGCGGGCCGCGGTGTTTGCTGCGGGCCTTATCCGGGGTGCCGGCCCGGTTCCGGCCGCCTTGTTGCTTGCCGACGTACCGCCAGCCGCCGCCGTCGGGGATGTTCCCGAGCTTCTTCACATCGACGTGGATCAGATCCCCGGGCTTCTCGTGTTCATACCGTCGTATCGGTTCCCCGGTGCGGACATCGACGTGGTGCAGCCGGTTCAGCCGGCACCGGGTGAGCACCGCGTGGACCGTGGAGGCCGCCATCCCGAGACGGGCTCCGATACCGACCGGTCCGAGGCGCTTTTTCCACCGCAGATGCACCACCTTCCGCACCACCGCCGGTGGTGTCTTCGTGGGGCTGTGGTGCGGGCGCGAGGACCGGTCGGCCATGCCTTCGCGGCCCATCGCCGCGTACCGGTCGGCCCACCGCTTTGCGGTCGGCCAGGACACATGGAAGAACGCCGCCGCGTGCGCCACCGGCCACCGGTCATCGACGATGAGTCTAGCAATCCGCAACCGTTGAATCGGGCTCAGAGCAGCATTAGCGTGAGACACGAGGACCTCCTGATCGACACCGGAACCTAGACAGCTCCACTCTCGATCGGAGGTCCTCCCCGCGTCCAGAACCTACAACGCGTCCTCACACATCAACCAACGTCTTTGGGCAGTACAGCTAGCGGGGACCGCTGACACGGGGCGCCGGCTTTCGGGCCGGCGCCCTGCGCATGCCCTCCCCGGAATCCACGCGGTCCTCCCGGGGCTTTCCATACTCCCGCCGGGGCTCCGGA